>CAYFPX010000301.1:0-7347 GCA_964344945.1 uncultured Enterobacterales bacterium
TGCGCATCGGGGGGCTCACTTCTGGCGGTAGGAGGCGGCCTCGAGGCCGTAGGACTTCATCTTGGTGTACAGCGTGCGCCGGGTGATGCCCGCGGCTTGGGCCGTGGCCTCCATGTGGCCTCGGTGGCGCTTCAACACCCGGTGCAGGTAGGTGCGCTCGACCTGGTGGAGCAGGCGCTCCGTGGTGTGGGACAGGGGCTGGTCGCTGTCGATGTTGAAGGGGTCGATGCCGGCGGCCTCGGACGCGCCCGTCACCATCGCCGCAGGCAGCTCGTCCGCCTGGAGGATCTGGCCGGAGTGGGTGATCGCCCAGCGCTCGCAGAAAGCCCGCAGCTGCCGCACGTTGCCCGGCCAGGCGTAGCCGACGATGGCCTCGAGGGCCTCGACCGAGATGGTCGGGGCCGGGGGGCGCTCGAAGCGCTGGGCCGCTTCGTCGAGGAAGTGACGCATCAGCAGCGGGATGTCGGTCCGGCGCTCCCGCAGAGGCGGCAGGAAGATCGGAAAGACGTTGAGCCGGTAGTACAGATCCTCCCGGAACTTGCCCGCCTGGACCGCCTGCTCCAGAGCCACGTTGGTGGCGGCCACCACCCGCACGTCGACGCTCACCCGATCGTGACCCCCCACCCGGCGGAAGGCCATCTCCTCCAACACCCGCAGCAGGTTCACCTGGACGTTCAGGGTGGTCTCGCCGAGCTCGTCGAGGAAGAGGGTGCCGCCGTCGGCCATCTCGAAGACGCCCTGGCGGCGCCCGGCGGCGCCGGTGAAGCTGCCCCGCTCGTGGCCGAAGAGCTCGCTCTCCAGCAGCGACTCGGTGAAGGCGCCGCAGTTGACGCTGATGAAGGGCTTGTCCTGGCGACGGCTGCGCTCGTGGATGGCCCGGGAGATCAGCTCCTTGCCGGTGCCGGTCTCGCCGCGGATCAGCACCGTGGCGTCGGTACCGGCCACCGCGCGCACCTTGTCGAAGACCTCGAGCATGCGCGGGCTGCGCGTGCGCATCTGGGAGAAGTCCACGCGCTTCTGGCCGCGACGGCCGTCGTCGACGTAGGCGGTCTCGGGATCGGCTTCTTCCAGGGTGCGGCGGAGCACCCGGGGCAGGGCCGCTGGATCCGGGGGCCAGGGCAGCACGTCGACCGCACCCCGGCGCATCGCAGCGACCACCGCCGCGGTCGTCGGAGACCGCCCGTAGGTCACCACCGGCACGCCGGGGAAGCGTCGGCCGATGCGGGACAGGGAGCGCTCGGGGTCGGTGTCCGGCAGGTCCAGGGACAGCAGGACCACGTCGGGCCGGTGCTCGTGCAGGGTCTGTACGGCCTCGTTCAAGGACCACGCCGGCAGGACCTCCCAGGTCCCGGTGCCGAGCAGCTGCGAGATCCCGTGGACGTGGGCCGCGTCAGCATCGACGACGAGGATGGAGGAGCGATCCGACATTCGGCAGGCCCGTGGAGGGAGCCGATCCTATCCGCTCGGGTCTCCGTGCGGCGGGTCC
Organism: uncultured Enterobacterales bacterium; assembly: GCA_964344945.1. Taxonomy (GTDB): domain Bacteria; phylum Myxococcota_A; class UBA796; order UBA796; family CAJQPC01; genus CAYFPX01. The sequence goes on from CAYFPX010000301.1 coordinate 1,487, forward strand.
CCGAAATCTACATGAAGTAGATCGCGATCTACGGAATGGAGATCTGCACCGCGGTGACGGCGTCGCCCGCGGAGGCTGCGCTGCTGAACATGGCCAGCACCATCACGCCCAGGGCGATGAGCAGGAACACGTTGAACAGGGTGGAGGTGCCCAGGTCCTCGGTGTGTCGGGCATCCAGCGAACGGGCCATCTTCAGCTCCAGGGGCTCAGCATCGGCATCCCTTGACTTAGCAAGGGATGTGCCAGCCCGGCGTGGGCGCTCCCGTTAACCGTCTGACATGGGCGGATCAGGAAGAACCACCAGCGTCTTGTTCGTGTGCCTCGGCAACATCTGCCGCTCTCCGTTGGCCCACGTGATCTTCCAGCACCTGGTCGACCAGCGGGGTCTCACGGCCCGGATCCGGGTCGACTCCTGCGGCACCGGGGCCTGGCACGTGGGCGGTGGCGCCGACCCGGGCAGCGTCGACGTCGCCCGTCGCCACGGCCTCGACCTCTCCGGCCACCGCGCCCGACAGCTCCGGCGCGGCGACGCCGACCAGTTCGGCTGGATCGTCTGCATGGACCGGAGCAACGCGCGCACTACGCGCCGAGACACCGGGCGCCCCGACCTCGTCGTGCGCCTGCTCCGGGACTTCGACCCCCAGGGCGGCCAGGACGTGCCGGATCCCTGGGCCCGGGGGCGATCGGCCTTCGACGAGGTCTACGGGATCGTGTCCCGCAGCTGTGTGCAGCTGCTGGACGCTGTCGTCGCGGAGCTCGACGGATGAGGGACGACGATCGAGTCGACGCGCTCCAGCGCCAGCTGATGGAGGACGAGGATCCGGCTCGCCGGGCCCGCGCCCACATGGAGCTGGCCCGCATCGCCCTGACCCACAGCGAGCGGGACAAGGCCTCCCAGCACCTGAGAGAAGCCCTGGAATTGGATCCCCGGCTGCGCCGAGCCAGGGAGCGACTGCACGAGGTCGAAGAGCTCTCCCACGCGGTCGTGGACGGCGTGCGGAGCCGGCGGAAGAAGGTGGTCGGGCTGCTGAGGAAGCTGCGGAGGCGCTGAGGTTCGCCGTGGTCAGTCCAGCACCACCGGCTTCTCGTCCTTGCGCTTCACCTCGTAGCCCTTGCTCGCCCACTGCTCGCTGATCGAGTCGACCAGCGTCTCCACGTCGCCCTTGCCCTGGATCGGCGCTTCGGTCACGTAGACCGGCCAGTCGCCGTCGGCGGCCGAGCACTTGCCCAGCTTGGGCTTCACCCCGCGCATCGGGCCGTCGATGGCGGTCTGCACCAGGTAGCGGGTGCCCGGGTCCTGGACGATGGCCACGTGCAGGAAGGCGCTCTGGGTGCCCTTGCAGTCCGCCAGCTCGACGGAGACAGCGCCGTAGTGGAAGCCACCGCCGCCCTGGACCCGGTCCGGGTAGATGGTCGGCAACAGGGCCGCCGCGGCCTCTTCGGACCCGCTGTTGGCCAGTCGGTCGGCGACGGAGCGGGCCTGCTCCGGGGTCACGCCCTTGGCCACGGTGCTCAGGGCATCGGCCAGGGCGGCCTTGTGGGCCGGTGGCATCTCCTCACCCAGGCCCGGCTGGACCGCGGCGTCCATGTGCTGGAGGATGGCCTCGTAGGGGCCGCCGATCTGCGCGGCCTTGATGGCGCTGGTGGCCAGGTGGGGCAGGGAGTCGGCCTTCTTCTTCTCGACGAAGGCGGTCACCACCGCGTTCCACTTGTCGTCGAAGAGCTTGTCGGGCGGATCCTCGACCTTGCCGACCATCCAGGTCTCGAAGCTCTCGGAGGTGCAGGAGATCAGCGCGTCGTCCCAGCGGGCGAAGTCGATGTCCCGCAGGCCGAAGTAGGCGCCCTGGAGGAAGTTGCCGACCTTCTCGTTGTCGACGCACTTCTCGCCGATGAGCCAGGCGACGTCGGCCTGGGCGCCGTAGTCGGAGATCTTGCCGAGCATGCCCCAGACCGGGTTCCACTTGTCGGCGTCGATGGCGATCATCGACAGGCCCACCAGGGACTCCGCGTCGCCGGCGTTCTGCATGACCTTCTCGAAGCTCTGGGCGGCGATGTCCGCATCGCACCTCATGAGGTTGGCGTAGGCCTGGACCACAGCCGCACCCTCGGCCTTCTCGGCCTTGATCAGCTGGGACTTGCAGGTGGCGGCCTCGGCCACGGGGCTCAACAGCGCGGCCCCGAGGGCACCCAGCGCGACGGCGGTCTTCATGACGTCTCCAGACTCCGGCGGCCCCCGTATATGCGGCCCCGGGGCGGCCGTAAAGCGTGTTCCGGCCCCCAGACACGCCTGTGGGGAGGAGCCTTCCGGGACCCTCCTACCCGGAGTCGGAGGGCCCGCTGTCGATGTTGCGGATCGGCGTGAAGCTGAACGGCACCCGGATCACCGAGTCCACGCCGTCGGTCTCCAGGTCGATGGTGCCCTCGACCTCGGTGTCGCGCTCGCCCGGATCGTAGTGGCAGACGGACAGGGTGAGCGTGAAGGTGGCGTCGGGCTCCAGGGTGCCCAGGTCCAGGGCCTGGCTGCCGTCGTAGCCGAAGGGGCAGAGGTGGGGGTCGACCCCCAGGGGCAGGTCCAGCTTCAGGTCGGCGTCGCCGGCGTTGGTCAGGGCCAGCTCTCGGGGCTGGCAGCCCTCGTCGCAGAGACAGTCCATGCAGGCGTGGGTCTGGAAGTCGACCTCGCCCCAGGACAGAGCCACGGGCTCGACGGCCAGGTCGCCCTCGCCGCAGGCCAGCAGGGTCAGCGCGATCAGCGGGGTCATGCGTCCTCCCGCGCGGCGGCGGTCCAGGTGGCACAGATCCGGTACAGCAGCGGGGCCCGGGCCCGCAGGACATCCTCCCACGTGGCCCGGCGGTTCTGGCGGCGCACCCGCTGCAGGGCCAGGGTCAGGCGGCGCAGCAGCAGGTCACGGGGAGGGGCCTCGGGCAGTCCCAGGGCGGTGTGGGCGACCCAGCGGCCGTCGGCCTGGGGCACCACCCGGGCGACGGCGACCGGGGTCGGACCCGGGACCAGGGGGGTGACGGACCCGGCCACGGGCCCGGAGGGCACGGCGCCGGGCATCAGCGGGAGCAGGGGCGACCAGCGCTCGGCCTCGACCCGCCAGAGACAAGCCGGCGCGCGGCCGAGGGACTTGAGGCCCCGACGCTGGGCCAGGGTCGGGCGGTCGGCGTCCCGGCCCCACACGTCGACGGTGCTGCGGCCGTGGCTGTGCACCTTGGAGAAGAGCATCACAGCGGCGGCGAGGCGGCGCAGGGCTGGCGACGGCGAGAGCTCACCGTAGGGTCCCAGCACGAAGTCCAGGGCGGCTTCGGGCAGGTCCGGAGCGTGGTTCTCGACCAGGTCGACCTGGAGGGCCAGGGGCGGGTCCCAGGGCGCGACCGGCAGGGGGCGGCGGTCGTGCTTCCGAGGCCCGATCAGCCCCAGGGCCCCGGCGGCGGCCGCCAGCTCCGGATCGCCCCACGCCCGCTCGCCCCGCAGGACCTGCCAAGCCAGCTGCTGCCAGCGCAGGTCGATCGCCGCCCAGGTCTCCTGGTCCGGCAGGGCAGGGCGCGCCCACGACCGGTGGTCCTCCCAGCTGGCGTCGGCGTCGGGCAGGGTGCTGGCGCCGTCGAAGGGGTCGGCGGGGTCCCGGTGGACCGGCCAGCTGTGGGGATCGAACAGCCGCACCTCAGGCCAGCCGCGCCGCTGCTCGGGCGTGGTGTTCGCGGACGCGCTCCTTGAGCGCCGGCGGGCCGACGATCTCGACATCGCCCGCGAAGGACAGCAGCCAGCGGACCAGCTCCTGGGTGATGCCCACCTGCATGAACAGGCGGGCGCGGCCGTCGGCCAGGACCTCGAGGTGCTGGGAGGGGTGCCAGACCCGCTCGCCGATGTAGAACGCCACGCTCGGGTCGAAGAGGGCCTCGACGGCGACCGCCTCGGCCGAGATGATGCCGAAGGCGTCGCGCACCAGAGCCTCTGGGTCGTAGCCTCGCGGGGGCACGAACTTCTCCATGCGCAGTCGCGAGAAGCGCAGGAAGCGCTCGACCGCAAAGGTCTTGATCCGATCGTCGGACCGATCCCGGGCGAACAGGTAGAGGCCCTGGCGGTAGGTGGCGAGGGTGAGCGGCTCGAGCTCGTAGTGGCCGCTCAGCCCCGAGGCCTTGGTGTACTCGGCCCGGGCCGGGTTGTCGTAGATCAGGGCGGTGATCAGCTCGTCGAGCAGGTCGCCGCTGGCCCGGTAGTCCTTGGCGTGCTCGGGGATGGCCAGGAACTTGGCGTCCAGATCCGTGGCCAGCTCGGCGTGGGCGCGGGCGATGGCCGGGCTGAGGCGCTCGATGGCGTCGTCCATGTCCGCGGCGAACTGGGTGCCCTCGAGGAAGTTGAAGAGCTTGCGCCCGAAGTGGAGGGAGAGCACCTCGGCCAGGGTCAGCTGGACGCCGGTGCGGCGGTAGGACGGATCCATGGACACCGTCCGCTGCTCCAGCTGGCCCTCGTCGATGACCGGCAGCCCCAGGCCCTTCAGGTCCGCCAGGTAGCGGCGGAAGGTGCGGGCATCGAGCTCGAAGCGATCCCGCAGCTCGTCGGCCCGGATGCCGCCGCGACGCTGCATGAGCTCGACGATCTTGACCATCTTCTGGGACTTGTTGAGGTACATGCTTGCCCCGTCAAGGATAGCGGACAGTTTTTGGTCGGTGCGGCGGGAAAGATAGCGTCATGACCCCCCGAGAGCACGCTTCAGGGATCCAGACGCTGGGTGGACAGGTGGGATTGACACCTGTACAGGCGTACGGTAACCTGAACACCTGTTCAGACAAGAGGACCCTGCAATGAGCCCCGAGCTGATGGACCTTCTCTTCACTTCCGCCGCGATCGCCTCCCTCGGCACCCTGCTCGTCTGTGCCGCCGCGGTGCTGCCCTGGCGCGAGCACGAGCTGGACGAGGTCTCCGCCGATCTGGGCCGCCTGCTGGGTCGGGCCGCCGCGCGGCCGGTCGAGGCCCTGCGCCGGGCGGCGTAGAGCGTCACCAACGCGTCTGCGGGACCCGACCGGGTCTCCTCCCTTCACCGCGCGGACGCTCCCGGCACCTGATGGAGCGCCTCCTCGGTCACGGGCTTCGGCCCGCTCCCTCGTCGGCACCGGCCGCTACGCGGCCTCTCCGACAGGTGCCGGGATCGCCTCGCGCGGCTCGGTCCGGAAACCCTGTCGGGTCCCCAGCGCCGGCACGGGCGCTTGTTAGATGAGGCAGCCGCCCAGAGCAGGCGGCTGGAGACGCGTCATGAAGTACGACCCCTCATCCTTCGAGCCCAGGTGGCAGGCCTACTGGGAGGAGCACCAGACCTTCCGGACCCCCACGGACACCGACAAGCCCAAGTTCTACGGGCTGGTCATGTTCCCGTACCCGTCTGGCGCCGGCCTGCACGTGGGCCACCCGGAGTCGTACACCGCGGTCGACATCATCTGCCGCTACAAGCGCATGAACGGCGTGAACGTGCTGCACCCGATGGGCTTCGACAGCTTCGGGCTGCCCGCCGAGCGCTACGCCCTGCGCAACGACACCCACCCGCTGCCGGTCACCGAGAAGAACTGCGCCTACTTCACCGAGCAGCTCAAGGCGCTGGGCTTCAGCTACGACTGGAACCGCGAGGTCCGCACCAGCGAGCCCGACTACTACCGCTGGACCCAGTGGATCTTCCTGAAGCTCCACGAGCAGGGCCTGGCGTACCTGGCCGAGGTGCCGGTCAACTGGTGCCCCGCCCAGGGCACCGTCCTGAGCAACGAAGAGGTCCAGGACGGCAAGTACGTCGAGACCGGCGACCCGGTCGAGCGCCGGAACATGAAGCAGTGGATGCTGAAGATCACGGTCTACGCCCAGCGCCTGCTGG
>CAYFPX010000302.1:0-7313 GCA_964344945.1 uncultured Enterobacterales bacterium
CGCCCACCGAGGACGGCTCGAACTGGTGGTCCAACGCCACCGCCGCGCCCTACAGCTGGGAGGAGCTGATCACCTACGACCTCCCTGGCAACTACGAGATCCGGGCCACTGGCCAGCAGGAGACCAGCGGCCTCGAGCGCACCTGTGACGACGGCGGCGACGAGGACGGCGACGGCCTGACCGACTGCGAGGACCCGGACTGCGCAGCCGAGGCGGCCTGCGTGATCTGCGAGGACTTCGACCTGGGCTCCACCACCGGCGCGGCCGCGGCCACGGGCACCACCGTCGACGTCCAGGGCGACCACGTGCTGGGCTGCGCCTTCGAGGACGCCGCGGGGGACCAGGGCTGGGCCTGGACCGCGCCAGGCGCCGGCACCTGGACCTTCGAGGTCAACGCCGACGGCGCCGGCACCCTGGCCGTCGCGGTCTTCGACAGCTGCGGCGGCACTGAGCTGGACTGCGCCTACAAGACCTTCGAGGAGGCTCGGGTCGAGGTCGCCCTCGATGAGGGGCAGGAGGTCCTGGTGGTGGTCAAGGCGGCGACCCACCCCTGGGCGGACAGCTACAGCCTGCACATCACCGGGCCGGGGTGATCAGCGGAGGCGCTCCAGCACCCCCAGCACCTCGTCGATGTCCTCCGCCGTGTGCGCTGCGTTGACCTGGAAGCGGATGGTCTGGTCGCCCTCGGGCACCACCGGGTAGTTCAGCCCGACCACCAGCACACCGCCGTCGGTGAAGCCGTCGACCATGCGGCGGGTCTTCTCGGTGTCGCGGACCATCAGCGGCGTGACCGGGTGGGTGCCGGGGATGGTCTCCAGGCCCAGGGCGGCGATGCCCTGCCGGAACTGGGCGATGCGGGCCTGGACGTGGGCCAGCCGGCGGCGGCCCTCGTCGGAGTCGGCCACGTCGACCGCGGCCTTGGCCGCCGCGGCGTCGGCTGCGCTCAGGGGGTTCGTGTAGATGTAGGTGTCGGCCTTCTGGCGGATCGCCTCGACCACCTCGGGGCTGGCGCAGACGAAGCCGCCGTTGACCCCGAAGGCCTTGCCGAAGGTGCCGACGGAGATGTCGACCTGGGCGCCGGCGACCTCTTCCGTGCCGCGACCGGTGGCGCCGAAGGCCCCGATGCCGTGGGAGTCGTCGACGACCGTGACCAGGCCCTCCTCGAAGCGGCCTCGGTGGTCTGCGAGCACGGCGTTGATCGCGGCGATGGGCGCGTGGTCGCCGCGCATGGAGAACACGCCGTCGAAGATCACGATCACCCGCTCGATGTGGTCCGGGATGCCCGCCACGCACTCGGCCAGGTGGTCCATGTCGTTGTGCCGGAAGATCGCCTTGTTCTCCCGGGGCACGTTGGCGATGCGCATCGCCCGGATGATGCAGTTGTGGTTCAGGGCGTCGCCGACCCAGAAGGTCTTCTTGTTCTGCAGGGCCAGGGCCAGGCCCAGGTTGGTGGTGTAGGCGCTGTTGAAGATCTTGGCGGCGGGCCGGCCCATGTAGGCGGCGATGCGCTGCTCGAGGTCGACGTGGGGCTGGAAGGTGCCGTCGATGAAGCGCACGGCGCCGGGGCCGGCGCCGAAGCGGTGGGTCGCGGCGTCGGCGGCGGCGATCACGCTGGGGTGGTGGGACAGCGACAGGTAGCTGTTGCTGTTCATGCGGATGAAGGGCTTGTCGCCGTGTCCCGCGAGCTTGTAGCGGGGGCCGCGCTCACCCTGGGGCGGGGAGTAGTCGACGATCACGCGCTCAGGGGCCTTGGCGCGGCCCTCGGCTGTGAGCGCAGCGACGTCGTTGCGGAGACCGGTGTTGAGCAGGTCGAGGGACATGGCACCTCCTCAGGTGCCCGATCCCTATCTCATCGGCATGATCCCCCGAGCTGGACCCACTCGGGGGATCAGGCCGATCAGAAGCGCAGGCTCCCCCCGCCGACTCCGTCCACTCCGAGATCCGGCGTGGCGAGCGACCTGTGTCCCCGGCGTCTCACTGGTGGGGGACCTGCGCAAGTCGGGCCGCGAAGCGCCGCACGAAGTCCTCCTGGGCTTCCACCTCGACCGCCCGCGGCCCCCGAGCCTGGCGGACCCACTGGATCGCCAGCTCCGGCGCGTGGCCCTGGGCGACCAGGACACAGGCGGCCAGGGTGCCGGAGCGGCCCAGGCCGCCCATGCAGTGCACCAGGACCGGCTCGCCGGCCCCCAGCGCCCCCAGAGTGCTGGCGACCAGCCCGTCCATGGCCTCCAGGCTCGGCACGCCCTGGTCTCGGATCGGGTGCAGGTGCCAGCCCAGGTCCCGCTCCGCACAGGCTCGTGGCAGGTCCTGGACCCCGAGCCGCTCCAGCTCGGGGTCGGTCAGCAGGGTCAGGACACGGCGCACCCCGGCCTCTGCGCAGGTGTCCAGGTCCGCGGCCAGGCTGCGGCCACGGTCCTGGCGTCCCGGGCAGATCGTCAGGCCCAGGCCGCCGGGGGTGCCCAGGGCGTCGGCGTCGAGCCAGTCGATGCGCAGGACCTTCGACGCCTCGTGGGCCCGGGCCAGGTCTTCGGTCAGTCCGCCGGCCGTGGCCAGGGCCCAGCGCTTCTGCAGAGGGCTGGCCTGGCCGAAGAACAGGGTGTGCACGGCATAGCGGAGGCGGCCCCAGCCGTAGCTCAGGGGGTCCCGGTCCGAGCCGCAGGCCCGCGCGACGTGGGTCCGCAGGATGCCCAGGCTGCGCCAGCACCGCCGCAGGGCGGGGCGAGTGAGGCCCGGCAGGTGCTCGGGCAGTGGCGCGGCCAGGTCCTGGACCCGGCGCAGGGCCTTGGTGATGCACAGGGCCTCGGCCAGCTCGCCCTCGCTCTCCAGGGGGGTCATCAGGTAGAGCAGGTCGTTCTCGAGCTTGACCAGGTCGGTGAAGACCGGCTTCCGGGCGGTGTGCAGGAAGTCGATGATCCAGGTGTTGCCGCGGCCGTCGACCAGCACGTTGGCACCGTTCAGGTCCCCGTGGACCCAGGCGACCCGGTGCTCACCGTGGGACCGGGCCAGGGCCTCGGGCACCACGTCCCGGTAGAAGTCCGCGGGGTCCGGCACGGCGTAGCCGCCGGGGAAGACCAGGCGCCCGCCGTGGCCGGGCATCAGGGCCTCGACCCGAGTCCGCACGCCCTCGGCCTGGTCCGGGGAGAAGGTGTAGGCGCTCGCGTAGTTGATCGGCTCCACCACCGCCGCCCGGGTGAACCGGCCCAGGACGTCGTCGAAGACCCGATCCAGCAGGTCGGCGAAGGCTTCGTCGCCCAGGTCCCCCGCGGTGTAGAGGTCCTCCAGGGTGCGCACGCGGCCGGCGCCCATCGAGGCGAAGGCGAACTTCAGGCCCGCCCGCTCCGACAGGTCGGCGAAGCCCCGCAGGCTCGGGGCGTCGTTACCCAGCACCGCCTCGACCCGCTCGAAGGCCACGCGCTCCCGGGCGATCAGGTCCCGGGGACCGAGCTTGAGCACCGTGGGGGCCTGCTCGTGGCCGTAGGCGTCGTAGCTGCGAACCCGAAAGACGAAGGCCCCGGAGAAGCCCCCGGTCAGCGGCTCCAGGGTGACCCGGCGGGCGTCCCGGTAGAGGAAGTCGACCAACAGCGCGTCGTCGGCCGCCAGCTCGGGGTCGCAGGTGATCCGGGGGCCGACTCCCTGGAGGGACGGCCGCACGGTCTGGGTGGACCCGCCTGGCTGCAGCCACTCGGTGAACTCCCCCAGGCTGTCGAGGACCCGCACACCCAGGATCTTGCGGACCTGGTCCAGGGCGATGAAGTGTTGGCTGCGGGAAGCACTGGCGGTGAGGGCGGAGCAGGTCGCGAGATCCCGCAGGCCCAGGCGGGTGGCCAGCTCGTAGAGCAGGAAGGTGACCTTGGCCTCGGTCCACACCCCGATGACTCCGACACGAAGGGACTTGCCGACCCGGTCCTGGATCTCCCGGAGCTCCGCCTCCAGGGTGGTGTCGACGAAGTCGTTGAGGGTCAGGGCGTCGACGAAGCGCTCGTTCGGCAGGTCCGTGACCTCGTCGCCCAGGCCCTGGACCAGCTCGGCGCCGCGGGTGCCGCGCAGGCAGTGGGGGCCGAACATGGCCAGGTGGGCCGCCTGGCGGGGGTCGCTGCCGTCGTGCCAGTCGCGGATGTGGACCACGTCCAGGGCTTCGAGAGGCTGCTCGCGGGCCCACCGCAGCACCTGCATCACCGGGCCGCGCTCGGCCTCCGCACCGATCAGGCGGCGAGCCTCGACCCGGCCGACGTGCAGCCGGTTCGGGGTGGACTGGTGGGGCGCCAGGGGCTCCAGGAAGTCGTTCTGGAGGCACTGGGTGATCAGGACCGGGTGGCGGTCGCTCAATCGTCGAGGCCGCCGGGGTGGTGGACGTCCTGCAGGGCGTCCAGCTGGTCGACGTAGTGGGTGAGCTGGTCCGTGAGCAGCCCCATGCGCTGGCGCTCGCGGTCGGCCACGTCGACCAGCTCTCCCGGGTCCTCCAGGCCGTCGAACAGCTCCAGGCTTCCGCCCCAGTCGTACAGCAGGCGGAAGTCGTCCTGGTCGATGAGCTGGAGCGGGTCGCTGGTGTCCTGGTAGCGCACGCCGCTGCGCAGGCGGGTGTCGGGGGCCAGGCCTGCCTCCCAGCCCTGGCAGTGGCTCCAGTCGGGCAGGTCCAGCGCTCGGAACAGGGTGGGCACCAGGTCGGTGTGGGTGGTGGGGCCGGACCAGGCCACGGGGGAGAGCGCCGGGTGGTGGAAGGCCATCACCGCGGCGGTCTCCTCGCGATGCAGCGAGCCGCCGTGGCTGAACTGGTTGTGCTCCGCGAATTGCTCGCCGTGGTCGCTCCAGAGCACGGTGAGGGTGTCGTCCAGGGCGCCGAGGGCGCGGGCGGCGTCCCACAGGTCCCCGAGGGCCCGGTCGGTGGCCTGGACCTCGGCGGCGTAGAGGACCTCGAGCCAGGTCAGGGCATCGCTGCGGCCCTGATCGTCGAGCTCCTTCCAGGCGTCGCGCATGTCGGCGAAGCCGCGGGTGGTGCGCAGGTCCCAGGGGACCTCGGGCAGGCCGGCGGGGTCCGGTGCCAGGTCAGCCGGCGGGTTGTAGGGCACGTGGGGATCGGTGACCCAGACGTGCAGGAACCAGGGCTGGCCGGACTCCTGGAGCTCGGAGAGGGTGACCAGGGCGGGCAGCACCAGGTCCTCGGCCGGTGCGTGCTCCTCGACCAGGTTCACGCCGTAGCCCCGGTGGGTGCCGTACCGGGGACCCAGGAAGGGCGAGGCCGTGACCGAGCCGGTGGCGTAGCCCTGGTCGGTGAGCCGCTCCGCCAGGAGCGTGACGTCGCTGGGCAGGGGCTGGGCGCCGCCGCCATGGAGGGGCAGGAAGCCCAGGTCCAGGGGGGTCTCGCAGCTCAGCGCGCAGAGCAGGGAGCTGTAGGTCCAGTTGCTGCAGCTCAGGTGGTCGTCGAAGGTGACGCTGTCCGCGAGCAGGGTGTCCAGGAACGGCGTGTCGGGGCCGCCGTAGCGGCCCAGGGCGTCGCGCCGGAGGGTGTCGACGGTGACCATCAGGACGTTCCGCGGGCCCGGGTCCTCGAGCTGCACCAGGGGCGCGGCCGGCTCGGCGTCGCCGGGTCCGGTGAGGCAGGCGGGGAGGAGCAGGACGGCCCACATCGGTTCAGGCTCACCCTTTGGGTCGAGGCTGTCAACGGTCCTCTACGTCGTCCACCTCCAGGTCCCGGGGCACGATGCAGTCGGACAGGGCCGTGTCCTCGTCGCGGCAGAAGGGGTCCGTGGCGTCGCCGCCCTCCAGCCAGATCGGGTCGCTGAGGGCCTCGAAGAACGCCAGCACGTCGGACTTCTCGTCTCCGCTGAACTCGAAGCCGGCGAGGCGCGGGTCCTTGTAGGGGTTGTCGGCGCCGTCTCCTGGGTAGGCGCCGCCCGTGACGTGCCGACCTCCGCGGGCGTAGTTGTCCAGCAGGTCGCTCAGGGAGTCGGTGGTGCCGTCGTGGTTGTAGGGGGGCGTGTCGACCACGTGCCTCAGGCTGGGAACCCGGAAGCGGCCGGTGTCGGCGGGATCGCCGGTGAGGGCGACGAGGCCCGGGTCGTCTGGCGGGTAGCTGCCGGCGCCGTCCAGGTCGTAGAGCCCGGTGTTGTAGAAGCCGGCCTCGGCCTCGGGCTCGCCGTCTGGACCGAGGGCGCGGTCGAGCAGGGGCCCGCTGTGACACTCGCCGCAGCCCAGGCGCTCCCCGAAGAACAAGGCGCGGCCGCGCTCCTGGGCGTCGGTGAGCGCGTCGGCCTCGCCGCTGAGCCAGCGGTCGTAGGGGCTGTCCAGGGCGATCAGGCTGCGCTCGAAGCTGGCCAGGGCGTCGCCCAGGTGGTCGACGCTGATCGGGTCCGGGTCCTGGGGCCAGGCCGCCGCGAAGAGGTCCGGGTAGGGGTCGAAGGTCTCCAGGCGACCCAGCAGCACGTCCTCGTTGCCGCCCATGCCCAGCTCGATGGGCGTGGTCCCGGTCAGCGGCCCCAGGAACTGCTCCTCGAGCAGGTGGGTGTCGGGGGCGAGCCAGGTCAGGGGGTCCCGCCAGGCCACGTTGAGCACGCTCGGCGTGTTCCGGGTGTGGCGGTCCCCGAAGGCCCCGACGGCCTTGATGAAGCCGTCGGTCCAGCCCTTGCGGTCCTCGTGGCAGATGCCGCAGGAACGCGCCCCGTTGATCGAGAGCTGGAAGTCGTAGAACAGGACCCGGCCCAGCGCGACCTTCTCCGCGGACATCGGGTTGTCCGCGGGCACCTCGGGCGCGGGCATCCACGCCGGCAGGTCCCAGGACCAGCCGGCCTCGCCGGTGTCGCTGTCCACCGCAGGCGGGCCGCTGGTACAGGCGAGCAGCCCCGCGAGCCACACGGCCTACTCCTACTCTTCCTGGATGAAGGTGAGCTTCAGGGGCGCGGCGCTCTCGCCGTGGATCTCGAGCTTGTAGTTGCCCCAGTTGTGGACCCGCCACATCTGGTCGGTGATGCCGGCGTCCGGGCAGGCGCCGTTGTTGGAGAGCTCACGCTTGAGCTCCAGGTCGGCGTTGGAGCCGTGCACGGTGTAGGTCGCGGTCTCGGGCATGAAGACGCGGATGTTGACCGACCAGTCGCTGATCTCGAGGGTCACCCAGGCGTCGTCGGTGTCGGTCTCGCGCTGGATCGCGTGGTTGTCGGTCATCGACGGCGCGATCAGCGCCTGGCCGGGGTCGGCCTCGGTCTTGGACGACTGGACCATGTTGGTCGGGGAGCCGCCGAACAGGTCGCAGGCGGTCTGGGCGTAGGTGTCGTTCGGGCCTTCCGGGAGGGTGTCGGTGTCGGTGTCGGTGTCGGTGTCGG
>CAYFPX010000303.1:0-805 GCA_964344945.1 uncultured Enterobacterales bacterium
ATCCAGCGCCAGCTCGGCGCCGGTGGCATGGGCGCGGTCTACCTGGCCGAGCAGATCGACATGGAACGACCGGTGGTGGTCAAGGTGCTCCACCCGGAGCTCACCGCCGGGAGCCCCACCGCCGTCGAGCGCTTCAAGCGCGAAGCCAAGGCCGTCGCACGCCTGAACCACCCCCACGTGGTCCAGGTCCACGTGTTCGGCACCACCGACTCCGGACAGCTCTACCTGGCCATGGAGTACGTCGACGGCCTCGACCTGGCCGCGGCCCTCCAACACCAGGGCCCCTTCCCGGAAGCCCGCGCGCTCAAGGTCCTGGACCAGATGTGCGCGGCGCTGATCGAAGCCCACGGCGCCGGACTCGTCCACCGGGACCTGAAGCCCGAGAACGTGATGCTCGCCAACCGGCACGGCAACGCGGACTACGTGAAGGTCCTGGACTTCGGCATCGCACGGATCGCCAACGACGGTGAAGCCGGCCTGACGAAGACCGGCAGCGTGTTCGGCACGCCCCGATACATGGCCCCCGAACAAGCCCGGGGCAAGAAGGCCGACGCACGCGCCGACCTGTACAGCCTGGGCGTGATGCTGTGGGTGATGCTCACCGGCGAACACCCATTCGGCGAGACCGACAGCGCCGTCGACTACCTGGTCAAGCACGCCACACAGCCCATCCAGAGCCCCCGGGCGACCCGCCCCGACCTCCCCCTCCAGCCCCGCACCGAGCGCCTGCTCGCCAGACTGGTGGAGAAGAACCCCGACGACCGCTTCCAGAGCGCCGCCGAGCTCCAGCGAGAGGTCCGCACCG
>CAYFPX010000303.1:815-1075 GCA_964344945.1 uncultured Enterobacterales bacterium
AGGGCATCTGCAGCGCATGGACGTCGAGACCGCGCTGAAGATGCCCTTCTACCACCCGGTGGTGGAGGAGGGGATCCGCACCGCCCTGCGCGACCTGCCCGACCACCTGCGCAACGCACCCACACCGTCCATGGCCTCCACCGCACCGGTCCGCATCCCCGAAGCCGAGACCTTCGACGCCTCGATCCTCGACCGAGACATCGCACCCACTCCCTCGGCCGCCGACCCGACCTTCATCACCGGCACCCTGGAACCGGACA
>CAYFPX010000303.1:1093-3788 GCA_964344945.1 uncultured Enterobacterales bacterium
CCCAGCCCACACCGATCCGCCCGACACCGCCGAACCAGCGGTGGAACCCGTCGCCCCCAGACCCCCCTGGGCACTGCTGGCGGTGGCCGCCGTGGCCTTCGTCGCCCTGGGCGCCGGCGCAGGCGTCTACCTGGCACGCCCCACCGAGCCGGCCCCTGCAGGGCCAGCCGTCCAAGCCGCCCCCGTGACCCCAACGGAACCCGCAGCAGCCACGGCCACCGAGACGACACCGGACGAGCCCACGGAGACCGAGAAGCCACCTCCGGACAAGACGAAGAAGTCCGAGACGAACACAGCCAAGTCCACCACCCGGTCGAAGACCGAGACGAAGACCGAGACGAAGACCGAACCAACACCCCCCGAGCCCGAGCCGGAGCCCCCGAGGTCCCCACCGACAACCCCGGGCGTGCTGAAGTCGGGCAAGCCCTGGCGCGGCGTCCCGGTCCCCGCAGGCGTGTCCCTCACCAGCAGCAGCCCCGCGGCCGTGGTCTTCGAGACCGAACACAGTGCAGAAGCGCTGATGAACTTCTACGAACACCACCTGGGCAGGTACGGGCCGACCCGGTTCGCCGGTGGCATGCAGTTCAGCGACGAGGAGTCCCCCCTGTCCAGGGTCTCGATCTCCGTGAGCCCCATCGGCCGCATGCTGGTCCTGTCCCCGAACGCACAGGTCATGGAGGTCCAGAGAGCGACCACCGGCGACAGCATCTTCGGACTGCCCCTCTACCCGGGCTGTACCGAGACGGCCCGCACCACGATCAGCGCCATCTACAACACCAAGGACCCGGTCGAGCAGGTGATGGCCTGGTACCGCAACAGAGTCCCCCACCAGCCCGGCCTGATGATCCTGGACAACGTCCACGCCGATGAACCGAGCCTGATCATCAACAACCAGAACGCCGTCGGCCTGACCTGGGAGATGCTGAATGTGACCCAGGACACCACAACCGCCACACCGACGACACGCATCATCGTGACGAAGAACCGCGAGTAGCGCATCACCTCAGGGCATACCCCCAGGTGTACGAAGTCCCCCGGTAGGAGCAGCTGGCGCCGTCGCTCCAGGCCCAGGTGTAGTCGAGCCGCGCACCCGAACAGTACTCCCCCGCATAGTCCGCCAGGTGACCCTTGGCCGACGCGGTCCCGTCACTGTCACAGGCATACTCCACATAGGTCCCACCCCCGTAGGTGTAGTCGACACAGCCCATCATGATCTGGCTGTCCGACGGACCATAGGTGCCGTGCTTGAAGGCGTCCCCCGCCGAACCGATGACCAGGTTCGTGGTGGTCTCGGCCCAGGTGTCCGGCGTGTAGGTCTGGGTGAACCAGGTGCCGTCGAGCTGGTTGAAGACACCGATCTCGTCGTAGGGAACACAGCTGAGATCGACGGAGAAGTCGCTGTCCCCTGCCCCATTGCGGACCGACAGGCCGAGCGAGGTGGTCGCCGCGGAGTCCTGCCAGCCCGCCACGGTCCAGCCACCGCCGTCATAGGTCATGTCGCAGTAGAAGTCCGAGGTGGTGCCGTCACCGCAGGGGTCGAGGGAGTAGACCCCGTCCCCGCTGCTCCCGCCCGCGTCGAGGATGTCCCGACAAGAGGCCCAGCAGGTGGTGACGGAGGCATCGGTGTCGTCGCAGTCGCTGCTGTCCGCGACGTAGCCAGAAGGCGCGATGCACGACTCGGTGAACACAGAGGCGTCGCCCGCGCCGTCGCCGTCCGCGTCGGCATACCAGGTAGTCCCACCGCTGGCGTCGGACTCGTCGCCGGAGCAGTTGTCGTCGACCCCATCGCAGGGGTCGTGGGCCCCGGGATGGGTGGTGACGGAGAGGTCGTCGCAGTCGGTGGCGTCGGAGACGTAGCCGGAGGGCACACTGCAAGCGGCGACGGCGTGATCGGGGTCGCCGTAGCCGTCGCCGTCGTGGTCCAGGTAGTAGACG
Source organism: uncultured Enterobacterales bacterium (assembly GCA_964344945.1). Lineage (GTDB taxonomy): Bacteria > Myxococcota_A > UBA796 > UBA796 > CAJQPC01 > CAYFPX01. Next base: position 3,029 of record CAYFPX010000303.1, read on the forward strand.
GTGGCATCGGTCACACCTGGATCGTCGTCGTCGGTCCAGCCGTTGCAGTCGTCGTCGACCCCGTTGCAGACCTCGGCAGCGCTGGGGCTGATGGCGGCGTCGGAGTCGTCGCAGTCGTCCGCCGCAGCGACGTGACCGCTGGGCGCACTGCAGGAGGCGACGGAGGAGGAGGCGTCGCCGTGACCATCGCCGTCGATGTCCGCGTACCAGCTGGGCGCGTCCGCGGCGTCCTCGTCGACGATGAAGTCGCAGTCGTCGTCTGCGCCGTCACAGAGTTCCTCACCACCGGGATGGGCCGTGGGATCGCTGTCGTCGCAGTCCGAAGAGGAAGAGACATGCCCCGAGGGCGCCTCGCAGTCGGTCACCGAGGTGGTGGGGTCGCCGTAGCCGTCTCCATCACTGTCCGCGTACCAGGTGGGGGCACCATCACAGGTCTCGGTGCCGCCGGGGTAGGCGCTGGCATCGCCGTCGTCGCAGTCACCGCTGGAGGCGACGTGGTTGGCGGGCGCCTCGCAGGCCTCGACGGACACCCCGTGCCAGCCGACGCCGTCTCCGTCGCCGTCGACGTACCAGGTGGTGGTGCCGGTGACGTCGGGGTCGTCGTCGTCTACAAGGCCGTCGCAGTCGTCGTCGACGGTGTTGCAGGTCTCGGTGGCGTCGGGGTTCACGGCGGCGGAGGTGTCGTCGCAGTCGGTGGCGTCGGCGACGGCGGCGTCGGGCTCGAAGCAGGCCAGGACGGCGGCGGCGGGATCGCCGAAGC
>CAYFPX010000303.1:3798-7212 GCA_964344945.1 uncultured Enterobacterales bacterium
GTCGGCGTCGCTGTCGGTGTAGAAGGTCGACTGGCCCTCGATCGAGGGGTCGTCGTCGTCGGTCAGGCCGTCACAGTCGTCGTCGACGTGGTTGCAGGTCTCGGTGGCCTCCGGGTTCACCTCGGCGGCGGAGTCGTCGCACTCGGTGCAGGCGGGGTGACCATCGCCGTCCACATCGGCGTAGCCGGTGGAGCCGTCGCAGTTGTAGTCGACGGGATCGGTGCAGTCGGTCTCCTCGGCCCCGGGATGCACGCTGGGGTCGTCGTCGTCGCAGTCGTCGGAGGTGGCGGAGAAGCCCGAGGGCGCCTCGCAGGCGTCCTGGGAGAAGGCGTCTCCCCCGTGACCGTCAGCGTCTGCGTCGAGCCACCAGGTGGTGGGGTCGACCAGGTCGGGATCGGCGTCGTCGACCAGCCCGTCGCAGTCGTCGTCGAAGCCATTGCAGAGCTCGTGCGCTCCGGGGAACACGGCTGGATCGGTGTCGTCGCAGTCCTCGGCCGCGGTGACGCCGTCCTGGTCGGCATCCACGGGAGCCGAGTCCGTGGGCGTCCCGGTCTCCACGACGGAGTCGGTGGTGCCGAGGACCGTGCCGGTGTCCGCGGAGTCGCCGGTGTCGTCGTTCCGACAGGCAGAGAGGGCAAGCAGGAGGGCGAGGGGCCAGGACATCGTCACACCTCAGAGGCCAAGTCTACCGGGACCCCGGTTAAATGGCGCCCATGTCTCCCCTCCTCCTGACCGGGCTCCTGACCGGCTGCGGCGTGATGAACGGCGCGCGGCCACAGTCCCCAGGCACCCACGCCGTGGGCCTCACTGTCGGCGGCCCGATGCTCGCAGCCGCCGGCCTGGTCCTGCCCCTGCCCAACGCGGTGATCGAGGGCCGCAGCGGCCTGCCGCTGCTGCTGGACCGCGAGCTGGACGTGAACTACGGCCTGAACCTCACGGCCATCGCCTTCGGCCAGGCCGGCGTGCACGTGGGCGCCAGCTGGCTGGTGCTCGACCAGCAGGGCTGGCGACCCGCCTTGAGCGTGAGCGACCGAGTGTACGTCTACACCAACGCCTTCGACCGCACGAAGGCCGAGCGGGAGTGGTGGTTCGCCACCCAGGTGGAGCTCACGGCGAGCTACGAGCTGGGCCAGGCGAGCCTGGTCTACTTCGGCGCCGCCGAAGCCATCGACTTCCGCAACCCGGGTCTCCTGGTGAGCCCGTTCGTGGGCGTTCAGCTGGCGCCGAAGAGCGACCGCGTGCGCCTCCAGCTCGAAGGCCGCTGGCACGGGATCAACGCCCTGCCCGAAGCCAGCAACATCAAGTGGATCAGCCCGGGCCGCGGCGCGGTCGGGGTGAACGCGGGGGTGGCCGTGACCCTGGGAGGTGGCGAGTGATCGCGTGGATGGCCCTGAGCGGCTGCATCACCCTCGACGGCTTCGTGCACAACAACGTGCACTGCTCGACCGTGGGCGAACAGACCTGCGAAGACACCCAGTTGGACCCGGACTGGGACGGGATCTGCCTGAGCTGCGACGAACCCTACGACTGGGAGAAGGACTACGCCTGGATCGGCGACACGGTCGCCAGCGGCGAGACCGTGCGACCGGTGCTCGAAGGCGAGTTCACCCGGGTGCTGCTGGAGACCGACGACGGCCTGGGCGAGCTCGACACCTACTGGTTCTACAGCCACGGTGAAGACACGGCGGCCAAGGACCTGACGGTCATCTACAACCACGGCAACTACGCGGGCCTGGAACACTACGCCCCCCGGGTGCGCTTCCTGGTGGAAGCGGGCTTCAACGTGGTGGCCTGGGACTACCGCGGCTACGGCAAGTCGATGCCGGAGACGGCCCCCTCCACCGAACAATTCCTGGCCGACGCCCGGCTCGTGCGCGAATTCGTGGCCGCACAAGGCATCGAGGACCACCAGGTGGTGATCTACGCCTACAGCCTCGGCGGCATCCCCGCCACGGAGATGGTCCTCCACCAGCCCGCGTGTGCCCTGATCTGGGAGACCGGCTTCACCGGCCTCGGCCCCATGACCACGGCGAACACGGGCACCAGCTACGGCGGCTCGATGCTGTCCAGCGGCGGCCTGGAGAACACCGACCGGCTGGCGGGGTGGACCGGCGCCACGTTCGTGATGATCGGCACTGAGGACCACGTGTTCTCCGTCGAGGACGAGCACGACGTCTACGAGACGGTCCAGGGCCCCAAGGAGTTCTGGGAGGTCGAAGGCGCCCACCACGGCATCGCCGACATCGGCATCCCCGAGCACGTGGGCCTGACCACCTACTTCGGCCGGCTGAAGGGTTTTCTGGCGGACACCGCCGGCGGGTGCACGGCGCGATGAGCTTCTCGAGCCGGGTCCGGCAGCTGCCGAAGCTGGGCCTGGGCGTGTCCACCGAGTACGGCGCCGCGAGCGCCGAGACCCTGGACGTGGTCCAGCTGCGCCGGGAGCACCCGGCGTGGGGAGGGTTCCTGGAGGTGGGGGTCGAGACGGCCAAGGGCCTGGACCCGGTCGCCCGAGCGTGGGCCGACCAGCTCTGGCCCACCACGTACCACTTCCTCGACGTGAACCTGGACGAGCCCGAGGACCTGGACGAGCCCTGGCTCGACCAGGTCCGGGCCGCGATCGCGGTGCTGAAGCCGGCGTGGCTCTGCGGCGACGCGGGCCTGTGGCACTTCGGGCCCCGGGAGCGCGGCAGCATGCTCCTGCTGCCCCCGATCCTGACCGACGACGCGGCCACGGCCCTGGCCGAAGGCATCGTGGCACTGCGCGAAGCGACCGGCCGGGAAGTCCTGCCCGAGAATCCGCCCGGCGCCGTGTTCCTGGGCGACCTCCACCTGCTGGAGTTCTTCGCCCGGGTGGCCGACCGGGCCGACACGGGCCTGCTGCTGGACCTGGCCCACCTGGTCATCTACCAGCAGGCCACAGGTCACGACCTGCGAGACGGCCTGGACGCCCTGCCCCGCGACCGGGTGGTCGAGGTGCACGTAGCGGGCGGGATGCCTCGGAGCGCCAAGGGCTGGCACTGGATCGAGGACGACCACACCCCCGAGGTGCTGCCCGAGACGTGGGCGCTCTACGAGGAGCTGGTGCCGACGCTGCCGAACCTGAAGGCGGTGGTGTTCGAGTGCGAGCGCAACCCGCTGGCGGCGTGTCGGCCGGGATTCGCGCGACTCGAGAAGGGCCTGTCGTCGTGAGCCACCAGGCCCTCCAGCGCGTGGTCGTGCGCATGCTGCGCGACTACTACGACAACAAGATCGAGCGGATCCTCATCGACGACGAGCTGGCGGTGACCAAGGCGGAGGCCTACTTCCGCCGGGTGATGCCGCGCAGCAAGAAGGCGCTGCACCCCTACACCCACAAGGTGCCGATGTTCGCCCGCTACCGGGTGGAGGAGCAGATCGAGGAGATCTTCTCCCGCC
>CAYFPX010000304.1:0-7206 GCA_964344945.1 uncultured Enterobacterales bacterium
TCAACGCGAGAGCGGGCCGCCAGGCGTGGCGAGGGCAAGTGAGTGTCCACGAACTCCTGAGACAGGACACTAGTGGTCCTCGGAGACCTCGTTCCGGTTCCAGGTCGGAAGCTCGACCACCACGTCCACCGAGCCGTCCGGCACGCACTGGCAGGAGAGCCGGGAGTCGTCCTTGACCGCCGGGGCCAGGTCCAGCATGTCCTCCTCCTCCTCGATCGGCTCCGGGGCCGAGTCGAAGCCCTGCCGGACGTAGACGTGGCAGGTGGAGCAGGCGACGACCCCGCCGCAGGCGTGGTCGATGTCGATGTCGTGGGCCAGGAGCAGCTGGAGCAGGGAGCCCGGGTGACCGTCGTGCCCGTCTGGGAGGTCCCGGTGGTCCACGGCGATGGTCGTGACCTCGGCGCCGTCTCTCACGGTGAGGGTGTAGGACTTCGTGGGCGGTGGCGGGGCCGGCTCGTCAATGAAGGGATTGACGCCCATGGGGAGCCTCTCAGGGGACCTGGACCGTCGCCGTGACGGCTGCCCCGCCTTCTAACGGCGCCACCCCCAGGCGGGCAGGCCGGTCGGTGTTGCGCGACAGGAGCAGCTGGTTGACCGCCACGCTCAGCACCGCGTAGCTGCCGAGGCCAGCGAGCCAGAGCTGGCGCCGGTGCCAGGTGGACCAGCCCGCGACATAGACCATCGCCGCCGTGCCGGGCAGGACCACCGCGGCCGCCACGGCGGCCTCCCGCGGGCGCCCCTGGACGGCACTGGGCAGCCCTGGCACCGGGATCCATCCGAGCCCCCGGGCCTCGGCCAGGCGGAATTGCGGCGGGGGCTCCGGTGGCGGCGGCGGGGCCACGGGTTCTCCCGGGACCACGTAGGTGGCCAGCTCCGCGAGCAGGAAGCGATCCGGGTCCAGGTGCAGCAGCGGGTAGAGGCCGGCCATGACCTGAGCGTCCAGGCCGGGCTCGCCGGCGGGGTAGGGGACCCTCACCTGCCGGGCGGCGAGCGGCGCACTGGCGAAGCCGCTGGCGAGGCGAAGGATCGGGGGCTCGCCTGCTGTCTCCGACACCAGCTCCGCCCCGATCACCAGCTCCGGGGCCAGGGGACCCAGGGCCTCCAGCGCGCAGACCGCGTCGGCACCGCAGGCCGCGAGGGCCTCGGTCTCGGCCGGTCCCAGCCGCTCGCCCAGGGCCCCGCGGTCCCAGACCTCGAGGGCGGGCACTCGGGGCAGGAGCGCCTGGATCCGGCGCTCGGCGTCGGCCGCCAGCTCCGTCAGCTCCGCGTCGGCGGCCAGCGGCAGCACGAGCGCGGTCCAGGCCGGCTGGCTCGCGTAGGCCTCGGCGGTGGCCGGTCGCAGGTCCTGGATCGCCGTGAGGGGCCAACTCGCGCGCCCCTGGGGCAGCTCCACCACGATGGTCTCGCCGTCCATGCCCAGCAGCTCGGCGGTCAACAAGCGGCCGTCCGCGAGCTCGACCTCGCGGTACTCCGCTGCCGCGGCCAGCCCAAGCCAGCACCAGAGCGCGATCACAGGTCCGCCGGGGGCAGGGGACACTCGCCGTCGAGCCCGTCGAGGGCGCGGGGCACCAGGGCCACGGCGAGCCGGTAGGTGACGATCGCCTCGGCGTCGTCTGGGGCGGCGGCGGTCACGGCGATCCCCAGCGGGGCCCCAGCCACCACCGGGAGGCGCCAGGCGGTGCGCGAGTCCTCCCCGTCCAGGCCCAGGACAGCGTCGCTGTCGGGATCCCGCCAGGGCCCCTGAGGCACCCCACAGCTGGAGAGGTCGTAGACCAACAGGTCCGCGCCCACGCTGGGATCCTCGAAGGAGACCGTGGCGCAGAGGGTGCCCACCTCGCCCGGCGCCAGCCCGATCCAGTCCGTCTGGCCCCGGTACGCGCCGCGCTCCTCCGGCGGGTGGTCCGAGGTCAGCCCACAGCCGGTGTCGGGATCCTGGGGCAGCGGCTCCCCCACCAGGTGCCCGCTGCCGACCAGGTCGTGCTCCCAGGTCAGGCCGACTCCCAGGGGAAGCTCGCCGACCGGGCCTGGCGCCAGGGTGGGCACGACCACGGTGCCGCCGTCGAGCCAGGTCACCTCGTTGGGCAGGACCGAGCCGGGGAGCACGGCGTCGGCCGTGTCCTGGGGCAGGTGCGCGTGGCGAGGCCAGCCGTCGCAGCCCGGCGAGAGGACCACGGCCAGCAAGGCGCAGCAGAGGACGGGTAGTTGGGAATGCCGCATGCGACGGGGAGGTTGTACCGGCCCCCCTCTGGCCCGGTCAAGGACCGGTCGTTAGGTGGGGCAGCCCCCATTCGACCGAGACGCGACAGTGGCCGAGCGGAACGACGACCCGATCCTCGACCCGACCCAGCAGGAGGAGACCGACGTCCTCTTCCAGCTGGAGATGCAGGCCCGGAACCTGCTCCTCGGCTACTGGAAGCACGGCGTGGCCATCGTCCTGGCCCTGCTCGGCGTCATCCTGATCTACGGCTTCGTCGACTGGTATGTCACCAAGGGCCTGCGGGAGACCAGCTACCAGGTCGCCCTGATCGACAAGAAGCTCTCCGAAGACGACCCCGGCTACGTCGACCTCTCCGCGCCCACCTCGCCGACCCAGACCGCCATCCTCGAGAAGGCGGCGGAGTTCTATGGCAAGCAGGGCGCCGAGGGCAGCGGCGCCCCCGGGGCCGACGCCTGGATCAAGGCCGCCACCACCCACGTGCGCCTGGGCGACAACACCGCCGCCGTGGCCGCCTACGAGGCTGCTCTCGAGACCGAGGACGACGGTGTGATCGGCTACGCCGCACGCAACGGGCTCGCCAGCATCCACATGGCCGAGGGCCGCGCGGCCGAGGCCATCACCCTGTACCGCGCCATCGCCGACCACCAGCGCGACTACCTGGCCGAGCGGGCGCTCCTGGACCTCGCCACCGCCTACGACGGCCAGGGCGACACCGCGAACCTGGCAGCCGTCACGGCCGAATTCGAGGAGCGCTTCCCGACCAGCCCGCGCCGGGCGCGACTCCCGGTCGCCTCCGAGACCACCGCCGCCAACGGCGGCTGAGGACCATCCGGTGGACGTCATCTCCTTGTCGCTGATCCTGGCGACGCTCAAGAGTGGCGCGTGGATCGGCGACCAGGGCACCCACGGGGAGCTGCCGCTGGACCACGGCGGAGCCTTCGCCGAAGCGCCGGTGCTCGACTGGATGCGGGTGCTCCCGGGGCGCCCCGGCATGAGCGCCACCCACACCGAGCGCAGCCGCCCGGCCACCGACGGCACCTGGCTCTACCTCGGCCAGGACAGCAACGACGTCGTCTACCAGGTCCACCCGGTCACCGGCGCCGTGCACGGCCGCTACGCCGCCAAGGGCCCGGTCCAGTCCCAGGTCCTGACCCTCGAAGGCGACCTGATCTACTGCGACCTGGGCGGCTACACCCACCGGGCCTCGTCCGACGGCGACGGCGAGCGCTGGCTCCACTTCGGCGGCGCCCCGATCGCCTCCACGCCGACCCTGCACGACGGCACCCTCTACGTCTCCAACGTCGACGACACCGTCTACGCCCTCGACGCCGCCTCTGGCGAGCTGATCTGGCGCTACGCGCGGCCGGCCGATCCCACCCGGACCTCGGACCTGACCCTGTACGGCGCCCCGAGCCCGACCATCCAGGGTGATCAGATCCTGCTCGGGTTCTCCGACGGCAACCTGGTCTCCCTGCGCCAGTCCGACGGCCAGGTCACCTGGGAGCGCCGGGTGGGCGAGGGCCGCTACCCGGATCTCATCGGGACACCGCTGGTCCAGGGTGACACGGTCTATGTGGGCGGGTTCAGCGAGCCCCTGGTGGCGGTCGACCTGGCCACCCGCAACGTGCGCTGGCGCCTCGAGGGTGTCGGCAGCGCCACCGTGCCGACCCCTCACGACGGCCTGCTGTACCACGGCGGCACCGACGGCCGGCTCCGCGCCATCACCGAGCTCGACGGCGAGGTCCTGTGGGTCTGGGACAGCCAGACCACCGGTGCGCTGACCCGGCCCCAGCTGACACCCGCGGGTCTGCTCGTGGGCAGCAGCGACGGCACGCTCTACCTGATCGATCCGGACAGCGGCCTGGAGACCTGGCGCTGGGACCCGGACCTGATGCTCGACGGCGTGACCGTCGCGCCACTGCTCTCGGACCGCCAGGCGATCGTGGTGACCAACGCCGGTCGCCTGATGAGCCTGGTGGTGCCGGAGCCGAAGACGATCTGGGACCCGGACGGGTCGGACAGCGTCTTCGCGCCGTTCTCCGACTAGCGTGCTCTTCGAGAGCCGCGAGTTCCTCCCGAGAACGGCGGGGCGATGGCGAGCGCACCGACTTGCGCCGTGAGGACTTCGAGGCCCGGCGGAAGGCGGCGCGCGCCCCCTCCGCAGCCGCCGCCTCGCAAGCAGCCAGGTGCTCGCGGACCAGCTCCTCCACCGCGCTCTCCCATCTTCTGCTCCAGGGACTTCCTCGTGGTCGTCATGCACCATGAGTTCCACGGCTCGATCACGAGCTCGACCAGGGGTCTGAACGGCTACGTGACAACGGGCCCGCGGCGTGACATCTTGACCATCCTCTCTCCTCCAGGAGTGAGGTCGGCGACCCCGCTGGAGGACGACCGTAGGGTTCGTGAGGAGGCGTGATGGTCGTCGGGTTTCGTCGCATCGTCGCGTTGTCGGCCGTGGGCCTGCTGACGGGCTGCCTCGCCACCCGCGACGACTACTGTGCCGTCCGTGCTGCTCTGCTGGACCAGGACGCCGACGGCTACGCCAGCCACGCGTGGAAGGACGACTACGCCGACGACGGCTGCGACAACGGCACCATCGTGGCCACGGGCGACTGCGACGACCACGACCCCGCGATCCACCCCGACGCCGTCGAGGTCTGCGACGACCTCGACAACGACTGCGACGGAGTGGTCGACCCGGAGGGCGCCGCGAACCCGCGCACCTGGTACCAGGACGCCGATCGAGACACCTACGGCGATCCGGCTGTCTCCGTCGAGGCCTGCTCCCAGCCCGTCGGCTTCAGCGACAACGCCGACGACTGCGACGACACCGACGCCTCGCTGAACCCCGACACCCTCTGGTATGGCGACGCCGACGGCGACGGCTTCGGCAGCGAGGAGTTCAAGCTCACAAGCTGTGAGGAGGTCTCCGGTGCGGTCCGCGAGTCGGGGGACTGCGACGACACGGAGGCCACGACCTACCCCGGCGCCGACGAGACCTGTGATGGTGCCGACGACGACTGTGACGAGCAGATCGACGAGTCCAGCGCCATCGACGCCTCGATGTGGTGGGCCGACGACGACGAGGACGGCTTCGGCGATCCGGACGATCCCACCGTCTCCTGTGACCAGCCCTCGGGCACCGTGGACAACGCCGAGGACTGCGGACTTCGTCGTGGGGGCTCAAGGCGTGTCTGGATCGACGGGTGAGGTCTATGTCTTTGGCGGTCCGGCAAGCAGTGGTCCCTCGACGACGGCAGACCTGACATTTGCTGGTGAAGCCACCGGGGACCTCTTCTCGTTCGGAGTCGCCTCTGCAGGTGACTTCGACGGGGACGGCACCGCCGACCTCCTCCTGAGCGCAAAGCTGGAGGACTCCTACGGAACGAGCAGCGGAGCTGCCTACCTTCTCCTGGGCCCAGTCACCGCAGACGGAACGGTAGGGACCGTCGCGTCAGCCAAGTGGACGGGAAAACAGGACTCCGAGGCGGTTGGGGACGCTGTGGCCCTAGCCGGCGACGTGGACGGGGATGGGCTGGAGGATCTCGTCATTGGGGCGGGGGGGCTCGAGAATGCGTCCGGCTCCCCAGCTGGGGGCGCCTACCTCCTTCTTGCCGCGACCGGAGCTAGCAGCGGACAGTTGGACGCTGTGGCCGATGCCACCTTTGAAGGTGCTGCGGGTTCGGATCAGACAGGTCGGGCGGTCTCCGGGGCCGGAGACGTGAATGGGGACGGGTACGAGGATGTACTGATAGGTGCCTGGCAGCGGGACGTCTCCGGGGTCATTACCGAGGCAGGGGCGGCCTACCTTGTGCTAGGTCCAGTCACTGGCACCATCAGCCTCCTGTCCACTGCAGATGCAACACTCGAGGGTGAGGCACAATACGACCACGCTGGCTATTCGGTCCACGGTGGCGTGGACGCCGACCAGGACGGCAAGGGCGACATCTTGGTCGGCGCCAATCAAGAGGCCACTGGAGGTCTGCTCGCCGGCGCCGCGTATCTCTACCTCGGTCCGGTATCTGGTTCCGCGTCGCTGTCCTCCGCCGACGTCAAGCTCACCGGCGAGAACAGCCAGGATGCTGCAGGTACCTCGGTCTCCGCCACTTCCGACATGGACGGCGATACCTACCCCGAGTTCTTGATTGGGGCCCCTGGCTCCAGCTCGGCTGCCGGCGCAGGCTACATGATTCACCACGCTCGCTGGTAGGAGTGCACACGAGCAGGCGCCTGGCGAGCCCCTGACACCGGACGTAGGGTTCCGCGGGGGCCGGTGTCTCACCATCTTTGACACGGAGGGCCCGGTCGCTCCCGCCGCTACCCGGATCTCAGCGGGACACCGCTGGTCCAGGGCGACACGGTCTATGACGCATTGAACATAATCTATATTCTCGGACATTCTGCCTCTGTCGGACCCCCCGCACGAGCCCGCGGCTATACTCCCGTCGCATGGCCCCGATGACTCCCCTGGCGCTCGCTCTGGCCGGCTGCACCCAGGGCCACGTGGCGAGGCTCACCCCCCACGGCGTCATGACCCTGGACAGCGAGGCCGTGGCGGTGCCCGACACGCCGTACCACACCCGTGGCGAGGGCGTGCTCCGGGTGGCCAACAGCGGTGATCAGCGCCTGGGCATCGACCTCTCCCTCAGCACGGACGACGACACCTTCCAGCTCTCCCAACACACGCTGTCCCTGGCCCCGGCGGAGGCGGTCGACCTGACCATCTGGTTCAACCCGGTGGCGTCCCTCGATCCGTCGGAGACCACCCTGACCTTGACGCCCGACGACGGCGAGGCCGTGGAGGTGGTCGTCACCGGCCAGGTCGACCCGGACGGCGACGACGACGGACACGAGCACCCGGCCCTCGGCGGCGACGACTGTGACGACAACCGCAGCGACGTGAGTCCCTCCGCCTCCGAGACCTGGTACGACGGCCTGGACCAGGACTGCGACGGCGCCTCGGACCACGACGCCGACCTGGACGGCTG
>CAYFPX010000305.1:0-7186 GCA_964344945.1 uncultured Enterobacterales bacterium
ATGTTCGTGACCGGCCCCGACGTCATCAAGACCGTCACCCACGAAGAGGTCACCAAGGAAGAGCTCGGAGGCGCCAACACGCACGCGTCGAAGAGCGGCGTCGCGCACTTCGTCGCCCCCGACGAGCACGCCTGCCTGGCGCTGCTGCGGGAGCTGTTGTCCTTCGTGCCCCAGAACAACCTCGAAGAGGCGCCGCGCAAGCCCACCGAGGATCCGACCACCCGCGCCTGCCCCGAGCTGGTGGAGCTGGTGCCCACCAACCCGAACAAGCCCTACGACATCAAGGACCTGCTGACGGCGATCGCCGACGACCATCACTTCCTCGAGGTCCACGGCGCCTACGCGATGAACGTGGTGGTCGGGTTCCTGAGGCTCGGCGGTCGGTCGGTGGGGGTGGTCGCCAACCAGCCGGCCCACCTGGCCGGGGTGCTCGACATCGACGCCAGCCTGAAGGCCGCCCGCTTCGTGCGGTTCTGCGATGCCTTCAACATCCCGCTGCTGGCCGTCGAGGACGTGCCGGGCTTCCTGCCCGGGACGGCCCAGGAGTACGGCGGCATCATCAAGCACGGGGCCAAGCTCCTCTACGCCTTCGCCGAGGCCACCGTGCCGCGGGTCACGCTGATCACCCGCAAGGCCTACGGCGGGGCCTACTGCGTGATGAACAGCAAGCACATCCGGGCGGACATGAACTTCGCCTACCCCACCGCCGAGATCGCGGTCATGGGCTCCGACGGTGCCGTGAACATCATCTACCGTCGGGAGCTCGCCGCGGCGGACGACCCCGAAGCCACCCGGGCGGCGCTGGTCGCCGAGTACAAGGAGCGCTTCGCGAACCCCTACCAGGCCGCGGTCCTGGGGTATGTCGACGAGGTCCTGCGCCCCGAGGAGACCCGGGCCCGGCTGGTCGAGGCCTTCGACTCGCTCGAGAACAAGCGCGACGACAACCCGCCGAAGAAGCACGGCTGCATGCCCCTCTGAATCCGGGGGCCAAGTGGCCGGGCTCGCTGCCGCTCGCCTTCGCCCTCGGCCCGCGGGACGGCCGCCTCCGCCTCCGCTTCACCGGCGTCCGTGCTCTGCGTGGTCGGGCCCTCCGGGCCCTGTGCTGCATTCGTCCCGGACGCCGGACGCTCCCGGCTGCGGCGGCCGGTCGGCGCTGTCGCGCCTCCGCGGGCTGCGCCCGCCCGGACTCTCCCTTGCCGGGCGCAGGACCAGCGGATAGGAGCGGCGGCCTTCACGTCTTCCCTGAGTGAGAACACCATGGTTCGCCTTCGCCTGACCCGTCGCGGCGCCAAGAAGAAGCCCTTCTACCGGATCGTCGCCGCCGACTCGAGGTCCCCCCGGGACGGTCGCTTCATCGAGCAGCTCGGCTACTACGACCCCATGCGGGACCCCCTGGTCCTCAAGGTCGACCTCGAGCGCGTGGACCACTGGCTGTCCGTGGGCGCCCAGCCCTCCGAGACCGTCGCCAGCCTGATCACCCGGGCCCGCAGCACGGCCACCGAGGCGGAGGCCTCCTGATGGAAGAGCTTGTCACCTACGTGGTCCGTGGCCTCGTCGATCACCCCGACGACGTCTCCGTCAACACCGTCGAGGGCGACGCCTCGGTGATGTTCGAGCTGTCCGTCAATGCCGAGGACCTGGACCTGGTCAAGGGCGAAGACGGCTCGACCCTCCAGCACCTCCGCGCCGTCGTGGCCGCCGCGTCCGGCCGCCGCAAGGCCGTGGTGGAGCTGCTCGACAACGGCACCTCCTCGGCCTCGTCCGAAGAGTAGACCCCTGCGGAAGCCCTCCCAGGCGAGACCGGACGAGGTCTCCCTGGGCTTCATCGTCGGGATCTTCGGGGTGCGCGGCGAGGTCCGCCTCCACCTCCACAACCGGGAGTCCCAGCTGTTCGCAGCGGGTCGCCCGGTGACCCTGGTCGCCCCGGACGGGACCCGACGGCGGGCGGGGCTGCGCTCGCGGCCCGGCGCCGGGGGCCGTGTCCTGGGGCGAATCGACGGCCTGCGCGATCGCGAGGAGGCCCGGGCGCTCATGGGCTTCGAGCTCGTGATCGCCAAGGCCGCGCTGCCGCAGACCGAATCCAACGAGTACTACCACCACGAGCTGCTGGGCCTGGCGGTGGAGACGGAGAGCGGGCGGGCCCTGGGCACGCTGGCGGAGATCCACGACAGCGGGGCCGTGGACGTGTGGGTGGTGCGAGGCGAGGACGAGCACTTCCTGCCGGCCCTGGCCGAGGTGTTCCTGTCCGTGGACGTGCCTGGGGGCCGCGCCGTGGTCGCTGACGACGCGGTGGACCGATGAGGCTCGACATCCTCTCCGCCCACCCGGGCATGGTCGCCGGGCCGCTGGAGCACTCCATCCTCAAGCGGGCCCGCGATGCCGGGGTCCTGGACATCCGGGTCCATGACCTGCGGGACCACGCCGAGGGCCGGCACCGCCAGATCGACGACACGCCCTACGGCGGTGGTGCAGGCATGGTCCTGCGGGTGGACGTCCTGGCCCGAGCCATCGAAGCCGTGCGCGGCCCGGGCTCGGTGACACTCCTGACCTCGCCGGCGGGACCCCGCTTCGACCAGGCCCGGGCGGAGGCGCTGGCCCAGGTCTCCCAGCTGGTGCTGGTCTGTGGTCACTACGAGGGCGTGGATGCCCGGATCGAGGGGCTGGTGGACGGCCTGGTCTCGGTCGGGGACTACGTGCTCACGGGCGGGGAGCTGCCTGCGCTGGTCGTCGTGGAGGCGGTCGGGCGCCTGGTGCCCGGGGTGCTCGGCGACGCCGAGAGCGCTCGCGACGAGTCCTTCTCCTCGGGCCTGCTGGAGTACCCGCAGTACACGCGACCCCGGTCCTGGCGAGACCGGGAGGTGCCGGAGGTCCTGCTCAGTGGCCACCACGCGGCCATCGACGCCTGGCGACAGGCCCAGGCGCTTGCCCGCACGGCCGCGACCCGGCCGGACCTCCTGCCGCCCGAGCCCCTGCTGGACGCGCTGGCCGACTCAGACGGTTGACCCGCCCCGACGCGGGCGTTACTCGGCGGCGGTTCCAAGCCCTGCGGGTGAACGGCACCCGCGGCTGACCGAGAGATTCCGTCATGACCACGAACATCGCTGAGCTCGAGAAGGACCTGCTGGCCGGCGCCACCGCCCCCGGCGTCAAGATCGGGGACACCGTCCGCGTTCACGTCCGCATCGTCGAGGGCGACAAGTCCCGAATCCAGGTCTTCGAAGGCACCGTCATCGCCAAGAAGCACGGCGGCACGCGCGAGACCATCACGGTCCGCAAGATCAGCAATGGCGTCGGCGTCGAGCGGATCTTCCCGCTCCACGCCCCGGTGGTCGAGAAGGTCGAGATCAAGAGCCGCCACCGGGTCCGTCGGGCCAAGCTCTACTACCTCCGCGATCGCCGGGGCAAGTCTGCCCGCCTGAAGGAGATCAAGGAGTTCCAGAGCGCCCAGGGCAAGAAGGAAGGCCGGCGCAAGAACAAGAAGGACAAGCGGAAGAAGAAGCAGACCCAGGCCTGAGCCAGTCCTGCTTCTCGTGTCCTCCAACACCGCGGCCCGCCGCGCGGCCGTCGCCGCTGGCGAGGCCGCGGAGTCGTTCGTGGCCGAGCACCTCGCGGGCCTCGGCTGGCGTGTGCTCGACCGCCGCTGGCGTGGCGCGGCCGGCGAGCTGGACCTGGTCGTCGCCCGGGCGGGCCAGCTCCGGGTGGTCGAGGTGAAGCTGCGCAAGCCCGATGACCCGGTGGGACTCGAAGCCATCACCGGGCGCAAGCTGGACCGCCTGGAGCGTGCGGCCGATGCGTGGCTCCAGGACCACGAGGACCCCTACGACGAGATCTGCCTGATGCTCGCCTGGGTCGAGCCGGGCCCCGCCGGCTGGACCGTGCAGCTCTACGACGACCCGGTCTGATGCCCCTGGTCATCGCCGCCACCCCGTTGGGCAACCTGGGGGATGTCTCGCCGCGGCTGCGCGAGGCCCTGGGGGCGGCCGACGTGGTCGCGGCCGAGGACACCCGGGTGACCCGGCGCCTCTACGCCGCGCTCGGCATCGAGGCGCCGCAGCTGGTGAGCTACCGCGCCCACGACGAGGCGGCCCGGGTCCCCGGCCTGGTCGACCGGGTGGCCCGCGGCGAGTCGGTCCTGCTGGTCAGCGACGCCGGCCTGCCCGGGGTGTCCGACCCGGGGGCCCTGCTGGTCGCCGCCTGCCACCGTGCCGGCCTGCCGGTCACGCTGGTGCCTGGGGGCAGCGCGGTGGGCTCCGCCGTGGCCGCGGCGGGCTTCTCGGGAGTGCCATACCACTTCCTGGGCTTCCCCCCGCGCAAGGCGGGCGCCCAGCGCCGGTTCCTCACCACGGCCGGGCGGCTGCCGGGCACGCTGGTGCTCACCGAGAGCCCCCAGCGGGTGGCGGGCCTGGTCCAGCGGGCCGCAGAGCTGCTGCCGGATCGGGAGGCCTGCCTGTGCCGGGAGCTCACCAAGCGCCACGAGGAGCTCCTGCGCCTGCCGCTCCCGGCGCTGGCCGAGGACCTCGCCGGCCGCGAGCAGGTGAAGGGAGAGGTCGTGCTGGTGATCGGGCCCGGGGCGCCACCGCCCGAGGACACGCCCGCCGAGCCCGGTCGGGGCCTCAAGGGCGTGGCCGCCGTGCTGGCGGAGCGTTGGGGCGTGTCCAAGCGCGAGGCCTACCAGCGCCTCGTGGCGCTGGAGCGGGAGCTCAGCGGATCATGAACCGCAGGTCCGCCTGGACCCTCACGCCGACCGAGTCCCACCCGGCCTTGATCGGGTAGGGGTGCTCGATGCGGTAGGGCGTGTGCACGTCGAGCTCTGCGCCGAGCCCCAGGCGCAGGTACTTGAAGAGCTGCCAGCGGAAGCCCATGCCGCCGCTCATGGTGAGGTGCTCGGAGCGGGTGACGAGCAGGCCGTCGGTGTCGGCGAGCACGTCGGACAGGTAGAAGCCGGACGGCAGCTCGGCGTAGGAGCTGTAGGCGAACCGGGTCCGGAAGTCCAAGGCGAACCAGCCGGTGCCGGTCTCCCGGGTGAGCACCTCGACCCCAGCCAGGACGGCGGCCTGGCTCGCGGGGGCGACGTAGGCCTGGCCCACCGAGGTGCCGCTGCTGTCCTGCAGGTCGACGGCGATGCTGCCGGTCTGGAGCAAGGTGGCCTCGAGGTAGGGCCGGTGGGAGCTGCGCTGCCCGGAGAAGGCGGTGCGCACCTGCAGCGCCGGGGCGCCGACGCCGCTGCCTCGCACGCCGGCGTCGTCCACTGTCCAGATGCTGGTCCGGTCGCCGAAGCGGTAGGCGAGCTCGACGACCCAGGTGCTCTGGTTGCCCCGGGTCTCGGAGAAGGGCACGCCACGGGCGCCGATCCAGATGCCTTCGATGCCTCGCCCCTCGATGGCGTCGCGGGGCGTGGCCTGGGGTTCGCTGCTGGCGAGGGAGCCCTCTTCCTCGATCGGGTCGTAGATCATCTTGCGCGTGTCCGGGTAGGCCACCCGGTGGCGCAGGCCGTAGGGCAGGCGCACGAACACGGCGGAGTAGGGGGCGCCGACCACCGCCTCGAGGCTGAGCACGTGGTGCTCCTCGGTGGTCAGGCCGACGGCGTCGGTGCCCTCCTTGAGCGCGTAGCGCTGGAGGTCCACCCCGTAGGCGACCAGGGCGTCACCCTGGAGGAAGTCGGGGACTTCGGTGACCTCAGCGGCGCCCGCGAGCGCGATGGCCGTCAGCAGCATGGCGGCAAGGGTAGGAGGGGCGCCCGCAGGGGGTCAAGCCAGGGGGGGTCAGCTCGGCTCTCGCAGCCCGTACTCCTTCATCTTGGTCTGGAGGCTCTTGCGGGAGATGCCGAGGCGCTTCGCCGCCCGGGTGACGTTGTTCTCCTCGGCCTTGAGCACCTTCTGGATGCGGTCCCGCTCCAGCTTGGCCGTGTGGACCCGCACGTACTCCTTGAGGCCCATGCCATCGAGGTCTTCGGCGTCGGGCAGGGCCGGGGAGCCGCCGAGCCCCGGCAGGTCCTCCAGCTCGATGGTGTCGCCGTCGGCCAGGAGCACGGTCCGCTCCATCAGGTTCTCCAGCTCCCGGATGTTGCCCGGCCAGCTGTAGCCGCGCAGGACCTCGAGGGCGGCCTGGGAGAGCCCGGTGAAGGACCGGCCGAGCCGCTCGTTGAAGCGCTTCAGGAAGTGATCGACGAGGAGCGGGATGTCCTGGGCCCGGTCGCGCAGCGGGGGAAGGGCGACGGGGATGACCGCCAGCCGGTAGTAGAGGTCCTGGCGGAAGGTGCCCTTCTGGACCTCCTCGGCCAGATCGCGGTTGGTCGCCGCCACCAGGCGCACGTCGACGGTGAGGTTGCGCACCCCGCCGACCCGCTCGAAGGACTGGTCCTGGAGCACCCGCAGGAGCTTGACCTGCATGTCCAGGGGCAGCTCGCCGACCTCGTCCAGAAAGAGCGTGCCGCCGTCGGCGAGCTCGAAGCGCCCTGGCTTGGTGGTGGCGGCCCCGGTGAAGGCGCCCCTGTCGTAGCCGAACAGCTCGGACTCGAAGAGGTTCTCCGGGATGGCGCCGCAATTCACGCTGATGAACGCAGCGTCGGCGCGGGTGCTCTGCTGGTGGAGCGCCCGGGCCACCAGCTCCTTGCCGGTGCCCGACTCGCCCGTGATCAGCACGGTGGTGGGGCTGTCTGCGACCTTCTCGATCAAGCCGTAGACCCGCGCCATGCCGGGGGTGCGGCCGATGATGTCGAAGCGACCCGCCCCGGGGGCCAGGGCCTGGGCGCCCCGCTCCTCGGTGCGGACCGCCTTGTGGATGATCTGCAGCAGGTCGTCGCGGTCGAAGGGCTTGGTGACGTAGTCGTGGGCCCCGAGCTTGATGGCCTCGACGGCCGTGTCCACCGTGCCGTGCGCGGTGATGATGATCACCGGCAGGCCCGGGTGGTTGCTGCGACACCAGTGCAGGACCTCGAGGCCGCCGATCCCGGGCATCTGCAGGTCGGTGACGACGGCCTGGAAGGGCTCGGTGCCGAGCAGGGAGATGCCCTCGCCGCCGTCCTGGGCGGTGACGACGTCGTAGCCTTCGCGGGTCAGGTGCGCGTCCAGGACCTTGCGAATGCTCGGCTCGTCGTCGACGATCAACAGGCGCTTCTTCATCGGGCGTGAAGCTAACCCGCATCGGTCACGAGAATCCTACTGCGGCCGCGGATCCAGGGCGCTGG
>CAYFPX010000306.1:0-7070 GCA_964344945.1 uncultured Enterobacterales bacterium
CCCAGGGTGCCCCCGAGGGAGATGCCGTACCAGCTGACCCGATCCGGGTCCGGCAGGCCCGCCAGCTCCGGGTCCTCCAGCAGGCCACCCTCCTGGACCAGGGCGACGAGCTCGAGGAAGTTTCCGATGCCCTGGGCGGCCCGCTCCGTGAGCTCGTTGAAGCGCCCGAAGTCGCCGGCGACCTCGATGCCGTGGAGGCGGTCGTCGGTGGTGAGCCCGCGCCAGGTCGTCGCGATGGCGATGGCGCCGAGCTCGTCGAGGGCGGCGATGACGCCGTGGGTGTCCTCGTCGTCGTCGAGGAAGGCGCTGGGATCGCTGAGCAGGCCGTGGGCGAAGATCACCACCGGCACCGAGCCGGGCTCGGCTCCCCGCACGCTCTCGGGCACGTGGATGTAGAGGTCGGCCTCGACCTCGCCGGTGGGCGCGACCGTGCCGTCGGGCTGCAGGTCGAGCAGCACGTCGTCGACCAGGAAATTCGTCGCCGTGAAGGTGCCCTCCAGGCGCTTCCACACCCCGGGGGCCAGGTCCGCACCGTCGTCGGCGTTCCGGATCGAGTCCAGGCGCCAGGCCGTCGGCACGGCGACCTGGTCGGCGAGGGACCGCAGGGGTGCTGTCCCGTCCCCCACCGGGAAGTCCCAGGCCAGGGCGATGTCGTCTTCGCCGAAGCCGAGGGACAGTCCCGCGAGCTCCGAGAGCAGGGCGCGGGAGTGATCGGGCCAGCGGCCCTCGGCGTCGAGCACGTCCTGGAAGGCCTGGGGGCGGGGTGCGGTGTCTTCGAGCACCACCACGGCGATGTCGTGCCCGGCGGGCAGGGCCTGCTGCGGCCGGATCAGCAGGGTCTGGTCGCCGTCGGCGACCGCGTCCGGGTGGGCGTCGAGCTCGGCGAAGACCGGCAGCCCCCGGCCGGTGTCCAGGTCCACCAGCCGCACGGCCCCCTGTGTCGTGACCCGGTCCGCGGGGGGCAGGGCCGCGGTGTCGACCCCGTCGAGCTGGACCACGGCGGTCTGGACCGGGCTGAAGCCCTGCCGCCAGGCCAGCCGCTCCACCGGCAGCGGGGTGGCGCCCTCGGGCAGGGCGAGCTCCTCGATCGGGATCGAGACGCTGCCGTCGTCGGCCAGCAGCTGCGCGTTGGGGAAGGGCCACGCCAGGCCCGCCCCGAGCAGACCGGCGCTGGGATCGTAGGCCGCCTGTTCGCCGGTGCAGGCGACGGTGAGCACCAGGGGGAGTCCAACGAGCAGCACGGGGCCTCCGGGAGCGCGGGGGCGGGAAGGGCAGCGTAGCCCGCCCCTGGGCCATTCGCGCGGCGCCAACGAGAGGGGACACCCGCGTCTGTCAGAATCCGGGCGCACCCGATGCCGTCGCCCCCCACCGCCCGGCTGACCGAAGCCGCCGAGGTCCTGCTCGAGGGCCACGAGAACAGCCAGCTGTTCCTCACCTGTGAGCACGCCAGCAACCGGGTCCCCGCGCCACTCCAGGCCTCGGAGGCGGATCGGCCCTGGCTGAGGACCCACTGGGCCTGGGACATCGGCGCCGCCGAGGTGACCCGGGCGCTGGCCATCGAGACCGGCAGCCCCGCCGTGCTCTCCCGGTTCTCCCGCCTGGTGTGCGATCCGAACCGGCTGCCCACGGACCACACATGGATCCGCGAGGCGGTCGAGGGACACGCGGTCTCCTTCAACAAGGGCCTCACCTCGGCCGAGCGTCGCCGACGGCTGGTCAGCTACCACCACGCCTTCCACCAGACCCTCGGCGACGCGATCGCCGAGCGCATGCTCGAAGAGCGGCCGCCCTGGCTGCTGTCGGTCCACAGCTTCACCGGGGTCTACGAAGGCGAGCGTCGCGCCATGGACGTGGGCGTGCTCTTCGACGACTACGTCACACCCGCGGTCGAGCTGGCTCGTCTGCTCCGCGGCCAGGGGCTGGAGATCGCCCTGAACGAGCCCTACTCCGGTCTTCGGGGGCTGATCTACAGCGCCAATCGCCACGGGCGCTGCTTCGGCCTGCCCTACCTGGAGCTGGAGATCCGCAACGATCTGATCGACACCCCCGAAGGCGTGGCGAGCATCACGGCGGCGCTGCTGGCAGCCCTGGAGGGCTTCCAGGTGGAGCCCCACTGGGACTGAGCTGCCACCGGCAGCGCGTGGCCTGGCAGGTGCAGGCCACCAGGGCGCCGGGGCACGGCGTGGCCTCGCAGGTGGTCATCAGGTCTGCGGCGCTCGCGGAGGACACGCAGACCTCGCTCGAGCACCCGGCTGCGGCGCAGTCGGCGTCGGCCGCGCACTCTCCCTGGGTCTCCGGCCCCTCGAAGCGGGCCTCGTGGGCCCCGTAGCAGGTCGCAGGGTCTGCGGGAGACGCCGGCTCGACGAGGACCGGAGGCGGGACCCGAGGGCTCGGGTCGGGCTCCTCCGAACAGGCGATCAGGACCCACCAGAGCACGGGTCAGGCTACCACCGGGACTCGACGGGCTCTTGACACCTCGGCCCCGCAACGGAGGCGATCCCGGTGGAGGTGATCCAGCGCAGGGCACGCCGGCAAGGACGGTTCTTCCTGGGCTATCGGGCGACCCTCCCCCGGACACCCCGGGGCCGGTCGGTTCCGGGCTGCCCAGGAGCCCCCTCCAGCGGGGCCGATCACAGGCCTGTCACCAACCCCCACCCCCTGGAATTTCATGGATGACCCGGGGAAACCCCGACCATCGCCCAGGTTTTCCCCAGGGCCCCCGGGAGGCAGGTCGACGCCCCCAGGGTGAACCGTTATTCAGCGGCCCCCACGGTGCCTGAGCACACTGGAGGACCGCATGCTGGTGCGCGGATTGGCCGCCATCCACCGCTCGCCGATCAGAGGGGCCGTCGCGTTCGCAGTCGCGCTCCTGCTGACCGGCTGCGAGTTCGAGAGCTGGGGCTCGATGCCCCAGGGCGACGACGCCGAGGCCTTCCCCCTGGAGCAGCACTCCCTGCTGCCTCCGCCCGATGGCGAGCGCGTGTCGGTGGGCATCGACACGCAGCCTGTCGACGAGCAGCCCATCGGGTTCAACCACAAGATCCACGCAGGCTCCGTGGACAGCGGCGGCATGGGCATGGACTGCCAGTACTGCCACTCCAGCGCCCGCCGGAGCATCCACGCGGGGGTCCCGGCCCTCGAGGTCTGCATGAACTGCCACAAGATGGTGGACGACTCGGACCGGCCGGAGCTCAAGAAGATCAAGGAGTACTGGGAGAAGGGCGAGTCGCCCCCCTGGATCAAGGTCCACGACCTCCCGGACTTCGTGCACTTCAGCCACGCCCCCCACGTGCAGGGCGGCGTGGCCTGCCAGGAGTGCCACGGCCCGATCGAGACCAAGACCGTCGCCGAGCGTGACGAGGACATGACCATGCTCATGGGCTGGTGCCTCGACTGCCACGAGAACCACCCGTCAGTCGACGAGAACTACGGCGCCGAGGCCTCCCTCCGGCGCGTGGAGCTCAAGGACTGCTACAACTGCCACCGCTGAGGGAATCCACGATGGCTTCCATCAACCGCCGCGACTTCTTCAAGGCCGTCGGTGTCTCGGGTGCCACGGGCCTGGTGGCCTGTGACCCCATGGTCCCCGTGGAGCAGGTCCTGCCCTATGTGGTGCAGCCCGACCAGATCCTCCCGGGCGTGCCGACCTTCTTCTCGACCGCCTGTGGTGACTGCGCCGCCTCCTGCGGCGTCGTGGTCCGCAACCGGGAAGGCCACCTGATCAACATCCAGGGCAACCCGGACACGCCGGTCAACGGGGACGGACTCTGCGCCAGCGGACAGGCCGGCCTGCAGGACCTGTACAGCCCCGACCGTCAGCGCTGGCCCACCCGCCAGGGCGGGCGCGACGCCACCTGGGATCAAGCCACCGAGACCCTCGGCCGCAAGGTCGGCGCCCGCAAGGGCGACGGCACCGTGCGCTGGCTGGGCCGGTACCGCACGGGGTCCCTCGCTCACCTGATCGGCGACTTCATCGGCGGCGCCGGTGGCCAGGCCCTCTACTGGGAGCCCTTCGGCTACGAAGCCCTCACCGCCGCCACCAAGGCCGCCTTCGGCGTCGACGGGCTGCCCCGCTACGTCATCGACAGCGCCCACACCATCGTGTCCTTCGGGGCCGAGTGGCTGCA
Organism: uncultured Enterobacterales bacterium; assembly: GCA_964344945.1. Lineage (GTDB taxonomy): Bacteria > Myxococcota_A > UBA796 > UBA796 > CAJQPC01 > CAYFPX01. Next base: position 4,128 of record CAYFPX010000306.1, read on the forward strand.
CACCTGGCTGTCGCCGGTCGACCACGGGCGGGGCTGGGGTCTCGCCCGCGACCCCAAGGTCGGCGGCTTCGTCGCCGAGTACTTCGCCATCTCCTCGCGGCTGGGCAGCTCCTCCTCTCGTGCCGACACCTGGTGGGCAACGACCCCGGGCACCGAGGTCCACGCCGCCCTCGCGCTGCTCAAGCTGGTCTCGGACAAGGTCACGACCCCGCCCCCGATCGCGGCCTACCTCGCCGCGATCGACGCGGAGAAGCAGGCCAACATGGCCGGCGTCAGCGTCAAGAAGCTCGGCGAGCTCGCCGCCAAGCTCATCGCGCACCCGAGCGTGGTCATCCCGGGAGGGGTCGCCGCGGCGGGCCCTCACGCGGGCCAGCTCGCCCTGGCGACCTTGCTCATCAACGCCCTGGCCGGCAACCTGGGCCGCACGGTCCGCCTGGACAACAACCGCGGCCAGGTGAACAGCTGGGCCGAGGTCGAGGCGCTGCTCCAGGACTGCCGCGACGGCAAGGTCGGCGTGCTCTTCATCGACGGCCTGGACCTGGGCTTCAACCTGCCCCCGGAGGCCGACGTCAAGGGCGCCCTCGCCAGCGTCGACACCGTGGTCCTGTTCAACAACGAGGCCACCGAGGTCGTGCCGGACGGCGCATGGATCCTTCCCCCGGGCACCGTCTACGAGGAGTGGGGCGACGCCGAGCCCGTGACCGGACTGCACGTGCTGCAGCAGGCGGTCGTCGAGAAGGTCTACGACACCATGGCCATCGGCGACGTGCTGCTCGAGGTGGCCCGCAAGGCCGACCTCGAGGAGCCGAGCGCGGTCGCCGCGGCCGCCGAGGGCGCCGAGGCCACCGAGACCGAGGACGCCGAGCCCGAGGGGGAAGGCACCGACAAGGTGATGGTCGCCGGCCAGGAGGCCCACCACGCCTTCGAGGCCTGGGACTACCACCGCTACGTGGCGGGCCGCTGGTACAAGGACCTCTACCCGCTCTCGGCCAGCGCCAAGGACTTCAAGGCCTGGTGGGCCGAGTGCCAGCAGCGCGGCGGCTGGTGGCAGGAGGTGCCGCAGTCGGTGCCGGCGGTCCAGGGCGGGCTGCCCAAGCCCCCCGTGGCCCACACCGCCGGCGACGGGGATGTCCAGCTCATCCTGTTCCCCAGCGCGATGATCTTCGACGGCCGCCACGCCAACAAGGCCTGGCTGCAAGAAGTGCCCGACGGCTTGAGCGGCTACTCCTGGGGCACCTGGGCCGAGCTGTCGCCGACCCACGCCGCCAAGCTCGGCGTGACCGCCGACGACACCGTCAAGCTCTCGACCGACAAGAGCAGCATCGTCGCGGGCGTGCGCATCTCCAAGGGCATGCGCGACGACGCCGTCGCCGTGGTCGTGGGCAACGGCCACCTGGTCGGTGGCCGCTACAGCAAGGGCCGTGGCGCCAATCCCGTGAAGCTGATCGGCTCGGGCAAGGACAGCTGGTCCGGTTCGTTCCAGTGGCTCGGCACCGGTGCGGTGACCTTGCGCAAGGCCGGCCGCCCCAACCCCCTGCACCCCCTCAAGGGCAGCGAGGACATGGACGGCCGCCCGGTCGCCCTCGTCGCCAACGTGGCCAAGGTCCTCGGGGACGACGGTCACAGCGAGCGCGCCGACCTCGTCGAGATCCTCCGTGTTCCCAAGGACCCGCGGGTCGAGAAGGCCGGGCTGATCTACGACATGTACCCGGAGCCGGAGCACCCGAACTACCGCTTCGCCATGTCCATCGACCTCGACGCCTGCACGGGCTGTAGCGCCTGCGAGGTCGCCTGCTACGCCGAGAACAACGTCGCCATCGTCGGGCCCAAGCAACAGGAGCGCGGCCGCCACATGGGTTGGATCCGGCTGGACCGGTTCTGGGAGGGTGAGGGCGAGCACCCGGACGTGCGCTACGCCCCGGTCATGTGCCAGCAGTGCAGCCACGCCCCCTGCGAGGGCGTCTGCCCGGTGGTGGCGACCTACCACAACCTCGACGGCCTCAACGCCATGATCTACAACCGCTGCGTCGGCACGCGGTACTGCTCGAACAACTGCCCGTACAGCGCCCGGCGGTTCAACTGGCACACCCACCGGTGGCCGTCGGCCTACAGCCCGATGCTCAACCCGGACGTCACGACCCGGGAGATGGGCGTGATGGAGAAGTGCAACTTCTGCCAGCAGCGCCTGCGCTACGCCAAGAGCGAGCTGCGGCGGAGTGGCGAGAAGATCCCGGCCAGCGAGCTCCACCACATGACGGCTTGCGCCCAGGCGTGCCCGTCCAACGCCATCACGTTCGGCAACCTGAAGGACAGCGAGTCGCCCATCGCCAAGCTCTGGCAGGACCCCCGGTCCTACGACATGTTCGGCGAGCTCAACACCAAGCCAGGCGTCAACTACATGGGCAAGCTCACCTTCCAGCAGGTCGGCGGCGGTCACCACGGCGGTGGCCACGGCGACGACTCCCACGGCGACGGCGGCGACGCCGGGCACCACTAGGAGAACCGAACGTGTCGTCTCTCACCTACGCGACCGTCACCCGAGAGGTGATCCGGCCGATGTTCAAGCCCACCGTGCTGTGGTTCGGTGCGCTTGGACTGGCCTTCTGCGCTCTCGCCATCGGCGGCTACTCCTGGTACACCCAGCTCGCTCAGGGGCTGGGGACCGCGGGCTACCACCCGCCGGTGATGTGGGGCGTCTACATCACCACCTTCGTCTTCTGGATCGGCATCGGCCACGCCGGCACGCTGATCAGCGCCATCCTCTACCTGCTGCGGGCGCCCTGGCGGACCGGCGTGTACCGGGCGTCGGAGGCCATGACCATCTTCGCGGTCATGACCGCGGGGCTGTTCCCCATCCTGCACGCGGGTCGGTGCTGGTACGCCTACTGGCTCTTCCCGTACCCGAACCAGCGTGAGCTCTGGCCGAAATTCAAGTCGCCCCTG
>CAYFPX010000307.1:0-5860 GCA_964344945.1 uncultured Enterobacterales bacterium
TGGGCGGCGCCATGGACCTGGTCAATGGCGCCAAGCGGGTCATCGTGACCATGACCCAGACCAACCGTGCCGGGGTCCCCAAGCTCGTCGACGCCTGCACCCTGCCCCTGACCGGCGTGGGCTGCGTGAACCAGATCGTCACCGACCTGGCCTTCATGGACGTCACCACCGACGGCTTCCTGGTGCGCGAGCTGGCCCCAGGCGTCAGCCGCGGCGACTTCAGCGCCGCCTGCGCAGGCCGCCACGCCTTCGCGCCAGACCTCGGAACCATCACGATCTGATTGCCCGGGTCACCGGAGACCACGAGACCCCGGCCTTCGTCCTCCTTGACACTAGCTTGGAATATTTTCGTCTCGGCGCGTAAGCGGGGGTGCTACCGTCACTCTTGACGGGACAGGATGTCCTGCGCTGGCCACACGTACCGCGGGGAGTTGCCTGGCTCCCGGGGGGCGGACTCATGACGAGCAAGGACGCCACGATCCTGCATGCGCTGCCAGACGGCGCACTGCTGGTCGACGATGGGGGGAACATCGTCGCAGCCAACCCGAAGGCCGAGCAGCTGCTCGGCTTCGACCCGGTGGGACGCACCACCGAGTCCCTCTGTCCGGTGCTGCCGGACGGCCAGGGCTTTGCACCTGGCCACTTCCTGGACCGGGACGGCTCCACCGTCACCATCAACGTCAGCCACGGACCCCTCGCCGACGAGCGGCTCATGCTGCTGCGCCCCGCCGAGGACCCCTCGGGCACCCTGGGCGCCATCCGCCGGCTCGAGGCCGTGCTGGGCGCCGTGCCCGTGCTGGTCGCCGCGGTCGGCACCGACCGCCAGGTGCACTTCGTGAACCGGGCCCTCGAGGCCACCCTCGGCACCCCCCGCCAGACCCTGCTGGCGGACTTCGAGGCCCTGGTCGGCGCCTTCAACGGCCAGGACGGCCTGTGGGTGCGCTCGGCGATCACCCGCGCCCTGGACGGCGAGGCCGTGATGGGCGACGTGCGGATCAAGACCCCCGTGGGCGAGCGCCAGTTCGAGCTGGTCGCGGAACCCCTGGGCCACCCGGGCGGCTGCATCCTGGTCGCCCGGGACGTCTCCCGCGAGCGCGAGCTGCTCAAGGAGGTCCAGGACGCCGCCCGCCGGGAGGTGGAGCAGCTCTCCCGCCTGGCCGGCTCGATGGCCCACGACCTGAACAACGGCCTCACGGTGCTCGCCACAGCCGTCGACGAGTTCAGCGACACGGAGGGCCTGGACCCAGAGCTGGGCCAGATGGTCGGCGAGGCCTTGCGCGACTGCCGCTCCTTGACCCGCGACCTGCTCTACCTGGGCCAGGGGGCGCGCTCGGAGGAGATGGGACCGATCAGCGTGGCGCCGATCCTGGCCCGCGTCGCCGAGTCCCTGCGCGAGGTCGCCCCGGAAGGCGTCACCATCGACGTGCTCGACGAGCTCGCCAGCGCCCACGTGGTCGGCGAGCGCGAGGGGCTCGCCCGCATCCTGCACCACCTGGGCGTGAACGCCCTGAGGGCCGTGGGCCTCACCGGGACCGTGCGTCTGCGCGGCACGATGGACGCGATGAGCGTCCAGCTGGAGGTCGAAGACGACGGGATCGGCATCCCCAGGGAGCTGCTCGGCCAGGTCTTCCAGCCGATGGTGAGCCTGGAGCGCTCCGGCCGAGCGGCCGGCCTCGGCCTGACCCTGGTCCAGCGGCTGGTGACCAACTTCGGCGGCGACATCGCCGTGCGCTCTCGCGTGGGCCGCGGGAGCCGCTTCACCATCGTCTTCCCCCGCACGGTGCCCCCGGAGCGCAAGCGCCCGGTCCTGCCCGAAGCCCTGCCGCGCAAGGTGCTGCTGGTCGACGACGACCCCAGCGTCCGCCGGTCCCTGGCCCGCCTGCTGCGGATTCGCGGCATCGAGGTCCACGAAGCCGCCGATGGCCTCGACGCGCTCCGCGCAGCGGACTCCGTCCAGAACCTGGACCTGGTCCTGCTCGACCTGATCATGCCGAGCTTCTCCGGGGACAAGGTGCTGGCGCTGCTCAACGCCACCCACCCCAGCCTGCCGGTGCTGATGATGTCCGGCTACGCCAAGGAAGACCGGATCCAGCGGTGCCTCGAGGCCGGAGCCCTGGGCTTCATCGCCAAGCCCTTCCGGCTCAAGGAGCTGCGCCAGGCCCTCGCCGACGGCCGCAAGCGGCTGGAGGCGAGGAGCCAGAAGAACGGGTCCTGACGAGCGCCTCCCTGAGCACGCCCCGCCGGTTGATTACTTGGGCGCCCCACCGCCGAGCTGATCCGGCTCGTCCGGCGCGGGCTGCTCGCGAGCACCCATGCCCTCGAGGGGCTTGAAGACCGTGTCCGCCCAGCCGGGCCGGTCGCCGAACTTGATGGTCACGGCGATGTCGGAGCCCTCGAGCTTGATGGGCAGGGCGGCGAAGCCCTCTTCGTCGTCCGGGGTGGGGCCGTTGCCCGTGACGTCCTTGAGCGCGGAGACGTAGATCTCCTGGCCGTGGGTGGCCGGCGCAGTGATGGCGAAGGTGTTGCCCTTGATCAGCTCGGTGTGGATGACCTGGGGCGCCTGGGTGTCGCCGGTGGTGGTCAGGATGTGGAAGTCGACCATCACGTCGCTGGCGCCCTCGACGGTGCCGTTGATGGTGACCGAGGCCTGGCCTTCGCGCATGAGCTTGGAGAAGCCCTCGCCGGGGGCGGGGGGCTCGGTCAGCACGATCTTGCCGGCGCCGATGTCCTCGTTCATGCCGGGCTTGGCCTTGGACTCGCCGCCCGCTGCCGCGGGGGGCGGGGTGTCACCGCCGGCTTCGGCCGCCGGGGCCGGGGCGTCCCCAGGAGCGCCGCCGGGACCGCCAGCGGCATCGCCCGGAGGCGGACCGTCGCCCGGGGGCGGGGCGTCGCCGGGGGCGCCACCGGGACCGCCCGCACCGGGCGCACCGGGCGCACCGGCGCCGGGGCCAGGAGGCGGGCCATCACCGCCGGCCGGCGGAGGACCGCCTGCACCAGCGCTGCTGGACTCCGGGGGACTGGGACAGCCGAGGCCCAGGATGAGGGTCAGGCTGAGGACGGAGGTGTTGAACAGTCGGACAGCGCGCATTGCACCATCTCCTGGTGGGAGGGCAGTCGGCGGGTACCCTCCCACAGCCCTCTTTTCACGTCAAGGCGCCCCACCGCGGGGTCGCGGGGGCCCTTGGACAGGGCCGGCACGGAGCGGTTCCCGACCCGTGGCGACCCTCACCCTCCGGCCACCTCGATGACGGGCTTCGGGAAGCGCCGGATCACCTCCTCGAAGGCCCCGCGCTCCCAGGTCTCCAGCGGCACCAGGCTGCCCTCCCCCTTGTTCAGGATGACCTCCCAGATCTTGTCCTGGATCCCGTTGGAGCGATTCTCCAGCAGGTTCCGGGTGATCTCCCAGGTCCCCCAGAGCCTCCGACCCACGATGCCGTGCACGTGCAGCCCGTCCATGACGAGCTTGTGCACGTCCTCGATGACCGCGTTGCCGTTCTTCACGCCGAAGGCGACCACGTGGCCGCCCCGGCGCACGCAGCGCAGGGCGTTGTTGAGAGCGGAGTTGAACCCGGCCATCTCCAGGGCGACGTCGGCCCCGAGGCCGTCGGTGAGCTCGCGGATGCGGGTGGTCAGGACGGGGTCGCTGGCCCAGGGCCGGTCCGGCGGCGAGGGGCTGGGGGTGAGCACGTGGTCGCACCCCAGGCGCTCGGCCAGCTCCTTGTGGTGGGGGTCCACCTCGACCCCGATGATGGTGCTCGCGCCCATGCCCCGCGCGATCAGCACCGCGAAGAGCCCGATGGTGCCGCAGCCGTTCACCACCACGCTCTTGCCCCGCAGGTCGGTGGCCTGGCAGGCGTGCACCGCGTTGCCGAAGGGCTCCTGGACGGCGGCGACCTGGGGCCGGATGCGGTCCAGATCGGTCTTCCAGAGGTTCTTGGCCGGGAGCTTGATGTACTCGGCGAAGCAGCCGTCGGTGCTGATGCCGATGATCTTGTCCCGGCTGCAGACATGGAACTCACCCATGCGGCACTGGTGACAGGAGCCGCAGACGATGTGCGACTCCGCGGAGACCACGTCCCCGACCCTCAGGCCCCACTTGGGCCCGACCCGGGCACCCACCTCGACGATCTCCCCGAGGAATTCGTGGCCCACCACCCGAGTGGTGCGGCCCTCGGCTTCCAGGGAGCCGAGGATCATGTCGCCGAAGGCCTTGCGCCACCAGATGCCGCGGTCCGAGCCGCAGAAGCCGGCGTACTTGACCTGGAGGATGCACTGGGAGCGGTCGGCGTAGCCCGGGTCGTCCAGGGTCGGCACGGGCACGCGGTCCTTCACCAGGCCCGTGCTGCCGGCCCAGTCCTCGCGGGCGCGGTCGAAGGTGAGGGCCTGCATGGTGGCCATCGGGGACACCTCTCTGGTCGGGGCAGAATCTACTCTGGGCGGCGCGTTAGGGCCCGTCGATGCTCACAGCCCTGCTCGTCGCCTGCACGACCAGCACGCCGACCGCCGATCCGCCGGCACCCCCGCCCCCGCCCAGGGACCCGCCGAAGCACGCCGTGGTCATCGTGATCGACACCCTGCGGGCCGACAGCCTGGCGGCCGCGGACACCCCACGCCTCGACGCCCTGGCCGCCAGCGGCTGGCAGGCGGAGCAGGCCTGGGCCGCAGGCACCTGGACCGTGCCCAGCGTGATCTCCCTGCTCACGGGCATGCCCGTGCGCCAGCACGGCTTCGACCTCCCGAGCGCCCGGATCGGCAAGTACCCGCCGGTGCCCGAGGTCCCCACCCTGCCCGGGGTGCTCCAGGACGCGGGCTTCACCACCCTGGGCCTGTACAGCAACGGGTACCTGGCCGAGGAGCTGGGCTTCGACCGGGGCTTCGACACCTGGCGCCGCACCGCCGACAAGGCGATGCCCAAGCAGTGGCGCAAGCACGTGGAGACGGTCTGGAGCGCCCCGGACGCCGGCCGCCACTTCGCCTACCTGCACCTGCTGGGCCCCCACTCCCCCCTGCGCCCCAGCGACACCACCAAGGCCAAGTACCAGGTGCCTGACGAGTGGTTCGACGAGCGCCTCGGCTTCGAGATCGGGGTGCCCAAGCGCAACCGGCGCGAAGGCGCCCGCCCCTGGTACGCCGAGGCCTACAAGGCCGTGATCGAGGACACCGACGCCCGGGTGGGCGAGCTGCTGGACGCCCTGGGCGAGCACGCCAGCGACACCCTGGTGATCGTGACCTCGGACCACGGCGAGCTGCTCGGGGAGCACGGCATCGTGGGCCACGGCACCCACGTGTGGCAGGAGCTCACCCAGGTGCCGTACTTCGCCGGGCCCGCGACCGCGCTGCCTCCGGAGACCCCTGGGGCCTGCACCTCGAACAGCACCCTGGCGGACCTGGTGACCGATGCCCTGGGCGTCGAGCACGCCTGGCCGGTCCAGGTGGACTCGGCGCCGCCGCTGGTCTCCCAGCGGGAGGGCCAGGTCGCGTTCTCCCCGGACTGCCGGACCAAGGGCATCCTGGGCAAGCGGCAGACCTGGGCGGCCTACGACCTGGTCGCCGACCCGGGAGAGCTCGCCCCGCTCGCGGACCCCACCCAGGTGGTCACCGCCCACGACACCTGGGCCGCCGGCGTGCCCGCGGGAACCCCGGACATGGCGGGCGTGTCCCTCCATCCCGACACGCTCGAGCAGCTGAAGGTGCTCGGCTACGCGGAATGACCGTCCCGAACCTGTTGATCCACGGCGACAACCTGCCCGTGCTCGAGGCGCTGCTGCCCGGGTGCGAGGGCCGGGTGCAGTGCGTCTGGATCGACCCGCCCTACAACACGGGACAGCCCCGGCGAGGCCACGGCGGCGGCGCCAGCTAC
>CAYFPX010000307.1:5870-6292 GCA_964344945.1 uncultured Enterobacterales bacterium
GAGCGCGGCTGGTCCTGATCCATCGCCTCCTGCACCCGAGCGGCTCCCTGTTCCTCCAGCTCGACGACACGATGCTCGACTACGCCCGGGTGGTCTGCGACGGCGTGTTCGGGCGCTCCGCGCTGGTGAACCGCATCTCCGTCCGGGCCCGCGCGCCGTCGGCGTTCTCGACCGTCAACAAGGGGGTGTTCCGGGCGTCGGAGTACCTGCTCTGGGTCGCCCGCGACCGTTCCCAGCTGGTCTGCTGGCCCGTGCGGGTCCCCCGCTCGCCCGACCGGGCCTACCGCCTGTGGCTGGAGAATCCCGAGGACCCGCCCCAGGCCTGGCGCCTGGCCTCCCTGGCCACCGTCGCTCGGGACAAGGACCACGCCGACCGCCTGCGGGTGGAGCAGGCCGGCCGCGTCGCGCGCCTGGCTGCCATC
>CAYFPX010000307.1:6302-7062 GCA_964344945.1 uncultured Enterobacterales bacterium
ACCAAGGCCGGGCGCCTCACCCTGGCGGGCAAGGCCCGCTCCAAGGCCGAGCCCGGCACGGTCCTGGTGGTGGAGCGCCCCGGGCGGGACCCCCAGTACCTGCTCCGCGGCCAGCAGCTCATCTTCTACGACCGCCAGGTCTCGGAGATCGACGGCGTGCCCACTGCCAGCCGCCCCCTCACGGACATCTGGACCGACATCGCCTGGGAGGGCATCGCCCGCGAGGGCGGGGTGACCTACAAGCAGGGCAAGAAGCCCGAGCGGCTGGTGCGCCGCTGCCTGCAGCTGTCGACCCGACCCGGAGACCTGGTGCTGGACTGCTACCTGGGCTCCGGCACCACCGCGGCGGTCGCCCACAAGATGGAGCGCCGCTGGATCGGCATCGAAGCCGGCGGTGCCTTCGCCCTGGCCCGGGAGCGGCTGGACCGCGTCGTGGCCGGCGAGGACGCCAACGGCATCACCCGGTTGGAGGCGTGGTCCGGTGGCGGGAGCTTCCAGACCATCGACGCCCGGACCACCCTTGATAGCCTCCCCTCCTCGTTCGCCTAGGAGTTCGCTGTGCACCCGACGACCTACCACCTGCGGCCGCTGACCTGGCTCTCTGTCACCCTCGGCGCCGCCCTGCTGGTTGCCTGCCCCGAGTCCCCGCCCGACGTGGACGAGGGCGGCACCGCCGCGGGCGCCGGTCCCGCGGGCGCCCCGAGCGGCGGCCCAGCCCCCGGCGCCCCGGGCGAAGGCGGCGCCTCTCCCCCGCCGGCCG
>CAYFPX010000308.1:0-6971 GCA_964344945.1 uncultured Enterobacterales bacterium
CGTCTGCGCCCCCGCTGCCGTCTGCGCCCCCGCCGCCGTCTGCGCCCCCGCCGCCGTCTGCGCCCCCGCCGCCCTCTGCGCCCCCGCCGCCCCCAGCACCCACCGCCCCGGGGACAAACGTCCGTACTCCGGACCTTCGTCCGCCCAGACGCCGTCTACGCCGACGAACGTCCGGAGTACGGACCTTCCTCCGCGGGCGCCGCTGACGGCAGGCCGTCTACGCCGACCAACGTCCGGAGTACGGACCTTCCTCCGCGTTCGGGAGGCTCTGGGCCCCTCGGCGCAGGCGGCCGTCGTGCAGGCAGAGCCGCGCCGCCTCGAGGTCCTCCAGGGCGGGGCGGGCAGCCAGCCGGCGGGCGCTCCGCGTCGTGATGCCGCAGACCTGTGCCAGCTGGTCGTTCAGGCGCCAGCCCTCGTGGTGGGCCAGGGTGATGAAGAGGCGACGGGTCCGCGAGCGCCGCCCCAGGACATCCGGCCCGGCGCGCGTCGCGGCCAGGGACGCCGCGATGACCTCCTCCAGCGGATGCCGCGGGTGCCTTCGCCGGGGCGCTGGGAACGGCAGTGGCGTGCCGTCGACGCGCACGCTCGGATCACTGCTGACATACCGATGCCAGCGACGCAGGAACCGGGGCCGGTCGTCGCCCAGGAACTCGCGCAGGGTCTGCGGCCGGACCCAGGGCTCGACCGTGGCGCCCACCAGGTCGCGGTGGGTCGACCACCACCAGGCCAGGGGGTCGGCCGCGAGCTGCCGGAGCTCGTCGCCCAGCTTGGACATCCGGCAGGGATTCAGCGCGATGTATCGCAGCTGACGCCTCACCTTGTCCGGCGCGGTGAAGACCGCCGGCTCGGCCACGCCTCCCCACAGCGGGCCCTTCCCCTGGACGCGGGCGTGGTCCCGCAGCGCCGAGGCCAGGCGCCGGGGTCGCTCGCCCGGGGGCCCCGGCAGCGCCAGGTGCACGTGCGTGGGCATCAGGCACGCCGCGAGCGCATCCGGGAAGGCCTCGCGCAAGGTGATCCAGAGCCACGATGCGCTCGCGGGCCGAAGCAGGGGAGCCAGCTGGCCGCTGGCGTGGGCTGTGAGGTGGGTGAGCATGGGGTCCTCCTTGGACGTCGCCCCCCTGGCAAGCACCATGCCGAGCGCACCCCCAGACCCCAGCCCCCCCGTCACACCCGCCCCACCACCCCCCCCCCCCCGCGGACGAACGTCCGTACTCCGGACCTTCGTCCGCCCAGACGCCGTCTAGGCCGACGAACGTCCGGAGTACGGACCTTCGTCCGCGGGCGCCGCTGCCGGTGAGCCGTCTTCGCCGACGAACGTCCGGAGTACGGACCTTCGTTCGCGGGCGGGCTGCCCTTCGTTGAGCGTCGACCCGCCGACACCCGCCCCCTTCGTGGTCGACACCCCCGCTACTTCAGGCCCCGGATCCGGTCCAGCAGCCCCGGCGCCACGACGCTCGCCACATAGAGCGCCTTCGCCCGGCCCGACAGGGTCTCCACCCGCCTCCGCCGGAAGGTCGCGTCTACCGTGCCGGCCGCGACCTGGTCGGCGGTCATCGGCTCCAGGCCCGGGTGGTCCTCGTCGAAGGTCATGTACCCGGCGTTCTCGAAGAACGGCGTGCGCACGGCCGGCGGGCAGACCACCACCACATCGACCCCGGTGCCGGAGAGATCGCAGCGCAGGCCCTCGCTCCAGCCCATCAGCGCGTGCTTGCTGGCGCAGTACGCGGTGTGCTTCGCGTAGCCCCGCCGCCCCGCCACGCTGGCGATGTTCACCACCGCGCCGGCGTCGCGTTCGAGCATGCTCGGCAACAGAGACCTGGTGACCCGGACCACCCCGTAGAGGTTGACGTCCATCACCCGCTGGATCGCGGCGACGTCGGTCTCCTGCCAGGGCTCGAAGAGGCCGATGCCCGCGTTGTTGACCAACACGTCCACGCGCCCGTAGCGATCGAGCACTGCCTGGCTGGCCACCGCGACGCTCCGGTCGTCGGTCACGTCGAGGGTCAGGGCCAGATCCACGTGCGGGCCCAGTGCAGCGAGGCGGGCCTGGTCCCGCCCGGTGCCGACCACTGTGGCGCCTTCGTTGCCGAAGGCCAGGGCACAGGAGCGGCCGATGCCCGAGGTGGCACCGGAGACGACGACGACCTGGTCGGAGAAGCGACTGGACATGGCTCCGAATAGACTCCGGGGGGGCCGGCGTCCTATCGCGGCCCGACCCTGGAGGAGACCATGAGGAGTGCCCGCGGCCTGTTGATCGGCGGCTTCGTCGCCACCCTGACCACGTTCGCCCTCGCCTGCGGCGACAGCAATTCCTGCGACGACTACGTCGACTACGTCTGCGAGTGCCACGCCGACGACCCGGCCTACGACTGCGAAGCCCTGCAGACCACCTACGAAGACGCCGACGACGAGCTCCAGGACGAGTGCTCGATCATCCTGGCCGACCTCGAGGAACAGGACGAGCAGGACGGCACGGGCTGTGTGACCGACACCGGCGGGGCGGACACCGGCGGCGGAGGCGACACCGGCACCGGAGGAGACTCCGGCTCCGCCCGGTAGCAGCGGATGAGGTCCTTCGGGATCGCCCTGGCCTTCCTGACCCGGCTGCCCACCTGGGATCCGGGGGTGCTGCCGCCCGAGGCCCTCGGGCCACCCACCCGGTGGTACCCGGTGGTCGGTGCCTTGGTGGGCGCCATCGCAGCGGTGGTCTACGCCGCCGCCCACCTGGTCCTGCCGGCCTCGCTCGCGGCTCTGCTGGCGGTGGCAGCCGGCGCGGCCGTCACCGGCGCCCTGCACGAGGACGGCCTCGCGGACCTGGCCGACGCCGCGGGGGTCCGCGGCGACGCCGAGGCCCGCCGCACCGCGATGAAGGACGCCCGCCTCGGCACCTTCGGGGTCCTGGCACTGATCCTGTCCGTGACTCTCCGGGCCGGTGCCCTGGCGACGCTCACCCCGGCCCTGGCTGTGGGCTGGCTGGTGCTGGCCCACAGCGTCTCTCGGGGGGCCCTGGTCCTGCCGCTGCGGCTCTCGGCGGGGCAGGGTGGGGGACTGCAGGCCGCCGTCGCGGAGTCCGTCTCCCCGATCGACGTCGCCCTGGCCCTGGCGGTGCCCACCGCCCTGACCGTCGCCTGGCTGGGCCTGCTCACCCCCGGCGTCCTGGGCCTGGCCGCGGTGGGCTTCGCCGCCCCCGCGCTGTGGGCCCATCGCCGGCTGGGCGCCGTCACCGGCGACGTGCTCGGCGCAGGACAGCAGCTCACCGAGCTCGCCCTGCTCTTGCTGGCCGCCGCCCTCGTGACGACCGGCTCACATCCCGAGGTCCCGATCTGGCGTTAGTCCTTGGCCTTCCCAGAGGCCCCCATGCGTCCGATCCTCGCTGCCCTCGCCGTCTTCCTGCTCACCGCCTGCGGCGGCCCGAACTACTACGACGCCCAGAAGCTCGACACGATCGCGGCCTACGAGGAGTTCATCGCGGCGAAGCCGAACGATCCCCAGGTCTTCCCGGCCAAGACCCGCCTCGAGGAGCTCTACCTGGACAAGGCCGTCGCCGCGAAGACCCTGGAGGCCTTCGACGAGTTCCTGGAGAAGTTCCCCAAGAGCGTGCTCCGCGACGGCGCCATGAAGCAGCGGGAGGAGTTCCTCTACGCCTGGGCCACCGACACCAACACCCAGGAGTCCCTCCAGAAGTACCTCGACGAGTACCCCCGGGGGAAGAAGAAGCGCAAGGGTGAGATCCGCCGCCGCATCGGCGTGCTGGACTACATCGACAACCTGTCCTTCGGCGAGGTGACCATCACCCCGGTGAACCTGGCCGAGGACCCCGAGGGCCCCCTGAACGGCTTCGCGGTCAGCGCCCCGGTCACCAACAACGGGCGCAAGGTCATCGAGACCCTGATGCTGGAGCTTCGCTTCATCAACACCAACGGCGACGTCATGATGGTCGAGAAGTGGCCCGTCGTCGCACCCCAGCTCCCCGGCAACCTGCCGGTGGAGGACGAGTTCAAGATCCCGGTGAAGCCCGGCGAGTCCCGGGACCTCTACTTCACGACCTGGGACCCGGGCACCGAGAGCCCCACCGGCGACAAGGGCATGGGCACCTGGTCCAAGAAGGTCGCGCTCACCCCCATCCACATCCGGTTCGTCGGGGACTGAGCCCACTGCTGCTCCTGCTGGCGGCCTGTGGCCCGCTGCCGCCGAGCGAGGAGCCGGTCGACGCCCTGGACTGTGACCCCCTGGACCTGGGGCCGGGCGAGGTCCGCGCGCGGCAGATCGCCTGCAACGACGAAGCCCCTGGCAGCGGCGACGGTCGTCGTGGGGATGTGCTGCTCCAGCACGCCACCCTCAGCGTCGTGCTGCGCACTCCCTGGGAGTCCCTGACCCGGCCCGGACACGGCGGCGGCACGCTGATCGACGGCGCGATCAGTGGCTGGCGGGACCGGGTGCTCGAGGCCTTCCCCCTGGTCGACGATGGCTTCCTAGCGGTCGAGGAGGTCGACTGGGGTGTCGACGGGGACACCGCCTGGGCGCGCTTCACGGGCCCGGGGGTGCCGCTGGTCCCACTGGGGGAGGGGAGCGCGGGGCCCGTCGAGGTCACCTGGCGGATCCGGGCCGACGAGCCGGTGGTGACCCTCGTGGGGGCCGACGGCCTCTGGCTGCGCCCCGCCGCGGGGGCGGAGTGGCTCGACGCCGGCTTCGCCCTGGACGGCTTCGCCGTGCTCACCGACGGCGTCGCGGTCGAGGCCCCGACCGGTGCGCTCTGGCTCGACGGCGTCACGGCCCTGCACCTGGGACCCGTGGACAGCGCCGGGCTCTCTCGCTGGCCAGACGGGGCCGAAGCCGAGGGCGCCTGCGCCGGTGAGGCGGTCGAGGTCTGGCAGGGGGACGCGCTGGTGCTGGTGCTGGGCCCGGACTTCGCGACCCGAGTGCCCGACGACGCTGAGCTTCGCTGCGTCCTGGCGGGCCATGCCCCCAGCGAAGCCACCGCGCCCGGCACCGGACTCGACCTGGTGCCCGGCGACGCCGGTGGCCTCTGGCTGCGCGTCCAGGACGACCACGGCGCCGAGGTCCCGGTCGCCGTGAGCTGGGTCGACGGCCGGGTCGCGCTGCCCCCTGGGGGCGGCTGGATCCCCCTTCCCCCTGGCGCCCACCAGCTCGTCGTCGACGCAGGTCCGGCCCACGACCGCTGGCGCGGGGAGGTGGCGGCGCCCGGCGCAGACCTGGGCCTGACCCTGCGGCGGGCGATCGACACCGACCGGCTCGCCCTGGTCGAGCTCGGCCGGGACGCCTGGCCGTCCTGGACCGCGACCCGCAGTCCCGCCGAGGACCTCGCCGATGCCGCAGCCACGGGTCGGCGACTGGTGGTCCAGACCCCTCGGGACGAGGTCGGTCTGCCCGACACGGAAGACGGGTGGATGGCCCGCCACGTGCGGGCCGAAGCCGGATCGCTGGTGGTCAGCGAGGACGAAGGCTCTGTCTGGTCCTGGCCCTGGTCGCCCACCGTGAAGCGGGCCGGCCACGGTGCGGTGGACGCCACCGATCGACCCGCCCAGGACCTGCTGGCGCTGGCGTCGAGCGGTCCCGCCGGCCGCTTCACGGCGGTCGACGCGGCGTGGGTCGCGGCGGCCGGTGAGCCCTGGACCTGGGACCCCCGGCCGGACCTGCTGCGGCTGGAGAGCCTCGACGACCTTCCGACCCTGCTCGGTGTGCTGGAGCACGGCGTGGCCATCGGCATCACGGGGCCTCTGGCCTGGGTCGGCGCCGAGCACGACGGGTTGCCCGCAGCGACCACCCTCGAGCGGGACCTGGTCACCGGCCGGGCCTGTGCGACGACCGGGCCCTGGCTGGGCCTCGCAGCGGGGAGCGCGTTCGTCGACGCCGCCACCGGCGCGGAGATCACCCCCTTGACCCTGACCCTCGCGGCTCCGGCTGCGGCCGATGTCGACGCCCTGGTGCTGCTCGTGGACGGGATCGAGGTCGCCCGGGCGGACCTGGCGCGGGAGGCCACCTCAGCCGAGCTGGCGTGGATCGGCCCCGTCGCACGGCACGCCGTGGGTGTCGCCGAAGGCGCCGACTGGGCCGTCGCGGCGCCGATCCTGCGCCTCCCCTGAGCCCCCGCGCCCCCGCGCCCCCCCCCCGCCCTTCGCGGACGAACGTCCGTACTCCGGACCTTTCACCGCGTAGACGCCGTCTGAGCCGACGAACGTCCGAAGTACGGACCTTCGTCCGCGGGGCCGCGTGTGGCCTCACTCGTCCGCGGGGGCGCGTGGGGTCTCAGCCGCCGACCCACGCCGCGATGCACGTGTGGGTCATGTGCCCGCCCCCATCCGGCTGGTCGTGCACCCCGGTCCACAGCCCGCGCCCCTCCCAGGGGCTCAGGTCCACCTCGTGCACCTGGCCGTCCGCCGTGCAGTCCACCTGCTTGATGTAGTTCAGGTGGTCCCAGGCGTTCATGCCGTTCTCCTCCCACCCCTGGCACCGGGCGATGCCGTCCTCCATCTCAGGGCCGGTGTTGGTGGAGACGTACCCGACCCCGCCTTCCCCGGTCACGCACAGGATCGCCATCGGCACGTAGGGATCGGGCACGTCGAAGCCCGCGTCGTCGCAGATCTCGGAGCCGTTGCGAATCTCCTTGTCGCAGACCCACTCCCCACCTCCCCCGCCGCCGCGCTGGTCGTCCCCCGCGGTCTCCTCCGGATCGGAGTCCCAGCGTCGTGACCCGGTGACCTCCCCGGTGTCCGCGGTGTCGTGGGCGACCTCTTCGCTGCCCGACAGGGATCCGCGGGGCGCTTCGGGCTCGCTCGGGCCCTGCTCGTCGGTCTCGTCGCCCGTGTCGTAGGTGGAGTAGCAGGACAGCATCACAGCCAGGGCGAGGGACATGATCGACCTCCGGGCCCCTCCCCTGGAGCAAGCCCCGTGCCGACCGAAGTCAGGCGGATCCACGCCGGGATCTGCGACGGCCCGGCCCCAGATCCCGG
>CAYFPX010000309.1:0-6944 GCA_964344945.1 uncultured Enterobacterales bacterium
GGATGATGGGGGCCTGGTTCGGATCGTCGAGGATGTCCTCCTCGAGCTGCAGATCGCCGGAGATGCCGTCCTCGGTCTCCTCCTTGATCTCCTCCATCACGGCCGAGGCGGACCGGGCCGCCTTGTCGTAGCTCTTGTTGATCGCGTCGCGGAGGGTGTCGTGCGGCACGAGCAACAGGCGGATCGGCCGCTGGAGCAGGACCCGCAGATCGTCGGCCGCCACCAGGCCAGCGGGGCTCGACAGCGCCACCCACACACCGGGGCCGTCGTCGCTCTCCCCCCACAGGGGCAGCATGCCCTTCTCCCGGGCCAGGCCCAGCGGGACCCGCCGCACGAGCTCCACGTCGACCCGCTCCAGGTCGACCTCGGCCATCACGGGCAGGCCGGTCATGTCCGAGATGACCGCCGCCACGTCGGCGCCCTGGATGTGCTCCGAGCGCTGGAAGGCCTCCAGCACGCTCATCTGCGCCTTGTGGGCCTGCTGGCGGGCGTCCGCGAGGTGATGCTCCGCCACCCCGCGAGCGCGGAGACCGTCCTCCAGGCGCTGCAGGTGGGCGGCGTTCACTCGACCTCCGTCCCGTCGTCGGCCGGGGTGGTGTCCCCGGGGTCGACGGGGTCGTCCACGAGCTCGTCGTCGACGGGGTCGTCGAACAGGGCCCCGCCCTGGACCGTGTCGTTGCCCGAGTCGTCGATGGCCCCGATGCTGGTCACGTTGTTGGTCTCTCGGGTCTGGACCCGGTAGACGCTGGGCTCGTCGACGAGGTTCATCGAGTAGCGCAGCAGCGAGTTGAGCTCGGCGTTCTGCTCCTCGGTGGTCTTGCCGTAGAAGCGCCGCACGAACTCCTGCCGCTGGAGCATCTTGATGCGGTAGACCTCTTCCAGATCCGCCGGCTCGTTGATCACGTGCGGGGTCAGGAAGATCAGCATGTTGGTCTTCCGGCTGACCTCGCGGCGCCCGCGAAAGAGCACGCCGATGAGCGGCAGGTCGCCCAGGATGGGCACCTTGGTCTCGACGTTGGTGTTGGTGTGGCCCATCAGGCCGCCGATCACGATGGTCTGGTTGTTCGCCACCAGGACCGTGGTCTCGGCCGTGCGCTTGGAGGTGATGAAGCCGGACTGGGCCGGGTCGAGGCCCTGGGAGTCCTCCTCGACCTCGGAGACCTCCTGGAAGACCTCGAGCGTGACGTAGTCGGACTCGTTGATCTGGGGGGTCACCTTCAGGGTGATGGCGACGTCTTCCCGCTGGTAGCTGATGAGCTGCTGGCCGTTGGCGTCGAGGCCCGAGCTGACCGGAAACGGGATGGACCGACCGACGACGATCTGGGCCTCTTCGTTGTCCAGGGTCAGGATGTTCGGGGTCGAGAGGATGTCGATCTGGCTGTTGGCCTGGAGCGCGTTCAGGGCGATGCCGAAGGCCGGGATGCTCACGGACCCGGCGTCGGTCTCCAGGGAGATCGCCTCGCCGAGCACGCCCAGGGCCAGGCCGCTGAGCAGGTCCTGGGTGGACAGCAGGAGCGAGTTGCCGTTGGTCTGGCTGCTCGCGTACCCCAGCGTGCCGGTGGCGTCGTCGTAGCTGCCCAGGTGGTAGCCGATGCCGAGATCGAACGTGTCCTCGGAGCCGAGCTCCATGATCACGCACTCGACGAAGACCTGCTTCCGGCGGATGTCCAGCTTGTCGATGACCGACTTGATGACCGCGAAGGACTCGGGGCTGGCCACGATGACCAGGGAGTTGGTGTTCTCGTCGCTGGTGACCTTGACGCCGTCGTCGAAGATGGCGGTGGCGCTGGCAGGGCTGTTCGGCGGGCGCTCGTCGCGGCCGCGGGTGTTGCGCTCGTTGCGGTTGGGGGTCCGCGGCGTGTTCCGGGAGTTCCGGTTGTTGCGGTTGTTGCTGGTGCTGCTGCCCTCCTGGGTGAGGTTGCTCAGCACCTGGCTGACGTCCTCGGCCTTGGCGTGCTCCAGGTAGACCACGTGGATCTGGGCCCGGCTGGCCGGGTCGACGTCGACATCGAGCCGGTTGATCAGGGCGATGATGTCGGCCATCGCCGACTCGTTGGCCTGGACGATGAGCGAGTTGGTGCGCTCGTCGGTCAGGATCTTGGAGATGTAGCGGCCTTCCTTGCCGGCACTGGCGCCGCTGGCCTGGCTGTTGTTGTTGTTGTCCTTGTCCCGGTTGCGACGACGGCGACGGCTGCTGCGGCTGTCGTCCTTGTTGCGGGAGCTGGACGACGAGGCCTGGGTGCCGTCGTCGACCCCGTAGAGCTGCTCGATGATCTGCTGCAGATCACTGGCGGTGGCGTAG
Source organism: uncultured Enterobacterales bacterium (assembly GCA_964344945.1). Classification (GTDB taxonomy): domain Bacteria; phylum Myxococcota_A; class UBA796; order UBA796; family CAJQPC01; genus CAYFPX01. The sequence continues at coordinate 2,303 of CAYFPX010000309.1, forward strand.
ATCACCGGCACGACCTGGATCGTGGACTTGGGCGCCGCCACGTCGAGCTGCTTCACGATCTTCCACATCCGCCGGATGTTCACGGCGGAGTCGGTGATGATCAGCGTGTTGGTGGGCAGGTACGTCGTGAACTTGGCGTTCGGCCCGGCGAGCTGCTGGACCACCGTGCTCACGTCGGAGACGGTCACGTTCTCCAGCTGGAAGATCTGGGTGACGGCGTTGTCGGTGTAGGGGATGGTGTCCCCTTCGTAGACCCGCAGCGGCGCCTGGGCCGCAGCGCTCATCTTGATGACCTTGGTGATCTTGCCCACGGTGACCGTGGTGTAGCCCTTGACCTCCAGGGCGCTCAGGAACGCCTCGTAGGCCTCGCCCACCGTGACCTTGTGGTGGGAGATGATGGTGATCTCGCCCTTGAGATCGTCGGTGAGGATGAAGTTCCGGCCGGTGATCTCGGCGAAGTACTTGACGACGTCGTTGAGGTCGGTGTCCTGGAAGTCGATCGTGACCTTGTCCGTGCTCTTGAGCACCGGCGGGCGCTGGCTGTCGCCCCCGCTGGAGGAGCCGGAGGTGGTGCGGGCAGAGCTGGCGCCCTGGTCGTCGTCGTCGCGGGACTGGCGCTTGCTGCCCTGGCTGCTGGACTCGTCGCTGTCGTCGTCGGCGTCGCCGGCGTCGTCGGCGTCGCCGTCGTCGCCGTCGTCGAAGTCGCTGCCCTTGGGCGGTGCGACCGGCACCGGCAGCTCCCCGGGGCGGAAGGGCAGCCCGGGCCGCACGCCGCCGGGCAGCGGGCGGATGGCGCGGGGGCTGTCGTCGTCGTCTTCTTGGGCGTGGGCCGGCCCGGGGGGCAGGACCACGAGCGTGAGCGCCAGGGCGGTCACCCAGGAGCGGCACAGCCGGCGGATCGCAGCAGCAGCGGCAGGGGTCACATCAGCTCCAGATGAGGGCGCTCGGCGAGTCAGCCGCATCAGCGCACCTCGTACTCAAAGGTCTGCTTCTTGTTCCGACGGGTGACCTCGAAGGTGAAGTTCGAGTCGTTCTGCAGGGCCTGGTAGGCCTTGAGTGCGCCGTCGGCGCTGGTCAGGGGGTGCCCGTTGACGTCGTGCACGATGTCGCCGTTCTTCACGCCCAGCTTGTCGAACAGGCTGCCCCGCCGGATGGCGCTCAGCCGGTAGCCGTCGATCTCGCCGTCCGGGCCCTTGTGGGGCACGACCCGGATCTGGGTGGCGAGCTTCTCGACGTTGGCGACGGCGTCTTCGACCAGGGAGCGGTCGACCACGAACTTGTTGTCGCCCTCCTTGGAGACCTCGTCGTCGTCTTCGCCCTTCTTCTTCTTGGACTTCTTCTTCTTGCCGTCGTCGTCCTTCATCGCGAGGTACTCGACGTCGCCGTTGGTGCGCTTGATCACCACGCGCTTCTGCTCGATCCGGACGATCTCGCCCTCGCCCAGCAGGCTGTCGCCGATGCCATAGCCGCGGGTCAGGCCGTCGCGCTTGTCCTCGGCGATCAGCGCCGAGGAGCGGATCTCCGGGTCGACCACGACCGTGGCCAGCAGGGTCACCGCCAGGTCGGTCTGTCGGTCCGCTTCCGAGTCGCCGACCTCGACCTCCTGGCCGACCGCGTCGGGGTCGAAGATGTTGCGCTTGACGATGGGCTCGACGAAGGAGCGCTTCGACGCCGTGCGCTTGCGAGTCGGGCGCTTGTTGCCCGAGGCGGCCTTGTCGCCGCCGTCGGCCACCAGCACGCCGAGGTCGGCGAGCTCGGCGCCTTCCGGCAGGCCCACGATGCGGGCCAGGCCGGCGTTGGTGCCGACCGCGAGCAGCGCAGCGACCACGGCGATGCCGGCGGCGATGCCGAGCCGGCGCTTGGTGATCAGGGCCTTGATGCGCGTGAAGTCCATGGATCCGGGAGGGCCCTTCGCGGGGTGCCCCGCTTAGTGGTTGAGCAAGGGTCGTGCCACCGGGATCTGTGATGAATTCCAGGGGTTTTGTTCCCTGGTAGAGACAGGTTGTCAGCGGGGTCTGGAGGGGCCCGGAAAGCCGTGACAATCTGTCAATCGGGCCGGCCAGGGGCTTGCGACCCTGCCGCCGCCGGGTGAGTCTCCCACACCCCCGGAGCTCCGATGGCCGACGCCGAGACCCTGCTCGAGACCCTCGCCCCCGTGCTGGCCCACCTCGCCGGGGTGGACTGCGACCACCCGGGCGCGACCGCCGCCCTCAACGCCGCCTGGCCCCTGGACAGCGACGTGCTCGCCGCCGTGAGGGCGGGGATCCAGGCGGGCCTGGAGGCGGGCTGGCTCACCCCGCGGGGCGGCCCGGGGCTGAGCTACGGCCGACTGGCCAAGGCCACCCCCGCCACCCGGGACTTCTCCATCGACGCCGTGCACATGGACCGCCCCGGCCCCGAGCACACCCACCCCAACGGGGAGATCGACCTCTGCTTCGCGCTGGCGGGCGAGCCCACCTTCGACGGCCACCCCCCGGGCTGGGTCGTGCTGCCGAAGGGCTCCCGCCACGTGCCGACCGTGGCCGGCGGGGACATGGCGATCCTCTACTTCCTGCCCGGCGGCGCCATCCAGTTCCACCACGCTTGATGCTCACCGCCCTGATGCTGGCCTGTTCCTGCGAGCCGGAGCTCCCGAGCGTCCCGAGCGAGGCGGCGGAGCCCGCCGCCGACCTCACCTGCCCAGCGGATCCCCAGGACCTGGCAGCCACCTGGCGGACGCCCACTGGGCCGGGCCCCTTCCCCACCGCGGTGGTGCTCGTGGGAGCCAGGCCCTGGGACCGCTGGGGCGACCTGCCGGACGCGCCCTGGAGCCACTACCGGGCAATGGCCGAGGCCCTGGTCGCAGCCGGCGCAGCCGTCCTGCTGTTCGACAAGGGCGGCACTGGCGCCACCGGCGGCGCCCTCGGCACCCCGACGGCACGGGTCGCCGAAGCCCACGCTGCCCTGGCCTGCGCCCTGGCCCAGCCCGGCGCCGACCCGAACAGGGTCTCCTTCGTCGGGCACAGCCAGGGGAGCTGGGTGGCGTCCACGGCCGCGGTCCAGGGAGCCGCCGTCCAGGGCCTGGTGCTGCTCTCGCCAGTCGTCGAGTTGGACCTGCTCGCCGCGCTGCCCGACGGCCTCGTGGTCACCCTGGTGCGCGGCGCCCTCGACGGCGCCGACGCCGACGAGAAGCGGCTCCAGGTCCTCGGCGCCCGCAAGCTGAAGTCCCGCCACGCCGTGGTGCCGAGCGCGGACCACCTGTTGCTCGACGCCTCGCGCATCGTGCCGGAACCCGGCCATCCCCTGAGCCCGGTCCACCCGGCGGCCTTGCGGGTCCTCGCGGACGCGGTCACCTCTGTGGGGCGTTCGGACGACTGATGCACCTGCTCGCGGCCCCCCTCCTCCTGCTCCTGGCGCTCTTCGGTCCCTCGCTGTGGGTGCAGTGGGTGATGCGCAGGCACGGGGCCGACCTGCCCGGCTGCCGCTGGTCCGGGTCGGAGCTCGCCGCGCACCTGCTGCTCCGGCAGGGCATCGAGGGGGTCCGGGTCGAGGAGCACCCGATCGGGGACCACTACGACCCGGCCACCCGCACGGTGCACCTGACGGCGAACCACTTCCACGGCCGCTCGCTCACGGCGCTCACCGTCGCCGCCCACGAGGTCGGACACGCCGTGCAGCACGCCGAGGGCGATCGCAAGCTGGCCCTGCGCACCTCGCTGGCGGAGCGGGTCACCGGCCTGGAGCGCCTGCTGCCCTGGGCCATCGGCGGCATGGCGGTGCTCGCCCTGGTGATCCGGATCCCCGCGTTCTTGCTGATGGTCGTGGTCCTCGTCCTGATCAGCCTGGCGCTGCGCACCCTCGCCCACCTGGTGACCCTGCCGGTCGAGTGGGATGCGAGCTTCGGGCGCGCGCTCCCGATGCTCGTGGAGACGGGGGTCCTGCACCCCCGAGACACCCAGGCTGCCCGCCGGATCCTCACCGCCGCGGCGCTGACCTACGTGTCGCAGTCGCTGGCGAGTGCGCTCCGGCTGGGCCGTTGGCTGCGGGTGCTGCGGGTGTAGACCGCAGCACCCCAACGGGTGCTACTGCACCAGGTCGCTGGCACCCCGGGGGGTGAGCTTGAACGCGCCGAAGCTGAAGTACAGCGGGCCCGTGATGCTCGCGTAGGTGCCGCCCTTGCTCGGGGTGACGGCGAAGAACAGGTCGTCGACGGCCAGGGAGCCATCGACCTCCCACTCGCCGTAGCCCAGATCCGGGTTCGTCACGGTGACGTTCTGGACCTGGATCAGGCTGCTCTCGTAGTTCTCGGCGATGGTCGGGTCCGCCAGCTCGGCGGTGGTGACGACGGTCGGTGCCGGCAGGGTGCCGGTGCCGGTGACGGCGAAGTCCGCGTGGGCGCTGATCACGACCTCCGTGATCGCGTTGGCCGGGGTGGCCTTGTCCTCGGTGGTGTACTCCAGGATCGTGCCGGTGATGGTCACGGCGTCACCGATGCTCACCGGATCGTGGGCCCAGTCCCCGGCCGAGCCGTAGTAGACCCAGACGCCGCTGTGGGCGCCACCGTCTTCGTCGGAGACGAAGAAGGCGTACTCGGTGTCGGGGCTGGACACGACCGCGGAGAAGCTCACCGCGTCGCCCTCGGCGTAGGTGCCGTTCTGGATCT
>CAYFPX010000310.1:0-6902 GCA_964344945.1 uncultured Enterobacterales bacterium
TCCCGATCAGAGCGACCGCGTGGTCCGTGCGCCCGGCATTGTCGAGGTCCCCTGCCTCGGCGTTGTAGCCCAGAATGTCGTCCTCGGTATTCCCTGTGAGCTGGAGGTGGGCCGTAGATACGCTGGCGTCTGAGCTCAGGGCCAGGTCTGTGAGAACGTAGAGAGACCCGGCAGAGGGGGCTCCGCGGTCGCTGCCAGGTGCTCCGACGAGGACATCGTCCAGTCCGTCCCCGTCGATGTCGCCTGAGGAGTTCAACCCAAGTCCACAGCCGTCTCCAGCGCTCTCACCCGTTCGCACCGCATCGGCATCAGACAGTGCTGAGTCCGGCGCAGGTCCCAGAAAGGCCCAGATCGCTCCAGCCTGGTCGTGCGCCTCGCTCGCACCGGCCGCCGCGATCACCACATCATCGAGCCCGTCACCATTCAGGTCACCCGCGGCGGCGTACTCGCCCAGTTGGTCTCCCGCTTCTGCGCCGATCCACTCTGCCAAGGGTGACTCATCATCCAGCAGACCGTCCTCGTCACGAAGGAAGAGCCTGGCTACACCCTGGTCGGAGAGTCCGTCAGGGCTGGCTGCCGCGTGGCCGAGGACCACGTCCGGAATGAGATCGCCGTTGACGTCCCCGGCGTGGTGGATGCTGTTGGCGAACTCCGTGACGCCGTCCAGGTAGACGGCGTCCGCGTCCCACTCGTTCAACAAGCCGGCCATAGGCGCGTTGAAGACAAAGGCCTGGCCTGTCGGCAACGTGACAAAGAGCGCTGCGGCAGAGCCCGCCGTGCTCGGTAGGACGGCGAGCCCGATTCCGGCCGACACCGAACCGCCAGAAGGATCCCCCACAATGACCGCCGCCGCATCATCCAACGTGAGGTCAGCGGTCACCGGCCCCGCAAAGACGAACACCCCCCCCTGTGCGCCGGCGTCTGTGTACCCCACGGCGCTGACGACGAGATCCGGAACCCCGTCTCCGGTGAGATCAGCCCCGCCGTCGATGCGCCAACCCGTCTGGTCATCGGACGCGGTCCCGGAGATGGTGAATTCGGCGTCGTCAAGTGTCAGGGCAGACTGCCAGCCGCAGGGCGAGTACCCGCCGTCGCAGTCGTTGTCCGCACCGTCATTGCAGACCTCCTCGGCCACGGGGGACGTCGTGGCATCCCCGTCGTCGCAGTCCCCACCCTCGTAGACGGCCCCGCTGTCCGGCGTGCAGCTGACCGTGGGGCCGAGCTCGTCGCTGCCATAGCCATCACCGTCCGCGTCGATCCACCAGGTGTCGACGCCCTCGTCGATCTCGTCATTGCAGTTGTTGTCGAGGAGATCGCAGACCTCGGGGGCACCGGGGTAGACGTCCGCGCGCGTGTCGTCGCAGTCGTCATGGATCAGGATCTCGTACCCGTCGCCGTCCTGGTCCATGTCCGAGCTGGCGTCGTCGCAGTCCTGCTCCCGGCCGTCGTAGTAGATCTCCTCGTTCCCGGGAAACTGGTCCGGGTCCTCGTCGTTGCAGTCGGTGCCTCCTCGGGCCTCTGCGTAGAACCCGTCGCCGTCCTGGTCGTCGTCGTCGGTGGCCGGATCACAGTCGTTGTCGACACCGTCGTACCAGACCTCGTCGACACCGGGATTCACGTCGAAGTCCCGATCGTCGCAGTCCGCCAGGGGGTAGCCGTATTGGTACAGGCCGACGTACTGCTCGGCCGGGTACTGGTCACCGTCCAGGTCCATCAGATCCTGGCGCATCGCCTGGTAGTCGTCCCCGGAAGGCAGACAGGCTGCAAGGGCCACCGCCAGCACCCAAGAAATCGTCCGCGTGCCCATCCACGGAAGGGTAGCACCGGCTGAGACCCGCCCACGCTCAGTGGGGAAGCAGCACCCGCTCCGCCCGAAGCGGGGCTCGGCTGGCCTTCTCGGCCCGCGCCACCTGGGAGAACAGCGCCACCTCGAGCACCACCCCCAGGTCGAAGGGCTCCAGGGTCACCCGCAGGGCCGGTCGGTCCCTCCGGAAGCGCCGGACCTCCTTGAGCAGCCGCTCGGCGTGCTCGGCGACGAAGTCCACCAGGGCCTCTTCGTCGCCGTCCAGGGTGAGCTCCGGAGGAGCCCGGAACATCAGCGGCACGTCCTGGAAGCTGGCCAGCGGCTCCACGAGCTGCTCGACCTGGTGCAGCACGCCGGTGGCCAGGAGACCGGGCTCCTCGGGCGCCAGCGTGAAGTCCGATGGCTCTCCTGGCCACCGCGTCACCACGATTCGTCGTGAGTCCATGCAACCCCCCACACGCCCTCTTCGGCGCGACCCAGTCGCCGATCCTGCCCGATCATGGCGGCGGGTGCTGAAAAAGATCCGTCTCTCAGCGCCGCCGAGCCCGCTCCAGCTTCAGCCGGATCGCCGAGTCCTTGCGGCTGATCTCTCGCATCAGCCGCTCCCTCTCCACCGGATCGGTGGTCTCTCGGAGCTGGGCCTTCAGGGCGCCGAGGGCGCTCAGCGCACCCACCTCCGACGGGGCGACGTCGGCGTTCTTGAGGATGCGGTGGGCCATGCGCAGCTCCTCGGGCACACCGCTGTCGTCGTCCAGCGCCAGGGGCTTGCCCCGGCCGGGCAGGTCGTCGAAGGCGCCGTCGCGGCGGGCCTTGGCGATGAGGGCTTCGAGGTGAAGGGCCATCTCGTCCTCCTTGTCGTCCCCAACCTGCACACGCGCTGGCTCCAGGGAACCCCGTGTGGCAGGCTGATCCGCATGTTCCTCACCCTGGCTCTGATGGCCTGCGGCGGCGACGTCGACGCGCCCCCGCCCCCAGGCGGCACCGACCCCACCGACGACACCGGCACCCCGGCCACCGGGCTCGACACCGGCGAGACCGGCTCGACCACCGACACCGAGCCCACCGGCGAGACGGTCGACACCCAGGACACGGTCGACACCGAGCCCACCGAGCCTGCGCCGTGCGCCTGGCCCGGCAGCGATCCGGGCACGTTGGGCCCCGAGACCGGCAACCAGCCCGGCGACACCTTCACGGACCTGCCGGTCACCGCCCAGTGCGGCAACGACCTGAGTCTGTGGGACCTGGCCGGGGAGTACCACCTGCTCTACTTCACCGGCGCCTGGTGAGGACGCTGTCGTGAGGAAGCCGGGAGCTTCCCCCAGTGGACCAGCGACTTCATCGCCGAGACCGGCGTGGGCTTCTCCTTCGTGGTGGTGCACGTCGAGGACTGGACCAAGCAGGACGGCGCCGTCGGCGAGGACTGCGAGCTCTGGGACGACGAGGTGGGCACCGACGAGCGCTACCCGGTGCTCTGCGAGCCCACCGGCACCGACGGCAAGGCCGCGACCACGTCCTGGACCGGCAGCATCCCCAACATCTGCGCCGTGGACCCGGACATGACCCTGATCCGCTGTGGGAACCAGGGCGTGGAGTGGGCCTTCGACCTGATCCGCGAGGACCTCGGCCTGAAGTCCCCGCCTGGATAGACCCCTCCGATGCGCGAAGAGAACAGCTGCTGGGAGCACGGAGTCGTGCTCGTCTGCATCAACGAGCGGGAGCCGGGCCACGCCAAGCCGAGCTGCGGCCGCGCGGCGGGCAAGCACCTCAAGGGCTGGCTGAAGAGCCGGGCCCGGGCCGAGGACGGGCCGGTGTCCAAGTGCCGGGTCCTGGAGACCAGCTGCCTGGACACCTGCCCGGCCGACGGGCTGGCGGTGGCGCTGATGCCCGGGAACCGCACCCTGGTGATCGACCCGGAGACCGAGCGCGACGCGCTGCTCGCGGCAGTCCGCGAGCACATGGAGGCCATCGCCGGCGGCACGCCTCCCGGGGGCCGCGCCCGGGGCGTGCTGAAGCGCCTCCGGGGCCGATAGCCGGCTGATGAAAAGGGCTCCCCCTTTTCCTCAGCCTGCTAGTGTCCTGTCTCAGAAGTTCGAACTTCTGAGACAGGACACTAGTCCGACCTACTTCGTCGCCGTGAAGGTCCAGCTCTGGTAGCTGCAGCCGAGGCAGCCCGCCGCCGGCGTGTAGTCCGCCTCGAAGGTGCCGTCGAAGGTGTTCGCGTCGAGGAAGGTCCCGGTCATCGTGTACGACTCGGTGCACGACCCGGAGATGGTGTTGTTCGCCGACCAGTCCACCGAAGTCGAGAAGCTGCCGGACATCGTGCCGGGCTGGCTGCTGGCCTCGGCCACCACGATGGTGGGGTTGCTGTCGGTGATGATCACCTGGCTGAAGTTCAGGCTCACCAGCCCGAAGGCGCAGGTGTAGGACACGGCCGTGTCCAGGGTCCAGGTGCCGGAGTAGTCGCTGGCTGCGCCAGCCCCGACGGTGACGAAGGTGCTGACCGTCGCCGAGCTGTCCGTGCCGTCGTCGGCGGTCACCGAGCAGACCCAGGTCTCGCCGCTCACCGTGTCCTCCGCGGGCACGGTGTCGTCGGTGTAGATCGTGGTGCCCGGGCCGATCCAGACCGCCGTGTCGGCGGTGTCCCCCGCCGGGTAGGCCAGCCCGTCGACGCTCCAGCTGAAGGTGTAGGTGATGCCGTCGCCGTCCAGGTCCGTGCTGGCGGTGTCGATGGCGCAGATCAGGTCGTCGACGCCTTCCTCCGGGCTGGCCGGGCTGATGGAGATGGCCGGGTCGGTGGGCGCGGTGTTGACCACGGTGACCGCGCTGGAGGTCATCGAGGTGCCGTCGTCCATGCCGTCGTTCGGCGTGGCCGTGACCTGGACGCTGTCGTCGCGGTCGAAGAGGGTGGCGCCGTCGAGGGTGGCGCCGGTGTAGACGTAGCTGCCGTTGACGTCCCAGTCGTAGGTCACGGTGACCGGGTCGCCGTCGGCGTCGGTGGTGGCCGAGGCCGTGAGCACGTCGTCGGTGTCGGGGCTGGAGGGGCTGATGGCGACCGCGGTGACCTCGGGCGGGGTGTTGGCCGCCGCGGAGACCGAGACCGCGTCGGTCAGAGCCGCGCCGGCGTCGGTGCCGTCATGGGGCGTGACGGTGCAGGTGACGGCGTCGCCGTCGCTCAGACCACCGCTGAGGGTGCTGGCGCTGCCCGCGGAGGCGCCGTTGATCTCCCAGGCGTAGGTGCTCGCGTCGGCATCGGCGTCGGGGTCGGAGAAGCCGCCGTAGCTGCAGACGAGGGTGTCGCTGGGCGAGGGCGCCGCCGGGCTGATGCTGACCGAGGTGATCGACGGCGCGGCGTTCCCGATGGTCACGACGGACGACGAGACCGGGGTGCCGAAGTCGCTGCCGTCGTCTGGGGTGGCCTCCACGTAGACGGTCTGGCCCTTGTCGAAGAACAAGGCGCCGTCGAGGGTGCTGCCGGTCCAGACGTAGCTGCCGTCCACGGTCCAGTCGTAGACCACGGAGACCGTGTCGCCGTCGGCGTCGGAGGTGCTGGCGCTCGCCGTGAGCGTGCTGTCGGTGTCCGGACTCGTTGGGCTCAGCGCCACGCTGCCGATCCCGGGCGCGGTGTTGGAGACGATCAGGCTGTCGGAGAGCGGCGTGCCGGTGTCCGTGCCGTCGAAGGGCGTGACCGTGCAGACCACCGAGTCGTCGCGGCCGAAGCTGCCGCTCAGGGTGGCGCTGGAGCCGGCGGCGCTGCCGTTGACGGTCCACGCCAGGAAGCTGGCGTCCGGGTCGCCGTCGGCGTCGCTGTAGCCGCTGTAGGTGCAGCTGAGGGTGTCCCCGTCGTAGGCGGGGTTGGGGCTGACCACGACCGCCGAGATGCTCGGCGCGCTGTTGGTGCTGGTGCCGATGGTCACGGTCGCCGAGACGTCGCTGCCGCTGTCGGTGCCGTCGTGGGGGGTGATGGTGCAGGTCACGGCGTCGCCGTCGGCGAAGGCGCCGGCCAGGGTGGTGCCCGTGGAGACGGTGGTGCCGTTGACGGCCCAGCTGTAGGTCGAGGCGTCCGCGTCGCCGTCGGCGTCGCTGAACCCGGTGCCGCTGCAGGTCAGGGTGTCCGTGGCCGTCGGCGAGCTGGGGCTGACCGAGGCGGCGAGCATCGCCGGCGCCGAGTTGCCCACGGTGAGCAGGCTGCCGCTGACCGTGGAGCCGTCGGTGGTGCCGTCGTTCGGGGTGCCGGAGACCTGGACGGTCTGGCCCTTGTCGAAGAAGTACGTCGCGCCGTCGAGGGTGGCGCCGGTGGCGACCACGGAGCCGTCCACCGCCCACTCGTAGCTGACCGTCACCGTGTCGCCGTCGGCGTCGAAGGTGCTGGAGGTGGCGGTGAGCACGTCGTCGGTGAGCGGGCTGCTGGGGCTGACCGACAGCGTGGTGATGGTCGGCGCCGTGTTGCTGCTGCCGATGGTGACGCTCGCGGTCACGGCCGTGCCCGCGTCGGTGCCGTCGTGGGGGGTGACCGTGCAGGTGACCGTGTCGCCGTCGGCGAAGGACCCGGCGGCCAGTGAGGCGCCGGTGCCGGCGCCGGTGCCGTTGACCTCCCAGGCGAAGGTCGAGGCGTCGGCGTCCCCGTCGGCGTCGCTGTAGCCGCTGCCGCTGCAGGTCAGGGTGTCGCTGTCGGTCGGTGCCGCCGGGCTGATGCTGGCCGAGGACAGGCTCGGGGCGGTGTTGGCGATGGTCACCGAGCTGGCCGAGGCGGCGCTGCCGAGCTCGGTGCCGTCGTGGGGGGTCGCGACCACGTCGACCACCTGGTCCCGATCGAAGAAGGTCGCCCCGTCCAGGGTGCCGCCGGTCCACACGTAGGTGCCGTCCACGGACCAGTCGTAGGTGACGGTGACGGTGTCGCCGTCGGCGTCGGTCGTGCTGGCGCTGGCGGTGAGGGTGTCGTCGGTCTGCGCAGAGCTGGGGCTGATGGCCACGGCGGTGATCACCGGCGCCGAGTTGCCCGAGCCCACCGTCACGCTGGCGCTCACGTCGGTGCCGGTGTCGCTGCCGTCGCTGGGGGTGATCGTGCAGGTGACCACGTCGCCGTCGGCCAGGGTGCCGG
>CAYFPX010000311.1:0-6877 GCA_964344945.1 uncultured Enterobacterales bacterium
CCTGCGGGTGGAAGCCCACCACATCGTGTTCCGTTCGGAGGGCGGCAGCGACGAGCCGGGGAACCTGGTCACGCTGTGCCGGGCCTGCCACCTCCGGGGCATCCACACCGGCACGCTGCGGGTGACCCGACAGGGAGACACGCTGGTGTGGGAGTATCCAGGGCGGAGGGTGATCGCGTGGTGCTCCTGATGGCCGTGCTCGCCTGCGAGGATCCCGGGCCGCCGCCGGACCCCTTCACCAAGGCGGAGCTCGAAGCCGCGACGCGGGCGCTGACCGACATCGGCCACCGCATGGTCGCCACGGACAACGAGTGGCTGGCCCGAGCCGCGGTGATGGACCTGTTCGTGAGGGCCGGGCTCGAGGACATCGAGGCCGTCCCGTTCACCTGGGACGCCTGGACCGGCGGCGAGGCGACCATCACCGTAGACGGCGAGAGCTGGCCAGCCCTGCCCCTGAGCCCCAGCCCGGAGCTGGAGAGCGAGCTGGGCGCCTTGACCACCGAAGGCGAGCTCGAAGGGCGGGTGTACCTCGCCTCGAGCGACGACGGCAGCCGCGCGGAACAATTCGCCGATGCCCTGTTCAGCGGGGCCGAGGGCCTCGTCCGCATCACCGAGGACCAGGACCCCGACGGCACCAAGCTCATCGAGGTCGGCCACACCCTCGAAGGCGTGAGCCTGCCGAGCCTGGCCGTGGACAACCGGGTGGGCGACGCGCTCTGGGAGCGCCAGGGACAGACCGCCAGCGTACACATCGAGAGCACCCTGCACCTGGACCACGTGAGCGACAACGTGGTGGGCGTGATCAGCGGCACCGAAGGCGGCCGCATCTTCGTCACCGGGCACTACGACAGCTGGGACATCAGCGAGTGCGCCTTCGACAACGCTCTGGGCATCGGTGCAATGGCACTGCTGGCACGGAAGCTCCGGCAGGAACGGCCCCGCAAGACCGTCGTGTTCCTGGCGACCAGCGGCGAGGAACAGGGCCTTCGCGGGGCGATCGCATACGTGGAACAGCACGACGTGAGCGACATCGAGGGTCTGATCAACCTCGACGTGCTCTGGAGCGACGAAGGCACCTACTACGTCTCCGCCACCGACGACTGGCTTCGCGAGCTGAGCCTGGACGCCGCGATCGCCGCGGGCCTGGATCCAGTCGACGGCGGCCAGCCCGGCCTGGGCAGCGACCACGTCCCGTTCATCTCCCAGGGCGTGCCGGCACACTGGGCCACCCGCCAGCTCAGCCGGCACTACCACACGATCCGCGACACCACCGAGTACCTGGACTTCGACGAAGCCCTGGTCGCCCTGAAGCACCACTGGGCCGTCCTGGAGGCGCTCGCCTACGAGTGACACCCGGTGCCAACTGGCACCCAGTGCCAGTTGTGTTATCCGGCTGCCATGCACGCGACTCCCCAGCTCGGCCTGCGCGAACGCAAGAAGGAAGCGACCCGGGAGGCCTTGATCCATGCCGCCTATGGACTGTTCCAGGAACACGGCTACGACGCCGTCACCATCGACGCCGTCGCCGAGCACGCCCTGGTCAGCCGGCGAACCTTCTTCCGTTACTTCCCCACCAAGGAAGCGATCGTCTTTCCCCGCCAGACCCGTCGCCTCGCGGCCTTCCGCGAGGAGCTCGCCCGCTCGGTCCCCGGGCTCGAAGGCGTGCGCCAGGCCTGCATGGCCAGCGCGGCGCACTTCACCGACAGCCGCGTCGAGTACGTGGCCCAGGGCCGCATCATCGCCACCTGCACCACACTCATCGCCACCGAGGCCAGCCTGGACATGCAGTGGCAGGAGGCGATGACCGAGCACCTCTCCCAGACCCTGCCGGCGATCGAGGCCCAGTTCCTCGCAGGCGCGATGATGGGCCTGGTCCGCGCGGTCCTGCGCTCCTGGCGCGATCGGGGGTGCTCCGATGACCTCACCGCCCTGGGCGAGCGGGCGTTCGCGCTGCTGCCGGGGCTGGCGCCGTGACCGCCCCCATCCAGCGGTCCGCGGTCCAGCTCCGCGACGCGATCCGCACCGGTGAGCTCACGAGCCGCCAGGTGGTCGAGGCCCACATCGCCCGGATCGAACAGGTCAACCCCGCGATCAACGCGGTCGTGCGCACCCGCTACGACCTCGCAAGACGAGAAGCCAACGCCGCCGATGCCCGCATCGCCGCAGGAGACACCGACCTGCCCCCCTTCCTGGGCGTGCCGGCCACGGTGAAGGAGCAGTTCCAGCTCGCCGGCTTCCCTCAGACCGCGGGCCTCACCGCCCGTCGCGACCGGATCGCCACCCGCGACGCCACCACCGTGCGCCGCATGCGCCAGGCCGGCTTCATCTTCCTCGGCACCACCAACGTGCCCGAGGCGCTGACCTGGTACGAGTCCTACAACAAGGTCTACGGCCGCACCCGCAACCCCTGGGACCTCGGCCGCACCGCCGGCGGCTCCAGCGGGGGCGAAGGCGCCATCGTCGCCGCCGGGGGCTCCCCGGTCGGACTGGCCGGCGACACCGGGGGCTCGATCCGCATGCCGTGCGTCTTCAACGGCACAGTGGGCCACAAGACCAGCAGCTGCCTGATCCCCCACACCGGCACCTACCCCGACAGCACCCGCGGGCTGATCAGCCGCTACAAGTGCCTGGGCCCCATCGGCCGCAGCGTCGCGGACCTCCGGGCCCTGATCCCCCTGCTGGCCGGCCCAGACGGCGAGGACCCGAACACCGTCGCCGCCCCCAGCCTCGACCCCGAGACCATCGATCTCTCCCGGGTCCGGGTCTGGTGGTTCGACGACAACGGCATCGCGAGCCCCGACGCCGACACCCGCGAGGCGGTCCGCCGGGCCACCGACGCCCTGCGAGCCCGGGGCTTCCAGGTGGGCGAGTGGCGGCCGGAGCGCATCGGCGACTCCCTCGCCGTCTGGGCCTTCGGCCTCGGGCACGGCAGCGCGACCACCTTCGCCGACACCCTCGCGGGCGGCGGCGACCGTGTGCGCCTGGGGCAGCAGCTGCTCCGCTGGCCCCTGCGCCAGAGCGACCACATCGGCCCCAGCCTGGGGCTGGCCACCTTCGAGCGCCTCTTCAGCCGCTTCGGGGGCAAGGCCGACGATGTGCTCCAGCGGCGCCTGGACTTCCAGCAGGAGGTCGAGGACCGCCTGGGCGAGCACGGCGTGCTGATCTGCCCCAGCTTCCACCGGGCCGCGCCCAGGCACCGCTGGGACTGCCTGCGGGGCACCCTGGGCTTCAGCTACTGCGGCGCCATCAATGCCCTGGAGCTGCCGGCGACCGCCGTGCCCACCGGGCTGGGCAGCGAGACCGGCCTGCCCAACGGGGTCCAGGTGATCGGCCGCCGCCGCAACGACGCCCTCACCCTCGCCGTAGCCGAGCAGCTCGAGCAGGCCTTCGGCGGCTGGCAGCTCGCCGATCCGGATACCACCGCATGAACATGGCCTCCCCCACCCCCAAGCTGCGCTCCGGGCGCTTCCTGCGCCAGACCGTGCTGTCCATCCTGGGCGTGATCGGGCTCGTCTACATCGCCGCAACCACCCTCCGGGAACCACTGACCGCCTTCAGCCAGGGCTTCGTCGACGCCACGGGCGCCGCCGGTATCGGCCTCTGCTGGATGCTGCTCGACACCTTCCCCATCCCCTTCCCTCACGACATCCTGCTCGGGTTCGGGGAGCTCGGGGGCCTGGGTGCCGCAGAGATGGTCCTGGCGGCCAGCCTGGGCAGCCTGGTGGGGGGGACCTTCGCCTGGAACCTCGGCCGGCGCCTCCGGCACGCGGCGGTCTTCCAGCGCGTGATCTCCGGCAGCGGCGCCAGGGCCTACGAGCTCGTCGAGCGCTACGGCGTCGCCGCCCTGGCCATCGGGGCCCTCTCTCCCCTGCCCTACTCGGTGGCCTGCTGGGCCGCGGGCTCGATCCAGCTGCCGTACCGGACCTTCTTCGCCGTCAGCCTGCTGCGCATCCCGCGCATCACCTTCTACTGGTGGCTGATCGCGACGGGGCTGCTGAACTTCCACTAGTTCTTTCGATACTGCACCACCTGGCGCGAATTCGGCCCACGAAGAGTGCTTGGGCGACATAGCGATCGGCCCGCCTGCGAGCGACAGTGGCGTCGGAGGAACCCCCGATGCTGACCACACTCGCCTTGCTCGCCTCACCCGCCCACGCCTTCTGCGGCGCCTTCGTGGCCGACGCCGACACGGAGCTCGTCAACCAGACGAGCCAGGTCATCCTGGCTCGGGAGGACCAGCGCACGACCCTGACCCTCATCAACGACTACGAGGGCCCCCTCAACCAGTTCGCCATGGTCATCCCAGTGCCCGAGGTCCTCGACGAGGACGACGTGCGCGTGCTCTCGCCCACGGTGCTCGAAGAGGTCGAGCGCTACAGCGGCCCCCGCCTGGTCCGGTACACCTGCGACGACTTCCACGACCACTACGAGCCCCGGGCCCTGGGCTGCTCGAAGGACGACACCTGGGACACCGGCTCCTGGGCCGACACGGGCTCCGCCGCGCTGGACTCGGGCACCTACGCCACCGTCGACGTCGAAGCCGAGTTCACCGTCGGCGACTACGAGCTGGTCGTGCTCTCCGCCGAGGAGTCCAGCGGCCTGGTCGGATGGCTCAACACCCACGGCTACACCCTCGACCCCGCCACCGAGGACATGCTCCAGGACTACATCGACAGCGGCAGCTACTTCCTCGCCGCCAAGGTCGACCTGGCGGAGAACTTCGGCACGACCACCCTGGACCCGCTCCAGATCGCCTACACCAGCGAGGCCTTCAGCCTGCCGATCCGCCTGGGCACGGTGAACTCCCCCGGCGTCCAGGACGTGGTCATCTACGCCCTGACCGACAGCGGCGACGGCCGCCTGGGCATCGCCAACTACGAGGAGCGCCAGATCGACTGGAACGAGTGCATGCTCGCGGCCGACGACACCCTGGACGACCGCTACGCCGCCGAGGTCTCCGCTGCCCTGGACGGTCACGACGAAGCCGGCTGGGTCTTCGAGTACGGCTGGAACAGCTACCACTGCGACCCCTGCCCCGAGGGCGAGGCCCTGCCCGACGACCTGATCCGGGAGCTGGGCCACAGCAACGGCAGCTGGGGCACCTACTTCAGCCGCATCCGCATGCGGTACACACCGGAGCAGGCCACCGAGGACCTGGTGCTCTACACGAGCAACATCACCGACCGCACCCAGTTCAGGTTCATCGAGCACAACGACAGCTTCGAGGACCGCTTCGAGGTCTGCGGGGTCGGCTGGACCGAGAACCCCGGCGACTGCGAGAGCGAGTTCCGCCAGCTCTCCCGCGAGGAGCGACGGGAAGAGGGCGTGGTCGAGGGGGGCTGCACCGCCCTCGAGCCCAGCAACAGCGGCATCGCCCTGCTGACCATGCTGGCGGGCCTCGTCGGACTGCGCCGCAGGGCCCACTGAGCACCATCTCGAGAAAGGGACTTGCGTCCCTTACTGATTAGTAAGTAAGTAGGGATCCCCCACCGGAGGTCCCCATGCTCACGACGCTCTTCGCCCTCAGCCTCGCCCACGCCACCACGGGGCCACACCCGGTCGGCTGGCGGGACGTGGCCTTCGACGAGCCGGGCCAGGGCACGGTGTACGGCCGGATCTTCTACCCCTCGCTCTCCGAGGGCGAGAACACCCCCGCGGCCGTCGACACCGGGCCGTACCCCCTGGTCGCCCAGCTCCACGGCTGGCTCGGCTCCGCCTGGATGTACGAGGACTTCTCCGCCGAGGTCGCCAGCTGGGGCTTCGTGGTCGCCGCTACCGACACCGAGACCGGCCTGAACCTCGACATGGAGGCCTTCGCCTGGGACACGGTCGCCCTGATCGACTTCGTCGAGGCCGAGTCGGCCCGCTCCCCCACCCCGTTCACGGACCTGGTCGATGGCGGCGAGCTCGCGGCCATGGGCCACTCCATGGGCGGCGCGACCCTGGGCCGGCTCATCGCGCTGGAGCCCCGCATCGAGCACCTGGTCGCGATGATGCCCTACGAAGGCGAGCCCTCCTACTACGACAACCTCGCCGCCTTCGAGGGCAACGCCCTCTACGTCGCCGGCTCCGAAGACGAGACCAGCCCCCCGGACATGGTCCAGGACTGGTTCGACGAGATCGCCAGCGCCCGCCGCGCCCTGCACGTGGAGATCACCGGCGCCGGCCACCAGGCGGTGACGGACTTCGAGTGGGAGCAGGAGTCCATGGACGACGTGTCCCAGCGGGACCACGCGGGGCACCTCGCCGGGCGCTTCCTGCGGGCCGAGCTGCTGGGCGACGAGGCGCTCTACCACGACCTGATCGGCCCCGGCGCCGACCACATCCCGGCGGTCCTCCAGTCCAAGGGCCACACCCCCGCGATCTGGGCCGCCCTGGACGACAGCGGCACCCTGCACGTGGGCGCCGCCGGCGCCGCCGACGCCACCCTGGACCTGCACCTCGCCGCCCTGGCCGACGAGCTCGACGAGGCCTCCCCCGCCCTCGGTGACCTCACCCTCGCCGACGGTCTGTGGAGCGGCACCCTCGAGTCCCCCGGGGATCACGCCGACGGCCTCTACCTCCAGGGGCTGGCTCGCGACGGCGACGCGGTCGCCCCCACCCGGGTGGTCGAGCTCATCGCCGGCCAGCCCGCAGTGCCAGAGACCGAGTCCTCCGAAGGCCCCTTCCTCCGTGGCGGATGCGCCACCGCCACCCCCTCTCCGGGCCTCGGACTGGCCCTGCTGGCGGTGCTGGGGCTGATCCACAGGAAGAAGTCGGTCACCGCTGAGACCCGGACATCGGCTAGACTGGACCCATGAGCGGACCCCGCGGCGAGACCCGCCGGCGCATCCTGGACATCGCCCAGCGCCACGTGATGCAGCGGGGCTACCACGCC
>CAYFPX010000312.1:0-6870 GCA_964344945.1 uncultured Enterobacterales bacterium
CCGAGGAGACCCTCTACGGCACCGACGCCAGCAACCCCGACACCGACGGCGATGGCCTGAGCGACGGCGAGGAGGTCGGCTTCTACGGCTCCGACCCGACCCTGACCGACACCGACGGCGACGGGATCGGCGACTACGACGAGGTCACCCTCTACGGCACCGACGTCGCCAGCGCCGACACCGACGGCGACGGCCTCGACGACGGCGAGGAGATCAACACCTACGGCACCTTCCCGACCGACGCCGACACCGACGGCGACGGCCTGAACGACGGCGCCGAGGTCCTGAACTACGGCTCCGATCCCCTCGACACCGACACCGACAACGACGGCCTGCTCGACGGCGACGAGATCACCCTCTACGGCTCCGACCCGACCCTGGAGGACACCGACGGCGGCGGCACCAGCGACCCGGACGAGGTGCTCGACGGCACCAACCCGGCGGACCCGAGCGACGACGCGGCCGGGGTCGCCGACGACGACGGCGACGGGCTGACCAACTACGAGGAGAGCGTGCTCGGCACGGACCCGAACAACGCCGACACCGACGGTGACCAGCTCGAGGACTCCGACGAGATCAACATCTACGGCACCGATCCCACCCTGTCCGACACCGACGGGGGTGGCACCACCGATGGCGTCGAGGTCCTGGTCGACGGCACCGATCCCAACGACCCACTCGACGACCTGACCGCGGGCGACACCGACGGCGATGGCCTGACCGACTCCGAGGAGGCCCTGGCCGGCACCGACCCGGCGAACGCCGACACCGACGGTGACGGCCTGGGCGACGGCGACGAGATCTTCCTGTACGGCACGGACCCGACCAGCACCGACACCGATCTCGACGGCCTCTCCGACGGCGACGAGGTCATCCTCTACGGCAGCGACCCGCTCACCGACGACGGGGACGCCGATGGCCTGACCGATGCCGACGAGCTCCTGGTCCACGGCACGGACCCCAACAGCTCCGACACCGACGCCGACGGCCTCGACGACTGGTCGGAGATCAACACCCACCTCACCGACCCGACCAACGCCGACACCGACGGCGACGGCCTGTCCGACGGCGAAGAGCTCAACGTGCACCTGACGGACCCGACCCTGAGCGACACCGACGGCGGTGGCGTGAGCGACGGGGTCGAGGTGAGCGTCGATGGCACGGATCCGAACGACCCCACCGACGACGTGGCCGACACCACCGACACCGACGGTGACGGCCTCACGGACTCCGAGGAGCTCGCCCTGGGCACGGATCCCGGCGCCGCCGACACCGACGGCGACGGCCTGTCCGACGGCTACGAGGTGGGGACCTACGGCACCGACCCGCTGGACGTCGACACCGACGGCGACGGCCTCAGCGACGGCGACGAGGTCACCCTCACCGGCACCTCCCCGACCACCGCCGACACCGACGGCGACGGCCTGGGCGACGGCGACGAGGCCAACATCTACGGCACCGATCCCGCCAACGCCGACTCGGACGGCGACGGGCTCCAGGATGGCGAGGAGACGGGGCTCTACGGCACCGATCCCCTGGCCAGCGACACCGACGGCGACACCCTGACCGACGGCGACGAGGTCCTCACCCACGGCACCGACCCGCTGGCGACCGACAGCGACTCCGACGGCCTGACCGACGACGCGGAGCTCGCCACCTACGGCACCGACCCGAACACCGCCGACACCGACGGCGGCGGCACCAGCGACGGCGTCGAGGTCTCGGTCGACGGGACCGATCCCCTCGACGCCACCGACGACATCTCCGCCACCGCCGACACCGACGGCGACGGCCTGCTCGACACCGAGGAGTCGGTGCTCGGCACCGACCCGAACAACGCCGACACCGACGGCGACGGCCTCGACGACGGCGACGAGCTCAACCTCTACGGCACCGACCCGACCAACGACGACACCGACGGCGACCAGGTGCCCGACGGCGCTGAGGTCACGACCCTGGGCACCGATCCGGCGAACGGCGACACCGATGGGGATGGCCTGGGCGATGGGGAGGAGTCGAGCTTCTTCGGCACCGATCCGCTCGACGCCGACACCGACGGCGACACCCTCTCCGACGGCGAGGAGGCCCTGACCTACGGCTCCGATCCCCTCGACCAGGACTCCGACGGCGACGGCCTGCTCGACGGCGACGAGGTCAACACCTACGGCACCGACCCGGCGAGCAACGACACCGACTCCGACGGCCTGACCGACGACGAGGAGATCCTCCTCTACGGCACCAACCCGAACAGCGCCGACACCGACGGGGACACCCTCGACGACCTCGACGAAGTCGCGGTCTACCTGACCGACCCCAACAGCACCGACACCGACGCCGACGGCCTGCGAGACGACGCAGAGATCAGCCAGGGCACCGACCCGAACGACCCGGACACCGATCTCGACGGCCTCGAGGACGGCGAGGAGCTGGACACCTGGGGGACCGATCCCCTCAAGGACGACAGCGACGGCGACGGCCTCGGCGACGGCGACGAGGTCAACGTGCACGGCACCGACCCGAACAAGTCCGACACCGACGGCGGTGGCACCGGCGACGGGGTCGAGGTGGCCGACGGCACCGATCCGCTGGATCCGACCGACGACATCCTCGACACCACGGACACCGACGGCGACGGCCTGACCGACAGCGAAGAGGCGGTGCTGGGCACCGATCCGAACAGCACGGACTCCGACGCCGACGGCGTCGACGACTACGACGAGGTGATCACCTACGGCACCGACCCGCTCAACGACGACTCCGACGCCGACGGCGTCACAGACGGCGACGAGGTCAACACCCACGGCACCGACCCCCTCAACAGCGACACCGACGGCGACGGGCTCAGCGACTTCAACGAGCTCGATCTGAGCGGCACCGATCCCCTGGACCCCGACTCCGACGCCGACGGCCTGGAGGACGGCGCGGAGGTCTCCGCCTGGGGCACCGATCCGCTGAATTCAGACACCGACGGGGACACCCTGCTCGACGGCGACGAGGTCGACCTCTACGGCACCGACCCGGCCAGCCCCGACACCGATGGCGACGGCTACGACGACGGCACCGAGCTCACCCTGGGCACCGATCCCAACAGCGCCGACACCGACGGCGACGGCCTGAGCGACCCGGACGAGCTCGACGTCTACGGCACCGATCCGACGGTGAACGACACCGACTCGGACGGCCTCGAGGACGCCGACGAGGTGCTCAACCACGGCACCGACCCGCTGGACTCCGACTCCGACTCCGACGGCCTGAGCGACGGCGACGAGGTCAACGTCCACGGCACCGACCCGCTGGACTCCGACAGCGACGGCGGCGGCGCCTCCGACGGCGCCGAGATCATCGACGGCACCGACCCGAACGACCCGACCGACGACATCGCTGGCACCGACACCGACGGCGACGGCCTCACCGACTCCGAGGAGGCCGCCCTGGGCACCGACCCGACCGTGGCCGACACCGACGGCGACGGCTTCGACGACGGCACCGAGGTCTCCAGCGGCCTCGATCCGCTGAACGCGGACACCGACGGCGACGGCCTCAGCGACTACGACGAGGCGATCACCTACGGCACGGACCCGACCAACAGCGACACCGACGGCGGCGGCACCAGCGACGGCATCGAGCTCCTGAGCGACGGCACCGACCCGCTGGATCCCACCGACGACGTCGCCGAGACCGAGCTCGACACCGACGGCGACGGCCTGACCGATGCCGAGGAGACGGTCTACGGCACCGATCCCTCGGTGGCTGACACCGACGGCGATGGCCTGGACGATGGCGACGAGGTCAACACCCACGGCAGCGACCCGACCAGCTCCGACACGGACGCCGACGGCCTGAGCGACGGCGACGAGGTCAACACCCACGGCACCGACCCGCTGGTCGCGGACACCGACGGCGATGGCCTGGACGACGGGGTGGAGGTCAGCACCCACGGCACCGACCCGAGCCTCGACGACACCGACGGCGACGGCCTCGGCGACGGCGACGAGGTGAACACCCACGGCACCGACCCGCTGGTGTCCGACACCGACGGCGACGGCCTGGGCGACGGCGAGGAGGTCAACACCTGGGCCACCGACCCGACTGTCCAGGACAGCGACGGCGGGGGCGTGGACGACGGCGTCGAGGTGCTGGTCGAAGGCACCGACCCGAACGACCCGAGCGACGACGTGTCCGACGCCACCGACAGCGACGGCGACGGCCTGACCGACGCCGAGGAGGCGGCCCTGGGCACCGATCCCGACGACGCCGACACCGACGGCGACGGCCTGGGCGACGGCGACGAGATCACCACCCACGGCACCGACCCGACCCTGGCCGACACCGACGGCGATGGGCTCGACGACGGCACCGAGCTCAATGTCTACGGCACCGATGCCAACGCCACCGACTCCGATGGCGATGGCCTGGACGACGGCGACGAGGTCGACCTGCACGCCAGCGACCCGCTGGTCTCCGACACCGACGGCGACGGCCTGAGCGATGGCGCCGAGGTCAACAGTCACGGCACCGACCCGAACGTGGTGGACACCGACGGCGACGGCCTCGACGACGGCGACGAGGTGAACACCCACGGCACCGACCCCGCGGTCGACGACACCGACACCGATGGCCTGAGCGACGGCGACGAGGTGAACACCCACGGCACCGATCCGCTCAGTTCGGACACCGACGGCGGCGGCACCGACGACGGTGTCGAGGTCCTGGTCGACGGCACCGATCCGAACGATCCCAGCGACGACTCCGGCAGCGTGACGGACAGCGACGGCGACGGCCTGACCGACGACGAAGAGACCGTGCACGGCACCGACCCGGGCATCGCGGACACCGACGGTGACGGCCTCGACGACGGCGAGGAGGTCGCCGCTGGCACCGATCCCCTCGAGGGCGACACCGACGGCGACGGCCTCAGCGACGGCGAGGAGGCGAACACCTACGGCACGGATCCGCTGGACGGGGACACCGACTCCGACAGCCTCTCCGACGGCGACGAAGTGCTGAGCTACGGCACCGACCCGACCAACCCCGACACCGACGCCGACGGCCTGGACGACGGCGACGAGGTCCTGACCCTGGGCACCGACCCGCTGCAGTCCGACACCGACGGCGATGGCCTCGGGGACGGCGACGAGAGCAGCTACGGCACGGACCCGCTCTCCGACGACAGCGACGGCGACGGTCTGGGCGACGGCGAAGAGGTCACCCTGCACGGCACGGATCCGCTGAGCGACGACACCGACGGCGGCGGCGTGTCCGATGGCGTCGAGGTCCTGGTCGACGGCACCGATCCGAACGACCCCAGCGACGACACGGTCGCCGAGGCGGACGCCGACGGCGATGGCCTGAGTGACGGCGAAGAGGCCGCCCTGGGCACCGATCCCGACGTGGCGGACACCGACGGCGATGGCCTGAGCGACGGCGACGAAGTCCTGATCCTGGGCAGCGATCCGCTCAGCACCGACACCGACGGCGACGGCCTCGACGACGGCGACGAGGTCGACGTCCACGGCACCGACCCGGCGGACAGCGACACGGACGACGACGGCCTGAGCGACGGCGAGGAGGTCAACACCCACGGCACCGACCCGAACCACGAGGACTCCGACCGCGGCGGCACGTCTGACGGCCTGGAGGTCCTGGTCGACGGCACCGATCCGAACGACCCGACCGACGACGCTGGCGTGGACATCGACTCCGACGGTGACGGCCTCACCGACGCGGAGGAGGGCACCCACGGCACCGATCCCAGCGTGGCGGACACCGACGGCGATGGCCTCGACGACGGCGACGAGGTGAACACCTACGGCACCGACCCCACCACCAGCGACACCGACGGCGACGGCCTGGCCGACGGCGAGGAGGTCAACACCCACGGCACCGACCCGGCCGACGACGACACCGACGCCGACGGCCTGACCGACGGGGACGAAGTCCTGACCTACGGCACCGATCCGCTGACCGAGGACTCCGACGGTGGTGGTGTGGGCGACGGCGTGGAGGTGCTGGTCGACGGCACCGATCCCACCGACGGCTCCGACGACGTCGTCGAAGAGGTCGACTCCGACGGGGATGGCCTGTCCGACTCCGAGGAAGCGGCCCTGGGCACCGACCCCAACGACACCGACTCCGACGGTGACGGCCTGGACGACGGCACCGAGGTGAACACCTGGGGCACCGATCCCGCCGAGGCCGACACCGACGGCGACGGCCTCGACGACGGCGACGAGGTCGCCGAGGGCACCGAGCCTCTGAGCGACGACACCGACGGCGACGGCCTGTCCGACGGCGACGAGGTCTTGACCTACGGCTCCGACCCGCTGGTCGCGGACAGTGACGGCGACGGCCTGGACGACGGCGAAGAGGTCGACGTCTACGGCACCGATCCGATGGACCCGGACACCGACGGCGGCGGCGTGGACGACGGCGTCGAAGTGCTCGTCGATGGCACCGACCCGCTGGACTACTTCGACGACACCCCGTCCACGACCGACTCCGACGGCGATGGGCTCACCGACGCCGAGGAGATCGCGCTGGGCACCGATCCCGACGACGCCGACACCGACGGCGACGGCGTGGACGACGGCGACGAGGTCGACACCTGGGGCACCGATCCTCTGGACAAGGACACCGACGGGGACGGCCTGTCCGATGGCGACGAGATCAACATCGACGGCACGGACCCGACCAGCGCCGACACCGACGGC
Organism: uncultured Enterobacterales bacterium; assembly: GCA_964344945.1. GTDB lineage: Bacteria > Myxococcota_A > UBA796 > UBA796 > CAJQPC01 > CAYFPX01. Next base: position 6,711 of record CAYFPX010000312.1, read on the forward strand.
GACGGCCTGTCCGACGGCTCCGAGTCGGTCTACGGCACCGATCCCCTGTCCGACGACACCGACGGCGACGGGCTGACCGACGGCGACGAGGTCGACACCTACGGCACGGACCCGCTGGACGACGACACCGACGGTGGTGGCACGGGCGACGGGGTCGAGG
>CAYFPX010000313.1:0-6860 GCA_964344945.1 uncultured Enterobacterales bacterium
GGGTGGTCCCTAGTTGGTGGCGCGGGGGTGGTCCCATGAACGTGGCGCTTGACAAAAGTCCGAAGTACGGACGTTCGTCGCCTCTCAGCGACGGGCTGCTCGTCGCCGGCTCCACCCCGACGGCCCTCAGCCAAACAACCCCAGCTGCCGCCGCTCCGACGGCCTGGAGAACGGACTCACCTCGGGCGGCCTGGGGGCGTCTTCGAAGCCCAGCCGGTCCCTGTACAGGTGGAAGACGTCGTCGATCAGCTGCCACTCGGGGCCGACCTCGCCGTCCATGGACCAGTCCGCCACGCGGCCCTTCCGGATCCGGTGGAGCCGCGCCAGGACACCCGCGGCCTTCAGGGGCAGTGCGCGGAACAGGCTGTCCTCGAAGATCAGGTCCACCGGCTCAGGCAGCCGCAGGAGCGCCTTGCCGGTCCAACGGGCCCCGGCGTCCCTGGCCGCCCGCAGGATCTTCGGGATGTCCCGCTCGCTCAGCCCCGGGATCACCGGGCCGATGAACACCCCCACCGGCACCCCGGCCCGGGCCAGGGCCTCGACCGCCCGCAGGCGCAGCTTCGGAGGCGGCGCCCAGGGCTCCACGGCCTTGGCGTGCCGCACGTCCCAGATCCCGATGGACACGGTGACGTGGGCGTGGGCCTTTCGGGCGAGGTCGGCCAGCAGGTCCGCGTCCCGAGCGACCAGGGCCGACTTGGTCAGCACGCTCACCGGGTTGCGGTAGTCCAGGCAGACCTCGAGGCAGGCCCGGGTGAGCCCCCAGGTGCGCTCCAGGGGCTGGTAGCAGTCGGTGTTGCCGGAGAAGAAGACCAGCTCGCCGGGCCAGGATCGGCGCTCGAAGGCGGCGGCGAGCAGCTCCGCGGCCCTGGGCTTCACCAGCAGCACCCGCTCGAAGTCCGTGCCGGCGCCCAGGTCCCACCAGTTGTGGGTCGGCCGGGCGTAGCAGTAGGTGCAGCCGTGGAAGCAGCCCCGGTACGGGTTCACGCTCCAGTTGAACGGCAGGTCCGGGCCGTCGTTGTGGGAGAGGATGCTGCGGGCGTCGTCGATGCGGACGTCGAGCGTGGCATCCGGCGGCTCCCCGAGCCAGTCGACAGAGGTCGGGTCGAAGGGTGAAGGCGGGTTGTACCTGAACATGTGTTCAGTCTACCCGGGAGTGCACTGAACCCGTGAGCCTTCTCTGTCTCCCGTCCCCAGGCCCGGGGAGCGGGTCTGGCACCGGGCTTGCTGGCGCTCGTCCTGGTCGGCGGGCTCAGGCGGCCAGGGGGTCCCGGCCCAGGATCTGGACGGTCCCGACACAGGCCGCCAGCCCCACCACCAGGCAGATCCACCAGGGCGCCCCCAGGCCCACCGGCAGGGTGCCCGCGACGACGCTGATGATCCCGGTGGCGAAGGCGTAGGGCAGCTGGGTGCGCACGTGGGCCACGTGGTCGCAGCCGGTGCCCAGGCTGGAGAGCACGGTGGTGTCGGAGATCGGCGAGCAGTGGTCCCCCCAGCAGGCGCCGGACAGGACCGCACCCACGCTCGCGAACGCGATGGGCATCGACTCCGGGGCGATGGCGAAGGTCAGGGGCACGACCATCGGCATCAGGATGCCCATGGTGCCGAAGCTGGTGCCGGTGGCGAAGGCGGTGAGTGCCGCGACCAGGAAGACCAGGGTGGGCAGCATGGCGGCCGAGAGCGACCCCTCGAGCACGCTGACCAGGTACTCGGCGGCCTGGAGCTCTCCCATGGCGGCGCCCAGGGACCAGGCGAGGAAGAGCACGATCAGGGCGTCGAAGAGGGTGGACATGCCGCTCACGGCGGCGTCGAAGGCTTCCTTGGGCCCGAGGGCCCGCTGGACGATGGCGAGGATCAGGGCCAGCACGGTGCTCGCGACAGAGGCCTTGAGCATGGCGTCGTAGCCGTCGGCGTTGCCCAGGATCTCGAAGAGTGCGGCGCCGGGCTCCGACGCGGCGGTGCCCTGGGCCCACAGGTCCCAGGCGGCCACGCCGATGAGGGCGGCGATGGGCAGGACGGCGAGCCAGAGGCGGCTGACCGGCACGGCCTCGGCGGCCGGATCTTCGGGCTCCGGCTCCTTGGCGGCGGCGGCCTGCTCGGCCTCGACCATCGGGCCGAAGTCCCGGCCCGTGAACGCGATCAGGCCGACGAAGAAGATCGTGAACAGGGAGTAGAAGCGGTAGGGCACGCCCTCGACGAAGAAGGCGTAGGCATCGATGGACTGACCCGCGGCCTTCAGCCCGGCGCCGACCAGGCCGACCTCGTAGCCGACCCAGGTGCTGACCAGGGCGAGGCTGGCGATGGGCGCCGCGGTGGAGTCGACGATGTAGGCGAGCTTCTCCCGGCTGATCCGGAGCCGGTCGGAGAGCGGCTGCATGGCATTGCCGATGATCAGGCAGTTGGCGTAGTCGTCGAAGAAGATGGTCAGGCCCGAGAGCCACGAGGCGACCATGCCGCTGCGGCGGGTCTTGGCGAAGCGCACGACGAAGTCGACCAGGGCCCGGGTGCCGCCGCCGTTGGCCAGGATGCCGACGGTGGCGCCGACGAAGAGCGAGAACAGCGTGACCTTCATGTGGTCGCGGTCGGCGACGGCGTCGAGGATCAGGGTGCCGACGAGGTGCATGACCCCCGCGAACGGGTTCCAGTCCTGGACCATGGTGGCCGCCAGCCAGGTGGCCAGGGTCAGCGCGAGCACGACGTTCCGGTAGCGGAAGGCCAGGAGGATCGCGGCGAACGCGGGGAGGAGGGACAGGGCGCCGAATTCCATGCCTCGGTCCTAACGGCCCTTCACCGTTAAAACGGGGGCATGGCACGACATGCACTTCTGGTCGGAGGCACCCGCGGCATCGGCGCCGCCCTGGCGGCGGACCTGCTGGACGCGGGCTGGGCGATCACCCTGGCGAGCCGGACGACCCGGGCCGAGGAGCTGGAGGCCCGCGGGGCGAACTGGGTGCGGTGCGACGCCTCGGACCCCGAGGCCTGCGGGGCGCTGGTCGCGAGCATCGCGCCGGTGGACGCCCTGGTGGTCTGCGCCGGCCCCTACCACCGGGTGCCGTTCTTCAAGGAGACCGCCGAGGGCTGGCGGGGCATGTTCGCCAACAACCTGGACCCGGTGTTCTTCCTGGGCCAGGCGGTGCTGCCCAGCATGCGCAAGCGGGGGTGGGGGCGCATCCTCACCTTCTCCATGTCCAACGCGGCGAAGCTCCAGGCGAATCCGCGGGTGGCGGCCCACTATGTGGCCAAGGCCGGGGTGGTCGCCCTGACCCGCACGCTGTCCCGGGTGGGGGCGAACCGGGGGGTCACGGCGAACTGCATCTCGCCCGGGTTCATCGACTCGGGCTCGGCGCCGGCCGAGGAGCTGGCCGAGATGGTGCCGAAGATCCCGGCCGGCCGGATCGGCACCCTCGACGAGGTGGTGGCGCTCGCCCGCTTCCTGCTCAGCGACGAGGCCGCCTACGTGAACGGCGCGGACATCCCGATCTCCGGCGGGTGGGGACTCTGAGCGAGTCCACCCGGCTCGCGCTCTGGTACACGCTCTCGGTCGGCAGCCTGGGCGCACTGCACCCGTTCTTCGCCCCGATCCTGAGCGATGCCGGTGCCAACGGCCTGGTCATCGCCGGCGTGCTGGGGCTCTTTCCGCTGGGCATCCTGTTCATCGGGCCGCTGTGGGCGGCGTGGGCGGATCGGCTCGGGGACCCGCGCAAGGTGGTGTTCATCGCTGCCATCGGCACCGCGACGGCCGGGGCCATGCTGCTGGCACCCGGGCCCTGGACCTGGCTGCTGCCCGGGGCGCTCCTGCTGGCGATCTGCCGCACGCCCTTGTTCGCCGTGGTCGACGCCCTGGCGGTCGATCGGCTGGGGGGAGAGCGCTACGGCCGGGTGCGGCTCTGGGGCTCGGTGTCCTTCGTCGCGATCGTGCAGCTGACCGGCCACGCCCGCGATCTCTGGCCCCGGGCGCCCCTGGTCGTGACCCTGCTGCTGTTCCTGGGCATGGTGGGCTGGAGCCGGGCCCTGCCCGAGCCGAGGCGGGTGCCCCCGGTGGACTGGGCCGCCGCGCTCCGGGCGCTCCGGGACCATCCAGTCCTGCGGCCGCTGGCGGGCATCGCGGTGCTGCACGGGGCCACCCTGTCGATGTACGACCACATGTACGGCCTGCACGTCGAGGCCCTGGGCTTCGACTCCGGCTTGCTGGGCACCGCGGTCGGAGTCGGCGTGGTCGCGGAGATCGCCGTGATGTGGGCCGGAGCCCCTCTGCTGCGTCGCTTCGGCGGCCTGGGCCTGATGAGCATGGCCGTGGTCGCCAGCCTGCCGCGCTGGTGGGGCACGGCGGTGGTCAGCGACCCGGTGCTCCAGGTGGCTCTCCAGTCCCTGCACGGGCTGACCTTCGGCGCCTGGTGGATCGGAGGGGTCCAGCTCTTCGCCGAGTGTGCGCCCGAGGGGCTGGAGAACACCAGCCAGTCGATCCTGCTGGCGAGCTCCTTCGGGGTGGGCTCGATCTTCGCGATGATCTCGACCGGGGCGCTCCTGGACAGCCACGGTCCGCAGGTGCTCTTCCTGGCCTCGGCGGTGGTCTCGGCGGTGGCCATCGCGCTGCTGGCGCGCTTCGCGTGGGGTCGCCGGGGTTAGAGGCGGCGAGTGTCTGTCGACCTCCTGCTCTCCAGTGGCTTCCTGGCCTTCGGCCGCCAGACCGGCTTCCTGCAGGCGGTCGAGGATGCTGGGCTCGCGGTGGACGGCGTGGTCGGGACCTCATCCGGGGCGCTGGCGGGCTGTCTCTGGGCCGCGGGCCACCCGGCACGGGACATCTTCGCGGCCCTGACCGAGCGGCGCCCGGTGGCGATGGTGCGGCCCAGCGCCACGCCTTGGCGCGGTGCCCTGAGCATGCGGGCGATGATCGCCGACCTGGCGACCCGGGTGCCCGCGACCTTCGAAGAGCTGCCCCGGCCCTTCGCCGTGGGCGTGATGACTCCGGACGGCGGCCACCGGCTGGTCCGCAGTGGGCCCCTGGCGCCGGCGGTGGCGGCGAGCTGCGCCATCCCGCGGCTCTTCAGCCCGGTGGTTGTGGACGGGACGGCCTGTGCGGACGGCGGGTTCACCGACCGCATCGGAGCGGCGGCCTGGCGGGCCTGGCGCCCCGGCCGCGCAGCCGTGGTGCACATGGTCGACCGGTCCGGCGGGACCGAGGCCGACCCGGGGATCGACGAGCTGGTGGTCGTGCGCACGCCCCGCTCGTTCGCGAAGCTCTGGGACCTCGGCGACGTCCGCTCCCGCTTCGAGGAAGCGCGGCGCCTGGCCCTGGCAGTCCTGGACGGGGCGGACCTGTCGGCAGCGCGGAGCGGATAATGGAACCGCGAGTGCGCAGCCCCGGTGAACCCGCGTGATCCTTCTGGTCTCAGCCGTCGTCGAGGAGCTCGGGGGACACCCCGGCCAGCCCCTCGGGGTCGGGCCGGTGGTGACCGCGGCCCGCATGGCCACCCTGCTGCGGGAGCACCAGCCCGCTGGCGTGGTGATGGTCGGCACGGCCGGGGCCTACTCCTCAAGCCACGGCATCGGCACCGCGGTGGTGGCCGAGCGGGTGGGCCTGTCCGAGGGCGTGGCGGCGATGGGCCTGGGCTATGTACCGCGGGCGCCGCAGCCGCTGGCCTGCGATCCGGGACTGCTGGAGCAGCTGGCCGGTCCCCGGGCCTCGGTGCTCACGGTCTCGGCGATCACGACCGACGCTGTGCTCGCCGGGCGGCTGAGCGACGGCTGGCAGCTCGAGCAGATGGAGGCCTACGGCGCCGCGGTCGCGTGCGCCCAGGCCGAGGTGCCCTTCGCCGCGGTCTACGGCATCTCCAACGTGGTCGGGCCCGACGCCCACACCCAGTGGCTGGCCTACCGCCACCAGGCCCAGGAGTGCGCCCTGGCCGTGGTCGCGCCGCTGCTGAACGGAGGCGGCTCGTGAACTGGCGTGACGTGCCCATCGTGGCCTTCGACACCGAGACCACAGGCCTCAACCCTCACGACGGCGACCGGGTCATCGAGTTCGCGGCGGTGAAGATCTGGGCCGACGACGAGGGCCGCGTGGCCCGGGTCGAGCCGTACCAGAAGCTGTTCAACCCGGGGATGCCGATCCCCCGCAAGGTCACCGAGATCACCGGCATCGACGACGACGCGGTGGCCGACGCTCCGGACTTCGAGCACCACGGCCGGGAGATCCGGCAGATGCTCTCCGGCGCGATCTGCGTGGCCCACAACTTCCCCTTCGACCGGGCCTTCCTGACCGTGGAGTTCCGGCGGCTGGGACTGCCCTGGCCGGATCCTCTGGCGGAGATCGACACGGTCGACCTGTCCATGCGGTGGTTCAAGGGCGCCCGGAGCCACAAGCTGGTGGACCTGTCGGAGCGACTGGACGTCAAGCTCGAAGGGGCCCACCGCGCGACCAACGACGCAGAGGCGTGCGGGCGTTGCTTCGTGGAGCTGGCCCGGCGACACGACGCGCCAGCGAACCTGGTCGGCATGCTCGACTGGGCCGACGCCCTGGGGCGCCCGCCGGACAATGCCTACCTGGGTCGTGGGGACAGCGGGGTGCTCGAGTACTTCGGCGGGCCGCACCAGGGCGAGCCGGTGGAGCACCACCCGGTGCACCTGCAGTGGCTGACCTATGCCCGCGTTCGCCGAGATGGCGGCTGGTCGTATCGGTATCCAGAGGGGCTGCGGCGGTGGGCGGAGCGGTTCCTGCGCGTTCGGTGTTCGGGGAGGGCGCGGCAGAATCCGAAGTCGTTCGGGCCTGGGGACTGGACGCTCGACTCGAATGCTCTGCCGTTGGTGGAGCGGTAGCGGGCGAGGGGGGCGGTGTCCTGGGGGGGATGCGGTGGTGTCCTGGG
>CAYFPX010000314.1:0-4720 GCA_964344945.1 uncultured Enterobacterales bacterium
CAGGGGGGTCAATCCTGGCGAGCGTCAGGGGGTCAGTTCTGGCGAGCGCTGAGGCGTAGGCCGTGGCCGCTCGCCTCGCGCGGGAAGGTGGCCACCACCACTGCCCTCCGTCGCCGAGGACCTCGCCCACCTGCTCATCGAGCACCTGCATCACCTCGGGCGGTGCCGCGACGCCTCGCCCCCGCGCCCAGGCCGAGAGGCGCAGCACCGAGGCCAGCTCCGTCGACCCGACCCGCGCCTCGCCGGCCAGCCAGTCCCAGTCCTCCGCGCGGAGACCACCCTCCAGCACGCGCTCCCCCAGCTCGCGATAGCGCGCTGCGCGCTCAGAACCCGACACGCCGCACCCCTGGCCGTGCCGCCACCTCCTCGGCCAGCTCGTCCAGCAGTCCCGTGACGGACCGCTCCTCGCCGAGCAGCCGCACACGGCGCGCCACCGCGGCGAAGTCTCCCGGCGCGAGCGGCCCCAGCGCTTCGAGCCGCTCCGCGAGGCTCGCGTGCGCGGGCAGCTCGCCAGCCGCGAACGGTCCCAGCACCGAGCGGAACAGCAGCGCCGCCCCCTCCGCCTCCAGATAGCGGAAGGCCACACGGATCGGGAAGCGTCGGGCCACGGCCCGGTCCAGCGCCTCGAGGTGGTTGGTCGTGCAGACGACCACCGACCGGCACCGCTCGATCTGCACCAGCAGCTCGTTGACCTGGCTCACCTCCCAGCTTCGGGTCGCTCCGGCGCGGTCGCGTAGGAAGGAGTCCACCTCGTCCAGCACCAGGACCGCGTCGTCCCGCGCAGCCTCCTCGAAGCTCTCCTTCATCCGCGCCTCGGTGCCCCCCACCCACATGCTCAGCAGATCCGAGGCACGCTTGTGCAGGCAGGGGCGGTCCAACCGCCTCGCGAGGTACTCGGCGAAGGCGGACTTTCCGGTGCCGGGAGGACCCGATAGCAGGATCGGCAGGCCGCCCGCCGCGGGCGTCCAGCCGGCCACGCGATTGGCCAGGTGCTCGACGTCGAGCGACGCGCACAGCGCCTCCGCCCGGTAGCCGGCCTGCTCGTCGGAGCGTCGGCGTGACACGACGTCGCCCCCCAGCAGCCGCTGGATCGGCGCCGCCACTGCCTCGATGGTGTCGGCGTCGGGGAGCCCGTCGGCGGACAAGAGAGCCGCGGTCCGCACCGCCGTCGCGAGCTGACCGGCACTGACATCGAGACGCCGAGCGAGCGCCTTCACCGCCTCGTCCGGAATCACACCCCCCGCGGGCAGGTGGCGGCGCAGCACCCGCGCCCGGTGCCTCGTGCCGAGGGGCACGCACTCGACGGCGAGCGAGAAGCGGCGCAGGTGCGCGGGGTCCACCCGCTGGAGCGAGTTCGTCACCCAGATGGTCGGTACGGCGTTGTCCTCCAACAGCCCGTTGAACCAGAGCTTGTGGTTCCCGGCCCCCTGGAGTCCCGCACGCTGCCACTCGAAGATGTCCTCCCACTCGTCGAAGACGAGTACGCTGCGCCCGTCACGCGCCAGCCGCTGCCCCAGGGCCAGCGCGGCGATCCGCCGGGCCGGGGTCACCGCGTCGCCCTCGTCGTTCCGGTGGGGGGCAGCGAGCAGGCGGGCGCCGGCCTCGGCGGCGGCGAGGCGGGACAGCTCCGTCTTGCCGGTGCCCGTCGGTCCCCACAGGAGCACGTTTACGCCCCGCGCCCGCTGCCGCAGCGCCTCCGACAAGAGCCGCACCAGGAGGTCGACCTGGCCGTCGAGGTGCGCGTAGTCACCGCGGCTGAGCGCTGGGGCCGGCGTCGGGTCGAGGAAGCGTGCGAGCACGGTGTCGCGGCCCACGCCCGGCGTCGACACGAGATCGAGCAGCCCCCCCGCCGGCCGCAGGAGGTCGGAGAGTTCGTCTTGCCAGGTGCGACTCACCTCGAGCAGCCCGGCGAGCACGAGGGTCGAGCGCCGGCCCAGCGCACGCCGGACCTCCTTGCCCTCCAGCCCCAACGCGATCGCCGCAGTGCGGCTCGCCGTGGAGAGCGGCACGCGCCCCGGCACGTCGAGGAAGGCGGCGAGCGCCGGCACCGCCTGCACGGCGAGGGCGAACTCCAGCACCCGCACCTCGCCGGGCTCCAGCTCGACGACCTCTCCGAGCGCACGCACTCCGGCCGCCACGACACCGGTCGGCCGCCGAGCGATGCGCGTGCGGCGGCGTCGGGCGACGAAGCGACGGAGGGCCCGCCGCGCGTGCTGCACCGTCGGCTCCTCCTCGTCTGGGCCCAGCTCCCGCGAGGCGAGGTCGGAGACCAGATCGCAGGCGAGGTAGTCCTGCAGCCGCCGGGCGGACCAGCGGTCCATGCGGGCGTGGACGACCAGGTTGCGGAAGCAGTCCTCCGCGAGGGCCTCGAAGCCTTCGACGAGCGGTCCGCTCTGCGACTCCAGGATCCGGACCGTCGGCACGAATCACCTCCCGACCTCCAGAGGGTGCCCCGGTGCTATGACAGGTTGGGTCACACTTGGAGCAGCGATGGGTGACGGAAGGAACCAGCAGCTCACGCGGGTGCTCGGCGTGCTCCGCGACCTGGACCGGCTCGGAGGGCTCGACCTTTACGAGCTCGCCGAGCGCCACGGCGTAGACACGCGCACGATCCGGCGGGATCTCGCGGCGCTCGAAGAGGCGGGCTTGCCACTGCTCAAGGAGCGTCGGGGGCGCAGGATGACCTGGCGGATCGGCTGGCGGGATCCTCTACGAAAGGTCGGGCGCCTGCTGGACACGAGCCACTACCTCGCGCTGCGGGTGGCGATGTCCCAGGGGCCCTCGGTCGGGGCCGGCTCGGCGCTCTACGCTGCGCTGGAGGATCTCTGCGACAAGGTCGAGGGGGTGCTCGGCCAGGCCGGACGCGCGCGGCTCGAGGCGCTGGAGGCGTGCTTCCATCCCTACGGGAAACACGCGTGGCGGGATGCCCCCCCGGAGTCGCTGTGGGCGCTCATCGATGCCATCCCGGCGCGCCGGGTGTGCCGGGTGACCTACCGCGCGCCGAGCGCGGATCCGGCCGACAAGACCTACGAGGTGCTGCCGCTGCGTGTCTACGCCCACGATGGGGCGGTGCGGGCGTGGTGCCTTCACCTGGGGCGCGAGCAGGTGATCAGCCTGAACCTCCACAGGCTGCGCCGGGTCGATGTGCTCGACCGAACGGCGGAGCCGCCCGCGGACTTCGACCCCGTGGCGCTCGAGCGGAGCGCGTTCGCGGTGACCTCGAGCGGGCCGCTCGTGACCTACCGGATGCGTTTCGACCCCGAGGTGGCCGCGTTCATCGAAGAGCGGGAGTGGCACCCTACCCAGGAGCTGGTCAGCCTGGCGGGCGGGGGCGTCGAGCTGTCGTTCACCTGCGCCGAGACCTGGGAGGTCGCGGCGTGGGTGGCGTCGTGGGGGAGGTTGGTGGAGGTGCTGCAACCGGGCGCGCTGCGATCGTCCCTCCTCGCACTCGGTGACTGGTACCGAGCGACCTACGGCCGGCTCAGCGCGCCGAAGTGACAGGCAACGGAGTTGGTGGTCCGATGCGGGTCGTCCATCTGGCTCGTATCACCGCCAAACTGACCACCCCCCCAGTGCCAGGTAGGGTTCCCGGAATCCCTTTGTTTCGTCCGGCCACCACCACCGCATGGGTGGGAGCTCGATCTTCAGCCACTCGAGACCATTTGGCACGAGCGGCTTGAGCCGCATGTCTTCCTGGGCGCCTCGAACTACGTCCAGCAGCCATTCCCCTCCCTGAGGGGTCCGCCTGGGATTGCCCCGGTCCGTGAGACCATCCTCGAAGTCCAGTCGACCCGCTATCAAGAAACCGTGCTCGGGATGCTCCCGCAGGTCGACGAGATCGCGGCGGACCTCACGAGCCGCGGGGCCAACGCTCTTCCATGGTAGGTAGAGCTTGAGAGCAGCGCCCATTCCTGGCGTCTCGAAGAACAGGTCGAAGGGCCTCCGCTTGTGGTGTCGGTCGAACGTCGAGGCACGCCTGTCTCGGAGTGCCTCGCGCCCGAACACCTCGACCCGCCCCCCGAGATCGCCGTAGTAGGCGTTCTCCAACGCGACGATAGCCTCGTGCTGGAACCAGCCCTCGACGCCGCGGCGATGCTCGATGGCGATTCGAAGCTCCAAGCGTTTCGCCGACATGTGCCGCGCGATTGCCTCGAAGACGCTGCGCGCATCGGACGCTGTTCCGCTGGCCATGCTGCACTTTAGCGCGGAGCGCGAACCTCAGCGTTGTCTACCCAGGACCTCGTCACGCGCGCTCAGCAGTCCCCGTGGGACACCGCCGTGACGACCTTGTTCAAGTAGGACACCAGGAACGACCCCCCGGTCGCCTCGAGCCTCCAACTCCCGCTCCAAATGAGCGCCGGCGTCTCCGGCGTGGGCGCTTGCTCGGCGGTGACGGCGACTGCGTTCCAACCCGCGGCCATGTTGGCGGTCACGATGGCGTGCGCCATGGTCTTGGCGTCGGGACCCGTCGCAGCCTCGACCTGGAAGGTGACATCCCCCGTCGTCGAGCCGCAGGTCTGGACGAAGAGGTGGCCGGAGTAGCCCCACAGGCTCACCGGCTTGGTGTACACCCCCGGCGTCGTGGACACCTGGAACCCGGTCGGGTCGAACGTCTGGCCTGGCGTGACATCTGCGATGGACACCGGTCGGGCCCACGCCGACGCCTCCATCAGCGCCACAGCAACCAGGGTCGAGAACAACATCGGCGCTCCAGTTCTTG
>CAYFPX010000314.1:4730-6778 GCA_964344945.1 uncultured Enterobacterales bacterium
CCGAGCATAGGCGCAACTTGTCGTCAACGACAAGGCTGTGGGGGTCGCAGGAGACAGGGGCGGAGCACGTCCGCGGCACTACACGCCTACGAGGACGTGAGCATGGACCTCGTCGAACGTGTCGGTCGTCGGACCCGGGAGTTGCGGCAGGAGCGCTGCCTGACCCTGGACCAACTCGCGGATCTGAGCGGCGTGCGACCCGAGCGGATCTCGAGGATCGAAAGGGGGAGGACAGCGCCGACGCTGGGCACACTGGCGCGCATTGCCCACGGGCTGGGCGTGCCCGTCACGACCCTCGTCTCTACGGACGAGCCCGCAGACGACTTGCGCGGCGATCTCGCGGCAATCGTGGCGCTGCTTCGTCCGCGCAACGCGCGCCTGTTGCGGACTGCGAGGCGGCTGGTGGAGGTTCTGTTGGAGGAAGAGACTCCGCACCGTTGACCAGGTCGAATCTGGGTGCCGGACTACGCGACCTGGAACCACTGCAGCAGGTCATCTCGATCCTGAGCGAGTCCCCAGACCCTGTAGTGCTGGCTCTCACCCTCTCGGGTGATGTCGTCGGCGACCACTCTGGTCGGGGGTTCCGCCTCGCGGTTCGTCTCCACGGTCTCGTTGACCAGGGGTAGGGACCGTCGCGCGAGCCAGCCGCCCACCGTCCGGTCCCTCGACAGCAACGCCTCGACTGCACCGACCCGGCCCGTCGCCAGAACGCACACCATGCGGGCCACCCTGGGCATGCGGACCCAGTCGCGCAGATCGGTGACGCCTCCGTGTACCGGATCGGCTACGACGACCGGAACGGGCCCGCGGCGACGAGCTCGGACAGCGGCCCGGTGGCCGTCCGCGAGCGCCCGGACGCTCGCCCCGGTCAGGTTGGCTACTCTGCCCGCGGCCGAGGCGATCGTCATCCGACGAACGACGAGTGCGCCGACGAGGCTGACGGCGGGCGTCGGCAGCACTCGATCCGGGCCCCGTCCTGCAAACTGCCGTGCGAGTCGTATCCGCAGGACCGCGGCGTAGGCGGCGTCGACGGGGTCCATCTCGGCCAGCTCCTCCAGACCGAGGCGGGCCGCGTGATCATCGACCAGGAGCGTCCACGGAGCGGTGTCCAGGATGCGGCGACGGTCCTCGGGTCCGAAAGCGCGATCCACGAGATCGAGCAAGGGGTAAGGCTCGACCTCCACCGTGGCGACCCCACCCCGATGGGGCAGGGCGACGGGTTCGCGCACATCGGGACGGGTGGGGTGGAGCAGGCAGTCTTCGATGGTTCCCACCGCGACCCCGCGGCGGAGCCTCTCGATGACCTCCGGGCGGAAGGCGGGCCGCCAGCAGGGGCGGACCAGCAGCGCTGGGCGCTCCGGCCTCCCAGCGGTGTTCGACCAGACCGCCTCGACGAACCAGGGGAGTCCACTCGGGCCGTCCGCGATCCTTGCGAGGGGGATGCGCGAGGCCCAGGCGACACCAATGGCCGGGCGTTGTTGTCGCCCGCCGTCGGGCGCGCACGTGGTTCTGTCCGAGGCCATGGCGACTGTCCCGCGTCTTCTTACCGCCCCCGAGGTGGCCGAGCGACTCGGCGTCCGCCCCGGCACCGTGTACTCCTGGATCTCTCGCGGCGTCATCCCCCATGTGCGCCTCTCCTCGAGGTTGTCCCGCATCCCCGAGGACGAACTCGAGAAGTGGCTTGCCGAGCGGCTTGTCCGCCCGGACGAGAGCCGACGTTGAGGTGCACCGGCTGCGGTGGGACCGCAGTTGTTCGGCGCCGCTGCCTTGCCTGTGGAGGGCGGGTGCCCCCGGCGCCGAGAGATCGCCGGCGCGTGCGCTCTGCGGCACCGCGCCGACGCGATGGCGTCATCGACCTCGCCGCGCTGTGCGCAAGCGCCAGCAACGTGACGCTGCTCGACCTCGGGTGGCCCGAGCTGGTCCTTCCCTACCTCGTCACCTTGGTGATCCTAGGCCCTCCCGGGTCCGGGAAGTCGACGCTTGTGCAACGACAGTTAGAATTCCCCACCGACGACAACTAGAATTCCCCATCGGGTTGTCGCCCCAGC
>CAYFPX010000315.1:0-4652 GCA_964344945.1 uncultured Enterobacterales bacterium
GAACCCGAAGAACCCGCCGCACATCGCCGTCTCCACCACCGCCGGCACCGGCTCGGAGACCAGCTGGGCCTACGTCATCACCGACACCACCACCGACCCGGACGCCGAGCCCCAGGAGCGCCCCTGGCACTTGTCCGGCTTCCTGCGCACCCAGGACGCCCTCTGGGTCGAGCGCCTGACCAGCGAGCCCCTCGCGCTGGCCCGCCAGTCCGCCCAGCTCAGCTGGAACCTCGACTGGAACGGGATCCGCGCCAAGGCGACCCTCCACGGCGAAGTCGATCCCAAGTACCTGCTCACCGACGACTACGACGACGTGGTCCGGACCTACGGCTGGCGCCTCGAGCCCCGGGAGCTCTGGGCCGGCACGAGCCTGGGACCGGTGGAGCTCACCGCGGGCCGCCAGACCGTGGCCTGGGGCGAGGGACTCATCCTGAGCCCGCTGGACGTGGTCAACGCCCGGGACAACCGCGACCCGGGCATGACGGACATCACCGATCTGCGGCGTCCGGTCACGATGCTGCGGGTCCAGGCCTTCCTCGGCAACCACCGCTTCGAGGCCATGTACGTGCCCGAGGCCGACTTCGGCCTGCGCAGCAGCCCCGAGGGTCCCTTTGGCCTGATGCCGGGCCTGGCCGAAGCGGCGGAGTCACCGGACTTCGTGGACTCCACCGAGCTGCTGGCCCAGATCGAGACCTCCTGGGTCGACGTCCAGCCGCGCTGGGCCCTGGACCAGTGGCAGGTCTTCGGCCGCTGGACCTGGCGCGGCCCGGGGTTCGACGTGGCGGCCTACGGCGCCAGCCTGCTCGACAAGCAGGGCGTGATGGTCAACCCCACCGGAGAGGTCAACCTGCTCGACGCCACCGAGCTGGCCATTCCCCTGGACCACCGCCGCTACACCCTGGCCGGGGCCAGCGCCTCCGCGGTCTGGAAGAGCTTCGCGTTCCGCACCGAGCTCGTCGCCGAGCTCGGGCGCTACTACAACGCCGGCGATGTCATCCTGGCGACCACGGCCGGCCCGCAGATCACCGCGCTCTCCACCCAGCGAGACGTCTACACCGGCATGCTCGGCGTGACCTGGACCGGGGTGAAGAACCTGCGGATCGATGGCGAGGTCTCTCGCGGGTACCTGCCCCGGGGCCGCACCAACCTCACCATGCCGGTGGGCGAGACCCAGTACGCCCTCCGGGTGAGCTACCAGGCCCTGTCAGAGCGCCTGTCCCTGGACCTGCTCGCCGCGGGCCTGGGCACGAAGCTCGACTACGGCTGGATGGCCACCGCCGCCGCCACCTATGAGATCCGCGACGGCGTCAAGGCGACCCTCGGCTACGTGCACTACCACCCGTCGGACCTGACCAGCCCCTTCCTGGGGCTGGACACTCACGACCGGCTCTTCGCCCAGGCGAAGTACAGCTTCTGAGTGCTCAGTTGGGCCCGGAGCAGTCCGCGTTGGGCGCGTTCGACGGGGTCAGGGAACCACCGAGCGAGAAGTCGCCGACCACGGACGTGCCGTCGCCGGCGGTGCCGTTGAGGCTGCCGACGACGCTCAGGTCCGCAAGGCCACCGCCGCATCGCACGTCGACACGTCGGGCCAGTGCGTGCCAGAGGTCAGATCGACCCGGCCCCGGTAGGCCTCGGGAACCGCGGTGCAGCCGCTGGCGTCCAGGGTCACGGTGTGGTTCCCACCGATGGTGTAGCTGCCCGTGCCGCAGACCTGCGACGAGAACAGCTCGACGGCGCACGGGGTCGCGCCCGCCTGCACGATGAGGTCGCCGGAGTAGTTGCCGATCTCCGGCGGCAGGATGTCCGGGCGGGACTGGGCCTGCAGCGAGCCCACCGCCGAGCAGGTGGACAGGGACGCCACCGAGCTGTCCGGGAAGGTCGCGATCAGGCTGACCGTGCAGTCGGTGTCGGTGTCGGCGTCGGCGTCGGTGTCGGCGTCGGCGTCGGAGCAGCTGCAGCCGTCGTCGGCGCAGTCGACGAGACCGTCGAAGTCGTTGTCCAGCAGATCGCTGCACTCTTCGTCGAGCGCGCCTTCGCCGACCACACCGGCGCCACCACAACCCAGGACCACCATCGGAATGAGGAGCATCTTGCCTCCCAACAGGAAGCCGGAAGCCTATCTCACCCGTCGGCGAGGCGCAGGGTTCGCAGCCGGTTCAGCGCCGCGGCCACCTCGTGGCGGCGGGGTCGTCCGTCGGGCCAGTGTCGGGGCGACAGGCACTCCAGCCCCTCCGCCCGCATCAGGGTCTCCCACCGATCGAGCAGCTGCGCAACGGGGCGTCCGTCCGTGCGCACGAGGTCCTGGTGGAGCAGGCGCAGCGCGTGGCCCAGGGTGCTGGCGTGGGCCGCGTCGAGCACCTGCTCGACCGCCCGCAGGTCCAGGTCCTCGTCGCCGTAGCGCAAGCGATCGGTGTTCCGGGCGCCCACCTTGCCGTCGGGGGCCAGGCCCTGGGGCAGCACGACCCGCGGCAGGGGTCGCTCCAGGGGCGCCGGCGGTTCGGGCGTCGGGCCCGCGACCTCCCGGGCCCGCTCGGCCAGGTCCAGGGGCCGGTAGTCCTGCATGCCCAGCACGGTGTCGGCCACGGCCAGGTAGTCCCCCACCCCGCCGACCACCATGACCAGGGAGAGGCCCCAGGTGGCGCAGACCTCGCGGATGCGCTCGACCAGCGGCGTGATGGGCTCGCGCTCCCGGGGGATCAGGGCCCGCATGCGGGCGTCGCGGACCAGCAGGTTGGTCGCCGAGGTGTCCTCGTCGAGCAGCAGGGCGCGGGCGCCGGCCTCGACCGCCTCGACCAGCGCCGCGGCCTGGGAGGTGGAGCCGGAGGCATCGTCGGTCCAGAACGGCCGGGTGGTGCGGCCCCCAGGCAGCTCCCCCAGGAACGCGGAGATGTCGACCCCCGCGACCCGGCGACCGTCCTCGGCGCGGATCTTCACGGCGTCCGGATCGGCCACCACCCGCGAGCGGCCGTCGCCCGGCACGTGGTCCAGGTGACCGCGCTGCAGGGCGTTGAGCAGGGTGGACTTGCCGTGGAAGCCGCCCCCCACGATCAGGGTCACGCCGGTCGGGATGCCGGTGCCGGTGATCCGCCCGGCGGGGCTGTCCAGCGAGACCCGGAGCGATGGTGGCCCCTGCCACGGCACCGCACCCGGCAGCGGGGCCTGGTCGATGCCGGAGGCGCGGGGGAGCACGCTGCCGTCAGCGACGAAGGCCACCAGGCCTCGCTCCCGGAGCTGGTCGCGCAGAGCGCGCTGGACGACCACGCTGTCGATGTGCTCGGCCAGCCCCGGCCCGGCCCGCAGGACCGCGGCCGCGCGGGCGAGATCCTCGTCGAAGAGCGCCCAGGCCTGGCGGCCCAGCACGCGGCGCCCCTTGGCAGGCAGGCCGATGGCCATGCGGACCTCGCACCGGCCGTCGTCGTTCAGCCGCAGGGCTGACCGATCGAGGATCTCCGGCCCGGGCCGGTAGACTTCGAGCAGACCGGAGCGACCGCTGCCACGGCGGGTGCTGCGCAGGCGCCCGGCGAAGCGACGCAGCAGCCAGTCCTCGGCCGCGAGGCGACGGACGGGGTCCCGGCAGTCCCCGGGGTCCAGGTCCGTGTGGACCCGAAGCCGCACCCGACTCGGGGCCGCGTAGGGGTCCCCCTGCACGTGGTCCACGACCAGGGTGGCCGTCTGGAGCGACCACTGCCCCTTCAGATCCTTGTAGAAGGGGTACGGGCGGCCGTCGATCCGGTCGCAGAGGGTCCTCAGCGCATCGGGCGTGCGGGCCACTCGCTCAGCGCTCCAGCCACCGCATCGTGAACTGGTTCGCCTCCAGCGAGATGCCGAAGTCCATGTCGGAGAAGGTCACGGTGGTCTTCGTGCCCTGCTGGAGCTTGTCGGTGATGACGAAGCGGCTCGGGTAGAGGCGCTCACCGTAGCGCTTCGGGTCCGCCATCAGCCACTCCTTGAGCAGCATCCCGCTCAGCGCGTAGAGCTCCTGCTTCACCGGCAGCATCCACTCCTGGTCCACCCACACCACGCGCTTGGGGTAGCTGACCTCCTCGCTCTTCGCGATGAGCACCACCTTCCAGCAGGGACGCCCACCGTGCGGCTCCACGCCATCCACGGTGCCGGTGTACATCGTGTACCAGTCGGCGGTCTCCAGCAGGTCCTCATAGGACATGTCCGAGCCCATCAGCCCCTGGCGGAGCATGTGACCGGAGATCTTCTGGGTCTTCTCCACGCTCGGCAGGTACATCCAGAGCTCGTCGCCCTTCTTGAGCATCTTGGTGCCCGCCTCCCGGGCCGGCGCCAGGAATTCGGTGGCGCCATCGTCGACCCCGCGGCCCCAGGTCTGGAGCTCGTAGACCTTGGTCCGGCGGGGCTTGACCACCTCCATCGACGCCTTCGCATACCGGGCGTCGTAGGTCAGGTTGCGGTCGATGGCGGCCAGGAGCTCGGGCACGGTGGGCTGGGCCTCGGCTGAGGGCAGGGCCAGGGCGAGCAGCGCCACCAGGGCGAACCAGACGGTCTTCACTTGTTCCTCCTCATGGCTTCGACGGGCTGGATCCCGGCGGCCCGGGCGGCCGGCAGGGCGGCGCCGAGCACCGCGATCACGAAGCCCAGCAAGAACACCCGCAGGGCGATCTCGGGGGTGTGCAGGGCGTGCA
>CAYFPX010000315.1:4662-6761 GCA_964344945.1 uncultured Enterobacterales bacterium
CGGCGCTCACCGGCACGTCGACCTTGGACGAGAGCTCGTCGCCCAGGTTCACGCCGCGCGTCATCAGGATCACCGCCGGCACGCTGCCCAGGAGCACGCCGAGGCCAGCGCCGGTGCCGCCCAGGAACACGGCCTCGAGCACGAACAGGCCCACGGCCTTGGCCCGGCTCATGCCCATGGCCCGCAGCACGCCGATCTCCCCGGTGCGCTCCAGCACGCTCATCAGCATGGTGTTGAGCACCACCATCGCCGTCACCACCACGATGATGCCGCTCAAGAACCCGAAGACCTTGCTCAGGATCTGCTGGAGCTGGCCATAGGGCTCCCGCTCCGACCAGGCCTGGACCTGCAGGCCCTGGAGCACCGGCAGAGCCCGCAGCTCGGCGGCCAGGGCCGCCGCCTGGTGCAGCTCGGGGCCGTCGACCAGCACCTCCAGCGCACCGTCGGGGATGTCCGCGAGCCAGCGGGCCCGCTCCAGGGGCACGAAGACCACCTTGTCCCCCACCCCATTGCCCACCTCGGCGATGCCGACCACGTCGAGCTTGAGCGGGGAGAGGGAGCCGTCCTGGGTCTGGCCGAGCAGGACCAGCTCGTCGCCCACGCTGGCTTCGAGGTCCCCTGCGAGGGAGACCCCGAGCACGGCCTCCTGGGCGCCAGCAGCGGGCAGGCGGCCCGCGGTGAGCCTGTCTCCAAGCTGGAGCACGTCGGTCCACCACGCGGGGGGCGCCCCGACCAGGGGTGCCAGGTGCTCCCCGAGCTCCTCGCCCACCGTGGCGGTCACCTGGGCCCGGATGACCGGGTACGCGCGAGCCCCCGGGATCGTCTCGATGGCCGCCACGAGCGGGTCGGTCTCGGGCAGGTTCTCGTAGAGGGGCAGCCGGGCCTCCCGGAGCACGAACTCCGGGGTGGCGATGCGCACGTCGCCGGCCAGGGCCGCGGCGTTGCTGAAGATGGTGGTGCTGACCCCGTTGATCCAGGCCAGGCCGACGGTGAGGATGCCGGTGCCGACGATGACGGCGAGCGCGGTCAGTCCGGAGCGCCGGGCGTTCCGGAGCAGGTTGCGCAGGGCGACGCGGACGATCCAGGGCATCAGTCGCCCCTCACCGCGTCGGCGGGGTTCAGGCGCACCGCGTGCAGGGCCGGCACCACGCTCGCCACGGTGGCCACCACCAGCCCGAACAGGCTGGAGGCCGCGATGAGCACCGGGTTGAAGGCCACGTAGAGGGTGGTGGTCATCGCCACCTTGGAGCCGGCCTCGGGGAAGGCGCCCAGGTCCAGGCCCACCAGGGAGAGTCGGTAGCTGAGCACCGCACCGACGGCGGCGCCGACCAGCGCCGCCACGCTGCCGAGCAGCGCCCCTTCGACCAGGAACATGCCGCCGATCGCCCGCGGGGCCATGCCCATGGCGGCCAGGGTGCCGATCTCCCGCACCCGCTCGTAGACGGCCATGATGATCGTGTTCGCGATGCCGATTGCCGCGATGCCGAGCACGGCGCCGATCAGCAGGCTCAGGGCCTTGCGCCGGATCCGGTTGATCGCGAGCAGGTCCTCGGCCCGCTGGAGGTAGGTGGTGACGGTCCAGTCCCCGGCCAGCGCCCGGGCCGTGGCCTCGGTGAGGGCCCGGCGGTCCAGCCGCACCGCCACGTGGCTGGGCCCTGGCGCCCTGACCAGGTCCTGGGCCTGGGGCCACGCCAGGAAGACCGTGAAGCTGTCCAGGACCGGGTTGCCGGCTCGGACCAGCCCCGCGATCGGGTAGCTCTGGGCGTTCTGGGCCCCGGCGCTGGTCCGCGCCTGCAGGGTCACCACGTCCCCCACGTCGACGTCGAGCAGCGCGGCGAGCCCGCTGCCGACCACCAGCGCCTCGGCGCCGTCGTCGGGGAAGGTGCCTTCGAGCCCCAGCTTGTCCCTGGGGAACACCGCGGTGTCGCGGGCCGGGTCGTAGCCGACGCCCCGCACCGCCACGGCGTCCGCGCCGTGGATGAGCCTGGCGTCGAAGTGGAGCCGCCGGGTCCAGGTGTGCTCGGCCAGCTGGGCCTCCAGCGGCTCGGGCAGCTCCTCCAGCGCGTCTACCGGCGAGCGCAGTCCCTCCACGTCGTAGC
>CAYFPX010000316.1:0-6727 GCA_964344945.1 uncultured Enterobacterales bacterium
GGCCCAGCTGGAGAGATGGCCGCTGAGCGGTCATCGCTCGCGTTGGGCCCGGCCCGGGCTCACGGCGTCACCCCACCCGCTTCAACAGCACCCGCCGCACCACGTTCAGCCCGATGAA
Source organism: uncultured Enterobacterales bacterium (assembly GCA_964344945.1). Taxonomy (GTDB): domain Bacteria; phylum Myxococcota_A; class UBA796; order UBA796; family CAJQPC01; genus CAYFPX01. The sequence continues at coordinate 119 of CAYFPX010000316.1, forward strand.
CGGCAGCCCGCCACCGATCCGGATGTCCCCCAGGAACCACCAGGCCCAGGCGATCGCCGCGACCGTCAGCCCGATCATCACCGGGGTGAGCTTGCGCAGCTGCACAGCCGTGGCCCCCGACCCGAGCAGGAAGCCCCCCCGCCCCGTCGCCAGCCGGACCGCGCCCCAGACCGCCACGACCGCGAAGAGGGAGAGCGCCCCCCAGGTGCTGTAGAGCCCGGCGATCGCCTCCAGGGGCAGGTTGAACGCCACCGCACCGCCCACCAGCCAGGCGTCCGTCGCCGCGTGGATCGGGTTCCGGGGGTGCTTCCACGCCAGCAGCGCCACCGCCACGACCACGGCGAGCACCGTGGCCCGCACGAACCCGCTGCCCGCCGCCGACAGGTCCACGGCCCCAGCCGTCATGAACGGCACGGCGAAGGCCAGGATGGGCGCGAACTGGACCAGCTCGAGGACGACTTCGGGGGGGCGCGGCATGGCCCCGCACCTAACCTCAGCGCTCCACGTCCTCCGGCGTCCAGGTCCCCGCGGGTCCGTGCTCCGGCACCAACACCAGGGTGCGCACCGGCGGCGGCGTGCTGCCCAGGATCACCCCGGGGTTCACCAGCCCGAACTTGAACCGGGTCCACAGCCGGCGCTCGGTCTTCAGCTCGACCTCATAGGGCCGGTAGCCCGGCAGCTCGACCCGGATCAGCGACGGCCCGGTGAAGGCCCGGACCTTGATCGGCACCGGCGCGATGCCCGCGGGCTCGTTGTCCAGGAAGACCGACGCCCCGACCGGGTTGGTCTGGAGGGTGGCGCTGTAGGCACAGCCGGTGGTCCCGGCCAGCACGGCGGCGGCAAGCAGGGCCCTCACCCGATCACTGCACCTGGCCAGTGGCGGGCTCCAGCATCGCGAGGACCTCGCGGAGCTCGGCATAGAAGGCCCCGCGAGAGGCGTCGCCCTCGACGATCTCCGTGCTCGAGATCTCCCCCATCGCCCCGTACCGGATGGCCAGGGCGCCCTCGGACCCCTTGGCGATCTCCACAGGGCGACCGGAGGGGTCGTAGCGGAAGGTGTAGACGTTGCCGCGCTTGTCGGTGATCTGGGCGACCTTGCCGTTGCGGCCGTACTTCAGATCGAGCTGGCGACCGGACACGTCGACCGCCTGGACCAGGTTGCCCGCGCCGTCGTACTTGTACAGGTAGCGCCGGCCGTCCGAGTAGAGGGCCTGGATGATCTTGGACCACTCCGGGTGGTACGCGAACCGCACCTTGCGACCGTCCGGGTGCTCGATGCCGACCAGACGCGCGTTGTTGTCGTAGTCGTACCGGGTGACGCCGCCGTCGGCGTGCTTCACCTCGAGGGGCTTGGCGCAGCACGGCGACAGGAGCGTCTCCGTGCGGTTGCCATTGGCGTCGATGAGCACCGAGCGGTGGGCTTCGTCGTCGTACTCGTGGCGGGTCTTGCGGCCGTCCGGGTCGGTCACGGTCACGCCGTAGCGGTGGTGATCGAGCAGCTCCCAGTCGTAGCGGATGACGGAGTCGCCCTCCTTGAGCGCCGTGACCCAGTCCCGGCCCTTGTCGTACTTGACCTGGAAGCCGCTGCCGTCAGCGACCCGCGAGGCGGTCAGGTTGTGCTCGTCGTCGTAGGCATAGGCCAGCTTGCGCTGGGCCGGACCCAGCACCTGGATGAGGTTGCGGTCGGCGTCGTACTTGTACTTGACCCGCCGGCCCTCGTTGTCCAGGAGCTCGGTGACCAGCCCCCCCGGGCCCCAGGTCAGGCTCACGCTGCCGCCCTCGGTGTGGGTCACCCGGGTCAGCCGCTTCTGCTTGTCGTAGTCCAGCCGCATGCCCCGGCGGTTGGTGTCGCCGTAGAGGCGCAGCTTGCCTTCCTGGTCGAACTCGTACCGGGTGCCGTCGGCGCGAGAGCGCACCATGGTGCCGTCGCCCCGGAGCTCGAGCTTCTCGGTGCCACGGTCGAAGCTGGTGTAGCTGCCGGGCTGGGGCGCGATCTTGGTGGTCTGCAGGACCTGGCCCATCGCCTCCCGGCGGCCGGGATCGGTCAGGAGCTCCTGGCGGAGCTGCTCGTAGTAGCCGGTGTTGCGCTCGGAGCCGGCCCGGCGGTCCTGGGCGCGGCGGGCCTTCACCAGGGCGTCCACGTAGCGGACCATCACCCGCTCCCGGGGCTCGCCACCGTAGGTGAAGCGCAGGATGAAGCCGTCGCTGTCGCTCACCAGGATCGAGCCGTCCGGGGCGGCGAAGGCGACGATGTCCAGGTTGGTGGTCCAGCCGTAGCCGAAGCGGCCATTCACGTTGGAGCGGGAGTTGTAGACCCGCACGATCTCCAGGGGGATGCCCGCCCGCTGGACTCGCACGTCGGGATGCTCGACGTACAGGTTGGCGTTGCGGAGGTTGACCTCCTGCGCCCCCACCGTCGCGAACAGCATCCAGAGCCAGGCCAGGACTGGCATCAGCACCTCTCAAGGTCGGGGATGATAGCGCGTCGGACGGCCCGAGATAGGAGCCCGTCGTGCGCTACGCCCTGTTGTCACTTCTGCTCTTCGGAACCGGCTGCGCAACCCTGTCGGCGCGCAAGGACTTCCGCGAGGAGAAGCGCATGCGCACCTCGCTGATGGACAACGCCGAGGCGTACTGGGACGCCATGCGCTGGTCGGACATCGCGACCGCCGCCGGGTACTACCAGGACCCCAACGTGCGCATCAAGTGGCTCACGTTCATGGGCAGCGGCGGCGCGCCCCAGTACCGCTCGGCCAGCATCCTGCGGATCGAGCTGGGCCCGGAGCTCGAGGATCACGAGCGCGGCTGGCGCCGGGAGGCCATCGCCCTGGTCCAGGTCCAGAGCTACACCATGCCCGCCCAGGTGCTGACCCAGGAAGTGGTCCACCAGGAGTGGTACCTGCTGGGCAAGACCTGGTTCCCCACGCCGGAAGAACAGTTCCGGACCTGGTAGCGCTCAGGGCGGCCCGCGCTCAGGGCGGCCCGCGCTCAGGGCGGCCCACGCTCAGGGCGCGACGGTCAGCACCAGCTCCACGGTGTCGGTCCCGGGCGAGAAGGGCCCGACCAGCCCGCTGACCAGGTCCCCGGGCTGGGTGGTCATCGGGTCGCCACCGGCGGACCACTTGGCCTTCAGCCAGACCTGGTCCGGCCAGGCGCCGCCGCGGATCAGCTGGGCCTCGCCCAGGCCGAAGCGGGTCGGCAGGCTGCTCGCCGACACGGGGAGCGCCGCCACGGGCGGCCCCCGCTCGTGCTCGGCGGCCCGCGCCAGCACGAACATGCGACCGCTGGTGAGCGCGGTGACGCCCTCGCCCAGCACGACCTGTCCCGAGACCTTTGCCCCGACCGTGGCCGCGGGTGCCTCGGTGGACTCCGCCGCCACGGGCGCACCGGCCGAAGCCAGCTGGGCCTGGGCCGCCCGCAGCTCCAGCAGCCAGGCCTGGGCGACCAGCTTGTCCCGCTCGCTGCCCACGGTCTGGGCCTTCTCCAGCCACTCGACCGCGCCGTCCAGGTCCCGCTGGGCGAAGCGTGCGTAGGAGAGCCAGCGCATCGCCTCGGACTGCTGGGGGTCCTGCTCGAGGATCGCCAGGAGCGAGGCCTCGGCCTTGTCGGTCATGCCGATCAACAGGCGCAGGGCGTCGACGTGGATCCGCATCTCCACGTCGGACGGGGCCAGGACCTTGACCCGGTCGATCAGGGTCATGGCCTCCTGCAGCGACTTGCGCTCGATCGCCACGTGGGCGAGCGTGTTCAGCGCTGCGACGTCGTCTGGATCCGCCTCCAGGGCGGCCTGGGCCCGAGCCAGCTCGGCGGCGTAGGGGTCGACGGCGTTCGCCCCGCCCGCTGGGGCCATGTCGCTGTCCTGGCGCTCGCTGGTGAACTGGGACACCCCCCCGGCGGCCAGGCCGAAGAAGGTCAACAGCCCCAGGGCCCAGGCGGCGGCCAGCTTGCGGTTCGCAGGAGGCACCGGCTCGAGAACAGCCTCCCCGAGGAGATCTGCGTCGAGCTCCTGGAGCACGAGGATCGCCTCGGCCATCAGCACCTCGCGCCGGACCTTCCACGCCTCGGCGCTCATCTTGTGCCGGTCGCCGTCGTGTTCCCGCAGCTGCTCCATCAGGGAGTCCTTGCGGGCATGCAGCGCCGCGCGGGCCTCGGTCGGCCGGCTGTCGCGACCCGGCTGCACCCGCAGCGCGGAGACCAGCCCGACCACCAGGCCGAGCAGCAGCACCACGATGGGCGGTCCCCAGGTGTTCCAGTCCAGCTGCTCCACTCAGTCCCCCAGCTCCGCCAGGATGCGGGCGCGGTACGGGTCGTCCTCTCCCCCCTCGGCCTCGGGCTCCGTCGCCGCGGCGACCGCAGGTGTCGCCCGACGGCTCCGCCCCAGCACCCAGAACAGCCCCCCGGCGACCGCCACCGCCGGCACCGCCCAGACCATCCAGTGGCCCTCCTTCGGCGGCGCCAACAAGATGAACTCGCCGTACCGGTCGGCGAAGAAGTCCAGGATCTGCTGGTCCGAGTACCCGGCAGCCACCAGCTCCCGGATCCGGTTGCTCATGGCCACGGCGGCGTCGGAGCTGCTGTCGGCGATGCTCAGGCCCTGGCAGACCGGGCAGCGGATGATGAGGCCAATGCGCCGGGTGGCGGAGTCCAGGGCGGCTTCGTCGGTGACCGGCGGGCCGGGCTCGCCGATCAGGCCGTCGGTGCCCCTGAGCAGGGGGTCCTCGGCGACGGCGTCCTCGCCCGCCGCGCCGGCGAGCACCGGACCCGACAGCACCGCCAGGAGCCAGAGTCCGGTGATCACCTGCGGATCTCCTCGACCGCAGAGACCAGGGTCGGCTGGTTCACCGGACCGGTGACCTTGGACCGCACCACCCCGGCCCGGTCGATGAAGAAGGTCTCGGGCACCCCGGCCACGCCGTAGTCGATGGCCACGTGCTGGTCCGGGTCCTGGAGCGACGGGTAGCCTTCGCCGCGGTTCTTCAGGAAGACCCGGGCCTTGGCCACGGTGTCGCCATAGAGCACGCCGAGGAACACCACGTCGGGGTAGGCCTGGGCGCCGCGCAAGAGGATCGGGTGCTCCAGCGCGCAGGGGCTGCACCACGAAGCCCAGAAGTTCAGGACGACCGGCTTGCCCTGAAAGTCCGCCAGGGTCACCGGCTGGCCGTCCAGGTCCACCAGCGAGAACGCTGGCGCGGGCTTGCCCTCGAGCATCGACGGCAGCCGCTGGGGGTCCTTGCCGAAGCCGCTCGCCAGGGTCCACACCAGCCCCGCGATCAGCGCCAGGCCGAAGCCCAGGACCGTCCAGTTCATGCCCTCCTCGGGCTGCACCGCGGGCTCGCTCACTTGGCTGCCTGGGCCCCGACCGTGAGAGCCCGCCCCCGCCGCTGGGGCCACGCGGCCAGGAGGCCACCGCCGAAGATCACGAGACCGCCGAGCCAGAGCCACCAGACCAGGGGCTGCTTGATCACCTGGATCGACGCGGTCTTCGCCACGGCGTCGACCCGGACCAGGGACAGGTAGAGGTCTTCGACCAGGCCGGACTCCACCGCCGGGGTCGGGATGGGCTGGCCGTTGGCGTAGTGGTTCACCCGCGGCGAGAGCTCGGCGATGACGGTGCCACCGCTCAGGATCTCGAAGTCCGCGATCTCCGCCCGACGGTGAGGCTCCGCGAGGGTCCGGGCGCCGGTGAAGCGCAGGCCGTAGCCCTCGAACACCGCGGTCTCGCCCTCGGGGATGGTGTAGGTCTGCTCGGTCCGGTAGGCGCTGCTCGCAGCGATGGCGACCGCGGAGATCACGACGCCGAGGTGCACCAGGTGCCCGGAGAAGCGCCGCCGCGCCTTGCGGTTCGCGGTGAGCGTGGCGGTCACCAGGTTCTCGCCGCTGCTGGCCGCCCGCGCCCGGCCCGGGGCCAGGATCTCCTCCAGGCTGACCATGCCGGCGAAGCCCGCGCAGGCCACGGTCGCCAGGGCCCAGGCGTTGGTCCAGCCCACCGCCACGCTCACGCCGGTGCAAGCCGCTGCGGCGACCACCGGCCAGCGCAGGCGCCTGACCAGCTGGTCCGTGGTCGGCCGGCCCCAGGGGAAGGCCGGTCCCACGCCCATCAGGAACAGCATCGCGATCCAGAGGGGCAGGGTCATGGTGTTGAAGTAGGGCTGACCGACGCTGATCCGGTCCCCGCGCACCGCCTCGATGAGCAGCGGGTAGAGCACGCCGACCAGCACGGTGAAGGTGATGCCGACCAGCAGCAGGTTGTTGATCAGCAGCGAGCCTTCCTTGGTCACCACGTCGTCGATGGGCCTGGCGTTCGCGCTCACCGCGTTCATGCGGGCCGCCAGGAGCAGCACGCTGAACACCAGGGTCACGCCCAAGAAGCCCAGGAAGACCGGCCCGATGCCGGACTGGGTGAAGCTGTGTACCGAGTTGAAGACCCCGGACCGGGTCATGAAGGTGCCCAGGATGGTCAGCAGGAAGCTGGCGATGCCGAGCACCAGGGTCCAGCTCAGCAGCTGCTGCCTTCGCTCGGCGAGCAGGGCCGAGTGCAGGAAGGCGGTGGTCACCAGCCAGGGCATGAAGCTGGCGTTCTCCACCGGGTCCCAGGCCCAGTAGCCGCCC
>CAYFPX010000317.1:0-6715 GCA_964344945.1 uncultured Enterobacterales bacterium
AGCCACTCCGCTGGGTGTGTTGCTGACCGCTGATGGCTGACTGCTGAGGGCTCGGCTCGCCGGCTCTGGGGCATCGCGCCCGGAGTGAGGAGCCCGAAGCAGGGAGCCCCGGCGAGCGGGGCTCGCCGGGGCTCGAGAGCCTGACAGACTCAGGTCAGTTGCAGGCTTGGGTCTTGTTGTCACACCAGTAGGTGTTGCTCAAGCAGCTGTCGTCCTTGTCGCTGTTTGTGCAGTAGGCATCCTTCTTCCCACAGGCGGGAGCGGAGTCGACCCACCCTTCTTCCTCGAAGTTGTAGGACTTGGAGATGGATGCGCACTCTGCGTAGTCCGTGTAGACCTTGGATTCCTTGTTGTCGCAGTTGTAGTCATAGCTGCCATCCCCCCGATCGTTCGTGCTGGAGGTGGATGAGTCGGGGTGGGCCTTGGCATTGCCGTCGTAGCAGTCATCGCTGTTGTCGACATACGCCGTGGAGCTCGACGGGACGGAGCACGAGTAGATGGGGTCCTCGGTCTCGTCCCCGTAGCTGTCGCCATCTCGATCCGGGTACCACCTGTCGGCGTCCACGGCCGAGTCCTCATCGACGGTGCCGTCGCAGTCGTTGTCGGCGGCGTCGCAGTACTCGTAGGCTGCCGGAGAGACGCTCGAGTCGCCGTCGTCACAGTCGTCGGGCTCGGCGTAGTACCGACTGCTCGGCGCCTCGCAGGCTTCGCGCGTGGTGCTGTCGCCAGCGTAGCCGTCGCCGTCGCCGTCGTAGTACCAGGTCTTCTCGCCGCCGTGGGTCGTGTCGTCATCATCGACGGCGTGGTCGCAGTCGTTGTCGATGCCGTCGCAGATCTCGAGCGCGTCCGGGTTCACGTCGGGCTCGTAGTCGTCGCAGTCCGAGGTGTCCTGCAGGTACTGGCTGGTGGGCTGCTCGCACTGGGTGTAGGTCTGCGTGCTGCTGCCGAAGCCATCGCTGTCGAAGTCCCGGCCCCAGGTGGGCACATCCGTGACGGAGCGGTCGTTGTCATCGATGTCGCCATCGCAGTCGTTGTCGATCGAGTCGCAGATCTCCACCTGGCCCGGGTTGGCGGTCGCGACCAGGTCGTCACAGTCCGTGTTGTCAGCGACCCAGGCGCCGCCCGGCTCGGCCTCGCACGTGACCCACGAGTCCGTCTCGTGGCCATACCCGTCACCGTCGGTGTCGACGTACCAGGTGTTCTGACCGACCACGTTCGGGTCGTCGTCGTCGGCGCCGTTCTGGCAGTCGTTGTCGATGCCGTCGCAGATCTCGGTGGCCTTCGGGTTCACGGCGCGGTCGCTGTCCTCACAGTCCGTCGACTCCGTCGCCAGGTCCTCCTGGAAGCACTGCACCACAGCGGTGCCCTCGTACCCGTCGCCGTCCTCGTCGGTGTAGAAGATCTGCTGGTCGGCCACGCTGTCGTCGGCATCGTCGGTGTCGCCGTCGCAGTCATCGTCGAACCCGTTGCAGACCTCGGTGGCGCCGGGGTTGACGGCGGCGTCGCTGTCGTTGCAGTCCCCGTCCTGGTCCACCAGACCCGCGGTGTCCGGACAGGCCTGGACAGAGGTGCCACCGTAGGCGTCGCCGTCGTTGTCCTGGTACCGGGTCACCTGGCCCGAGACGCCGGAGTCCTCGTCGTCCACGTAGGTGTCACAGTCGTCGTCGATGCCGTTGCAGCTCTCGGTGGCGGCGGGGTGGATCGCACGATCGCCGTCGTCGCAGTCACCGGCGGACTCGACGTACCCGCTGGGAGCGAAGCAGACAGTCACGGTCTCGCTGTCGTTGCCGTAGCCGTCGCCGTCGCCGTCCAGGAAGTAGTCCTCCTGGTCCATGACGCCGCCATCGTTGTCGTCGATCAGGCCGTTGCAGTCGTTGTCGTCGTAGTCGCAGAGCTCGGTGGCGTCGGGGTGGATGTCGTCATCGCCGTCGTCGCAGTCCTGGGAGTTGGTCACGAAGCCAGCGGGCTGCTCGCAGACCAGCTCCATCACGTCAACGGAGCCGTAGCCGTCACCGTCCGCGTCCTGCCAGAACTCGGTCCGGTCGACCGCGTCGGTGTCGACGGTGCCGTCGCAGTTGTTGTCGACGCCGTCGCACTCCTCGGTGGCCGTCGGGCTGATCGCGCTCAGGGTGTCGTCGCAGTCCAGGTCGTTGGAGACGTAGCCAGTCGGCTGCTCGCAGCCCTCGACCAGGTCGTAGACATCGCCGTAGCCGTCGCCGTCCGCGTCCCGGTACCAGACCGGCGGCTCGTCGGCGGTCACGTCGTCGGTCTCGCCGTCGCAGTCGTGGTCGAGCTCGTCGCAGTACTCGGGGGCGCCCTCGTAGATCGAGGCGTCCAGGTCGTCGCAGTCGCCCGCGGTGTCGATCCAGGTGGCGTCCGGGGCCTCGCAGGCCTCCATGGTGTCCATCGGGTCCCCGGCGCCGTCGCCGTCGACGTCGTGGAACCAGGTGCTGGCGTCCACCGCGTCGTCGTCGATGGCGTTGTTGCAGTCGTTGTCCGCGCCGTCACAGACCTCGGTGGCGCCCGGGTAGGCGGTGCGGTCGGCGTCGTCGCAGTCGTCGGCGTTGGTGACGTAGCCGGTGGCCTCGCAGGACTGGACGGAGACCGTGGGGTCGCCGAAGCCGTCGTGGTCGGCGTCGAGGTACCAGGTCGGCGCCTCTTCGTCGGTCTTGCCGTTGCAGTCGTTGTCCTGGCCGTCGCAGAGCTCGGGCGCGCCCTGATAGACGGTCGGGTCGGTGTCGTCGCAGTCGTAGGCGTTGTCGACGTAGCCGTCGGGCTGGTCCACGCGGGTGACGCTGTAGGACGCGGCACCCTGGCCGTCGCCGTCGGCGTCCAGGTACCAGGTGGTGGGCTCCTCGACCGGCTCCTCGGCGGTGTCCAGGCCGGTCTCGCCGGGCACGGCGGAGTCACCGGGGTCCGCGGAGTCGAAGAGGGTGGTGGGGTCCGAGGCGGGGCCGGAGTCCCGTGCGGTGTCGTCCGACGTGTCGCTACAGGCCGCCAGCAGAATGACGAGGGGCATCCAACAACGCATGTGAACCTCCTTGCAGTCGATGCGTTGGCGACCGGAAGAGCAAGGGGGATGCCAGGATCGATCCCCCGTGATTTCAACGGCTTGAGCATGTCGGACCGCCGATTGTCGACGGGTGTCGACGGGCCCTCGACACCTGGAGGGAACCCCGGCGGGACCCGCGCGTGTACCCTCCACGAGCCCCCGTTCCATGCCCCAGCCCGAGCCCCGCACCGACCCCCTGCTCGCCCGCGCCGTCGCGGGGGAGACGGCGGCCACCGCGGCGCTGGTGAAGGCCCACGGACCCCTGGTCTACGGACTCTGCAGGCGCCTCGCACCGGACCCCGACGACTGCTACCAGGAGGTCTGGGAGAAGGTCTTCCGGGCCTTGCACCGCTTTGATCCAACCGGCTCCGCGAGCCTGCGGACCTGGATCGCCACCATCACCCACCGCCACCTGGTCGAACGACACCGGCGCCGACAGGTCCGGGGAGAGGTGGTGCCGCTCACCGGACTGGCGAGCCGCCACGAGTCGCCCGGTGTGGCCATGGACCGCGCTCGGCGTCAGGCCGCCCTGGAGCGGGCCATCAGGAGCCTGCCGGAACCCCAGCGCCGGGTCGTGGTCCTGCACCACGTGCAGGGCCTGAGCCTGCAGGACATCGCCGCCACCGAAGGGGTGGCGGTCGGCACGCTGAAGTCGCGCCTGCACCGGGGCCGCGCGGCCCTGGCCCGTCGCCTGGGAGCCCCCTCATGACCGACCACGAGCTGCTGAGCATGCTGCTTGACGACGAGCTGCCGGAGGACCAGGCGGCGTCCCTGCAGGAGCGCATCGGCACCGAGCCCGAGCTGGCGGTGGCCTGGGCCACGATGCAGGCCCTGCCCGACGCCCTGGGCGGGCTGCCCGACCTGATCCCCCCGCCGAAGCTGGACGGCCTGGTCCTGGGGGAGACCGCCCCAGCCGTGGCACATGCCCCTCCCCGCTGGGCCTGGCCCGCGACCGCAATCGCCCTCGCCGCCGCCCTGCTCCTGAGCCTGACAGCCCGGCCACCGGCCCTGGAGATCCTGCCGGTCACCGGACACCAGCGCCTCACCGGCGAGCTCTCGATCGACGCGGGCGACGTCACTGTGCAGATCGACGGCACCGTGGATCTCTTCGTGGAACCGGTGGACCCCCAGCTGCGTGAGAGCAGCCCGGAGGACCCCACCATGACCCGCAAGCAGCTCCTCGCCGGCCTCGCCGGCGCCGCCATCACCGTCGTCGTCTACGAGGGCACCGCCGTGCTCCATGCCGCCGACACCGAGCCCGTCGTCCTGGAGGCCGGCGAGCAGCACACCAGCCACCCGAGGGCCGACCGGGACGAGACGCCCCGGGTGGCCACCCGCACCAGCGACCGCGAGCCGACCGCCGAGGAGCTCCAGGCCGAGCTCGACGCCCTGACCGAGCAGCTCGAGGCCGCGCAGTTCCACCGCGCCATGGCCCAGGGCCAGCTGGCGAGCCACGAAGGCACCCCCCAGGACTGGCCCGACGACGTGAACCCGGCGCTGAAGCCCGACGCCTTCGCCGCCGAGCTTGCCCAAGCGATGGCGGGCCACGAGGACCTGAACCTGCTCAGCCTGGAGTGCGACGAATTCCCGTGCTTCGCCGTGATCGAGAGCCACAGCACCAGCGAGGACTGGGGCGACGACCTGGACGAGGTCGGCCGCAAGCTCAGCGAGTCCTACAAGGAGCTGCTCGACACCGACGAGGTGGGCACGGGCCACTGGCGCAGCCGCTATGGCGATGGCGACCTGGACGTCCGCCTGGAGGGCATGGTGCTGGGCGCTGGGGGCCTGGACGACGAGGACCTGAAGACCCGCACGGACTACCGCGTGGACAGCGCCGTGAAGGACGCCGCCCAGGACCTGATGGCCGCCCAGGAGGCCGGAACGGAGTGACTCACTCCGGTGGGTCGGGGCTCGTCAGCAGCCAGACCGTCTCGCTGCCCGGGCCCGACCCGGCGATGGCCAGGTCGCCCTTGCAGTCCAGGTCGATGTCGCCGACGGCCTCGATGACGACGCCCGCGTAGCTGCCATCCGGACCCTGGAAGCTGCTGTCCATGTCGCCCTTGGTGTCGACGCTGTAGTCGCCGTCGAACGCTCCGGAGCGGAAGACGAAGGCCTGGCTGGCGCCGAAGGCGCCCAGCACCAGGTCGTCCGGCCCGTCGTTGTCCAGGTCGGTGATCACGAGGTCGTGGCCCAGGTTGCGGACCTGGCTGGAGGCGAAGCGGTACTCGGCGTCTTCGAAGAAGTCGTAGACCGTGCCGCCCAGGTGGTCTCCCCACAGGTAGACCCCTGCGTAGCCCCGGTCGCCCTGGTACTCCGGGGCCCCGTTCAGCAGGTCGGAGACCCCATCGCCGTCGTAGTCGCCGAAGTGCACGGTGGCCTTCTGGGCGTCCGTGCCCGTGGACACCAGGTACAGGTCGGGGTTGTTGGACATGCCCTGCTCGCCGGACAGGTCTCCCACGTCCTTGAACACAGAGACCGTGCCGCCCCAGTTGGCCCAGCCGACGCTCGGATCCCCGAAGACGGCGTCCGGCCGGTCGTTGCCGTCCAGATCGCCCAGGTCGAAGTGCCGGACGCCGAGCCCGTTGCTGGCGCCGGCCATGGACAGCCAGGCATCGCCGGGGTCCAGGTCGGTCTTGGACGAGGTCAGGAGGGCCCCGCTGAAGAAGTGGACCTGGCCACCCTCGAGCTGCAGGACCAGCAGGTCGTCGTAGCCGTCGGCGTCGACGTCGCCAGCCCGGAGCCGGGTGCCCAGCTGGTCCCCCTGGCTCTCCCGCACAATGGCGCGGTCGGCGTCGGCCGTGGTGACCGCACCGCTGAGGGTCGAGGGAAAGAGAAAGACCCGACCGCCGTTGCCGGTGGGGGCGTAGGTCCCGGCCGCGACCTGAGGCACGCCGTCGCCGTCGAAGTCCCCGGTCTCGACGTCCCAGCCCAGGTGCTCATCGGCCTCCGTGCCGGAGATGACGGCCGACGCCCGCTCCCCCAGACTCCCGCTCGTGAGCCCCCAGGTAGGCAGGTAGTAGACGACGCCGAGCTCGCCGTCCGCCCAGCCATCGCCCACGATCAGCGTGGCCTCATGGAGCTCTCCGAAGTGCGAGAGCCCCTTGTCCCCCGCGACACCGGTCAGCTGGATCGGGGCGTCGGCGAGATCGAAGTCCGATCCCCACCCGACGTAGTCGGTGCAGGAGACGGTGGGGGGCCACCGGGTGTCGGTGTCGCTGGTGTCGCCCGAGTCCGTGGGTGGCTGGGTGTCGGTGGTGCCGGTGTCGGTCGACCCGGTGTCCGTCGGGGTGTCAGGGCCGCTGTCGGTCGGCGGGGTGGTGGCGGTGATGGCCGTGTCGCCACAGGCCGGGTCCAGCTCGCACGAGAACGTGTCGTGCTCGTCGCCGCCAATCCAGGCGCAGCCCGCCATGAAGCTCCAGAACACGCTGGCCTCCGCACCGCGAACCTATGCGACCGGACCGCGATAGTGAAGGGGGGATGCCCCCCCTCCTGCGAGACCACCTGTTGAGCGCCTTCAATTGGCTGCTCTTCGTCAGCGTCTCGATGCTGAACCTGGTGCTCGGGGCCGCGCTCCAGCTGGTGGCCCTGCCCCTGGACCGCAGCAAGAAGCTCTGCCTGTGGGTGAACCACTGGGTCTGGGGCCGGCTGCTCTACGGGGTCGAG
>CAYFPX010000318.1:0-6608 GCA_964344945.1 uncultured Enterobacterales bacterium
CTGCGGGGACGCCGCGGCCCTGGTGGCCGACAACCGGCTGGCCGGCTCCCTGTCGCCGGAGAACCTGGCCGCCATCTTCCGGGCAGACCTCTGGGAGACCCTCAACCTGCCGGCGCCGGCCAGCGGCTACTACCGGCCGCTCTTCCTGCTGTCCCTGGCCTTCGACCAGGTGGTGCTGGGCACGGAGCCCGGCCCCCACCACCTCCACTCCCTGGCCTGGCACCTGGCGGCGGTGGCGATGCTGTTCGGGCTGCTCCGCCGCCTGCTGCCGGACCACTGGCTGCCGGCCACAGCTGGCGCCGCCCTGTTCGCCCTCCACCCCGTGCAGACCGAGGCCGTCACCCTCATCGCGGCCCGCAACGACGGCATGGCGGCGGTCTTCCTGCTCGGTGCCCTGCTGCTCCTGCTGCCGGAGCGACCGGGGCCGGGCCGGCTCCTGGGGGCCGGGCTCGCCACCCTGGCTGGGCTGCTCAGCAAGGAGAGCGTGGTCCTGGCACCCCTGGCGCTCCTGGCCCTGGACCTCGCCCGACACGGCCGGCCGGGGCCCTGGCTGCGCCAGCTCCCGCTGGTGGCTGCCCTGGGTGTCGCGCTGGGCCTCCGGGCCTGGGCCGACGTCGGCAGCGCCGCGGTCCCGAGCCCGGGCAGCTGGTCCCTGGTGCTCGGGCGGCTGCCCGAGGTCCTGGCCACCTATGCCGGCCTGCTGGTCTGGCCCGACCCGCTCACGCCGGCCCGTCACCTCAGCTACCTCCAGCCCCTGGCGGACCTGTGGCCCGCTGCGCTCGGCTGCGCGGTCGCCCTGGGCTGGATGCTCGCCCGCAGCCGGGCTCCTCGCCTGGGGTGGCTGGGGCTGGTCTGGGCCGGCGCGACCTGGGCGCCGACCCTGCTGGCGACCCTGGACAAGGGGCTGCTCGGGGAGCGCTACCTCTACCTGCCCCTGGCGGGGGTGGCGCTGATCCTGGCCGCCTGGATCCCTCGGCACCCCCTGGCTGCCTGGCTCGCAGCTGCCGTGGCCGTGGCCCTCGCCGCGGGCGTGGTCCAGCGCCTGCCGGCCTGGCAGGACAGTCGCACCCTCTGGCAGGCCGCCCACGACGACCTGCCTTCACCCTTCACCCACGGGGGGCTGGCGTTCTACGTGAACAAGGACGGCGAGCCCGAGCGGGCCCGCCTGCACTACCTCAAGGCCATCGAGGGGGAGCCCCCCTACCGCGACGCCTGCAGCAGCCTGGTGATGGTCTACCTGCGCCTCGAGAAGCCCGGTGTGGCCGTGAAGATGGCGGAGTGGGCGCACCAGCAGCGCGGCTGCCCCATGACCCCGGACTTCACCGATCAGTACGCTCTGGCCCTCGCTGGCACCGGCGCCTGGACCCGGGCGTCCCGGGTGTCTCGAGAGGCGGGCCACGGCACCACCGGCGTCGGCCAGATGATCATCGGCGCCGAGCACCTGCTGCGGGGCCGCCTCTCGGAGTACGAGGGGGTCCGCGCCGCCTGGCGAGGCTCGGTCTCCTACGACCGCCAGGTCCTCACGCTCTTTCGCGTGCTCGGACACCAGGCGGGCGAGCAGCGGCTCCGCACGCTGATGGAGGAGGAAGCCTGGGCCCGTGACTGACCGCTACTTCCAGCCGTCGCCGTCGACCCAGGTGGCCTGGAAGCGCTCCTCACGGGTGCCGTCCTCCAGCAGCTCCACCCACCCGAGGCGCAGGTCCCTGCCCGCCAGGGTCGCGGTCCAGAGCCCGTAGGTGGGCAGGTACGACGGGTCGTAGGCGCCGGTGAACCCCTCCCACTCGCCCATGGCCTGGGCCTTGTCCAGCACGTTCGAGGGCCAGTCCTCGGACTCCGCCCGGCGGGACACGAGCTGCTGCAGGGCGAGGTCGAAGCGGGCCTCGAGCTGCACGTTGGTGAGGTCCGGGATGCCCGTGGGCTCGCCGTTGCCCCAGCGCTCGAGCTCCTGGGCCGGAGCGCCACCACCACCGGCGTTGACGTAGGCCACCCCCAGCCGGCCCTCGGGCAGGTACAGCTCCGAGGTGTGGGCGCCGGCGCTGAACACCGCCCGAAGCTTCAGCAGGGGAGCGTGCTGCTCCACCACGTCGATCAGCTCCTGGGGCACGCCGTCGGGGTTGATGTCGGCACCCAGCGCCAGGGTGACCCGAGAGTGGTGCATGAACACCAGCAGGTGGTCGTACCGCCCCTGGACCGCCTTGGGGATCCAGTTCACCTGCTCCCGCCACCGGCTGCCGAGCTTCTTCTTGTTGGAGTCCAGCACCACGAAGCGCCAGGTCCCCTCCCCCACCTCGACGTCGAAGGCCGACCAGCTCGCGACCCGGCCGTAGCCGATGTTCGCGCCGTACCCCGGGTAGGCGCCCTCCATGCCCACCAGGTCCTTGTCGCCGGCGAATTCCCGGTCCCCGACCACGGGCAGGACAGGCACGCGGTAGCCCTCGGCGTCGGGCTGGGTCTGGCCGGCGAAGGTGTTGGAGAACGCCTTGTCGAAGGCGATCCACTCGTCGTCGCTGGCCCAGCGCACGTTGTCGCCCATCAGGGCCACGAACCCGATCTCCCGCCGGTTCGCCATGTCGTTGAGCGCGTTGACCGTGCGTCCGGGGGCCTCGGCGTCCGGGGTGCCTCGGGAGAGGCGGTCGACGCCGGGGATCGCGCTGCGCACGTTGCCGACCAGGGCGAAGGTCAGCTCCTCGGTGGTGGAGACCAGAGTCGCGGCGTCGTCGGCGAAGAGCTCGTGGTCCGGGATCTTGTCGGCGTGGACAGAGCACGCGAGCAGCGCGAGCGCGGAGAGCATAGGGGGCAGCAGTCGCATGTGCGTGTCCTCACCCGGCGGCGCGCTGCACGCAAGCCTGCCAGGCGGGCATCCAGGAGGTGGTGGGTGACTCTCCCGCGACTCGATGACCCCCAGCCCGGCCTGCGCCTTGCCCTCGGTCCGGGCGAAGGCGACCGGCTCGTGGCCCCGGGCGTGCCCGATCGGCTGCTCGCCGATGGCGTGCGCCTGGGCTGGCTGAGCCGGGGCGCCCTGGTGCTGCTGGACCCCGATCGCGGGTCCGCGCGGCTCATCGTGCTCGACCACGAGCCGGACCAGGTGAGCACCGGCCCGGAGCGCTGGGTCTTCGCCCACGAAGGCGGCCTGGCCCTGTTCGACCCCCAGGCCGGCCAGACCCACCTGGTGGCCACGGATCTGGTGGAGGAGCTGGTGGACGTGCGGCCGGGGGGTCGCCTGGCCGTCCTGCGCACCGCGGGCGGCAACCGGGTCGTGGACCTGGACACCGGCGAGGACGTGCCGGTGCCCCTGGGGGCCCGCCGCAGCCCCACCCTGGTGCCCTGGAGCGCGGGCGCGGGCCTGCTCTGGATCGCTGACGACAGCCTCTACCGGTGGCACCCGGGCCGGGGCGTCGCGGTGTGCGCGCAGCTCCCCGGCCGGGCCACCGCCCTGGTGCCAGGTCCTGGCGGCGCCTGCCTCGTCACCCTGGCCGCGGGTACCTGCCTCGGGGTCGCCCCCGGGCGACAGGCGGCCGTGCTCACCGACGAGGTCCTGGCGCCCACGGCGTGCTTCGACGCCGCCGGCCAGCGCCTGCTCGCCACGTGCGCCGAGGGTGTCGCGCTGCTGGACCTGCGCACGGGCGAGCGCCTGCAGGTCTGGCCCGGGGGCGTGCCGGTGGGCTTCGCCCCCGCACCGGTCCGGCTCGACGACGCCCGGGGGGTGCTCCTGGGCCCGGACGACTCGGTCCTGCTGGCCCACCTGGGCCTGGCCGGTGTGAGCGTCGACACGCCCCTGCTGGTGGGCCCCGGCGGCACCGCCTGGGACCTCTCCTCCGGTGAGCCCTGGGCCGATACCCCCCTCAGCGGCGGCATCACCGCCACCGACGACGACCGCGTCCTCCACGTCGCCGACCGGGAGGCCACCCTCTTCGACGACCGGGGCAGCGTCCAGGCCCGCTGGCGGGTCCCGCTCTTCCCCGAGGCCGCCGCCGAGGGCCTCCTGTCCGCCGTGCGCACCGGCGGCGGCGAGGACGCCGAGATGATCGACGAGGTGGTGGAGGCCGCCTTCTGGGACGACGTGCTGATCCTGCTGACCCTCGACGGTCAGGTGGGCCTGGTGGACCCCGCGGGCGGCGAGCTGCTGCGCCGCGAGGCCATCGAGGCCTACGAGGAGACCGACGGCTGGCCCGGCCTGCTGCCGCACCGCCGTCGCGGGGTCTGGCTGCGCGACGGCGAGGGGGCCCGGCTGCTCCCTCGGGGTCCCGTTGTGCCGGACCCCGGCACCCCGGTGGAGGCCCTCGTGCCCGTGGGCCGGGACCTGGTCCGAGCGCTGGGGGACCGCCTGGAGCGCCTCGATCCGGCGAGCCAGCCGGTGTGGACCACCGGCCTGGGCGCCCACCTGCTCGCCCAGGGGCGCCACCTCTACGTCGCCGACGGCGCGGACCTGGTCCTGGTCGATGCCGAGACCGGCCGCGAGCGCCAGCGCAGCCCCGACGCCCTGGGCGACGCCGAAGGCCTGGTCGCCACCAGCGACGGCCATGTCTGGGCCTGGGGCGGGCTCGAAGGCGAGGCCCTGGTGCGCTGCCTCGACGGCGCCACGGGTGCGCACCGTCGGAGCTGGGCGCTGCCGGCGGACGGCGTGGTGGTGGGCTGGGGCGCCGCGTGGGTGTGGACCGACGACGGCATGTTGGTGCGGTTGCAGCGCTGAGTCTGTCGGCGCTCGGCTCGGCGCAACGAGCGCAGCGCCTCCCTCGCAGCGCCGCCCCCCCGTCAGACCCAGCCCTACTCGACCGTCACACTCTTCGCGAGGTTCCGCGGCTTGTCGATGTCCCTCCCGAGCGCCAGCGCCGCCTCGTAGGACAACAGCTGCAGCGGCACCACGCTCACCAGCGGCGACAGCAGGGGCTCGGTGGACGGGATGGGGATCGAGACGTCGGCCAGGGCCCGCGCCTCGTCGTCGCCGCGGGTGTGGATCATCACGATGCTCGCGCCCCGGGCCCGGGCTTCCTGGATGTTGTTCAGGCTGCGGTCCCGGTGCTCGTCCATCGGCACGACGGCCACGACCGGGGTGCCGCCCTCGAGCATGGCGATGGGGCCGTGCTTCATCTCCCCGGAGGCGTAGGCCTCGCAGGGGATGTAGGCGATCTCCTTGAGCTTCAGCGCCCCCTCCATGGCCACCGGCCAGGAGGGTCCGCGACCGATGAAGAGCGCGTAGCGGTGCTCCAGCAGCAGATCCACCGCCGCGCGAATGGGCCCCGGCTCGGCGAGGTATTCGCCGACGCGATCGGGCACCTCGAGCAGGCTCCGGGCGAGCTCACGACCCCGGTGCGGCGACAGATCACGGCTGCGACCGAGCATCAGGGTGAAGGTCATCAGGGCCGTGACCTGACTGGTGAAGGCCTTGGTCGAGGCGACGGCGATCTCGGGGCCGGAGTGGATGTACACCCCCGCAGCGCAGGTGCGAGCGATGGAGGACCCCACGACGTTCACCACCCCGAAGACCTGGCCGCCCTTCAGCTGGACCTCGCGCACGGCCTCGTGGGTGTCGTAGGTCTCCCCGCTCTGGGAGATCGCCAGGTACAGGCCGTCGGGATCGATGACCGGGTTGCGGTGGCGGAACTCCGAGGCGATCTCCGCGTGGGAGGGCACCCGCGCCACCTGCTCGATGGCCATGGCGCCGAGCACGCCGGCGTGGAAGCTCGTGCCGCAGCCCAGGATGTGCACGCGGCTCATGCGCACGAGGTCCCGGGGGCTGAGCTCCATGCCGCCCAGGCGGGCGCTGCCGGCGCCCTCGACGACCCGCCCCCGCAGGCAGCGGGCGATGGAGTCGGGCTGCTCGTGGATCTCCTTGAGCATGTAGTGGGGGTAGTCCCCCTTGTCCTCGGACCCGAAGTCGTCGCCCAGGACCTCGACCTCGTGAGGGGCCTGGCCGCCGTCGAGGCGGGTGGTCTCCACGCTCTCGGGCGTGATGACGCTGATCTCGCCGTCCTCGAGGTAGATCACCTGGCGGGTGAAGCGCACCAGGGCGTGGCCGTCGCTGGCGAGGAAGTTCTCGCCCTCCCCCAGTCCGACCACCAGCGGCGAGCCATTCCGGGCAGCGATGACCGTGTTCGGGTGCTCCGCGAAGACCACCGCGATGCCGTAGGTCCCCCGGACCTGGCTGAGGGCCTGGCGCACCGCGTGGATCGGGTCGCCCTCGTAGTACTTGCGGATCAGGTGCGGCAGGCACTCGGTGTCGGTCTCGCTGCGGAACTGGACGCCGTCGGCTTCGAGCCGCTGACGCAGCACCGCGACGTTGTCCAGGATGCCGTTGTGCACCACGGCGATCTCGCCGTCGGCGTCGGTGTGGGGCTGGGCGTTGGCCACGGTCACGCCGCCGTGGGTGGCCCAGCGCGTGTGGGCGATGCCGGCGTCGCCGGACCAGTCGTCGGGCAGCACCCGCTCCAGAGCGGCCACCCGCCCCACCGCGCGCTCGACCCGGAGGCCGCCGTCGGCCACCTGGGCGATGCCCGCCGAGTCGTAGCCCCGGTACTCCAGCCGCCTCAGCCCCTCCAGGAGCACGGCCGCCGAG
Organism: uncultured Enterobacterales bacterium; assembly: GCA_964344945.1. GTDB lineage: Bacteria > Myxococcota_A > UBA796 > UBA796 > CAJQPC01 > CAYFPX01. Next base: position 6,554 of record CAYFPX010000318.1, read on the forward strand.
CGATCCCGCCCGACATACCCCACGATTCCACACATTGCGCTAGTCCCCGGTCTTG
>CAYFPX010000319.1:0-6415 GCA_964344945.1 uncultured Enterobacterales bacterium
CTCTGGGTCCTCGTCTACATGGCGTGATGCCCTACACGACCTTCCCGGTCCGCACCCCCACCCTGCCCCCGGCCACCCACACCAACGTCTACCTGTTGGGGGACGAGAGGCTGACCGTGGTGGACCCGGCCAGCCCCTGGCCCGAGGAGCAGGCCCGGCTGCTGGCGCACCTCCGTGGCTTGCCCGGGCGGGTAGAGCGGGTGTTCCTGACCCACCACCACTGGGACCACGTGGGCGGTGCCCAGGTCCTGGCCGATGCGCTGGGGGTCGGAGTCGCCGCCCACGCCCGCACCGCGGAGCTGCTCGCCGGCGAGGTCGTGGTCACCGAGGTCCTGGACGAGGGCGACGTGGTGCAGACCGATCTCGGCGGGTGGACCTGCCTGCACACCCCCGGCCACGCCACCGGTCACCTGTGCCTGCAGCACGCGGCAGGCGAGGCCGTGGTGGCCGGCGACATGGTGGCGGGAGAGGGGACCATCGTGCTGGACCCGCCCGAGGGCGACCTGGCGGACTACCTGGCCTCCCTCGCCCGGCTGCGGGAGCTCGGCGCCGGCGTGCTGTTGCCCGCCCACGGCCCGGCCCTGACCGATCCGGCCGGGATCCTGGCCCACTACATCGACCACCGGAACGGGCGCACAGACCAGGTGCGGGAAGCCCTGGCGGTCCTCGGGCCGGGCACGCCCCTGGACTATGCCGCCCGGATCTATGTCGAGCTGCCCGAGGCCTTCCTCGGCCTGGCGGCTCGCCAGGTGCTGTGCCACCTGCAGTACCTTGCCGGCCGCGGCGAGGTGCACACCTCTGACGGCGGCGAGACCTGGAGGCCAACGTGAGCGAAGAGCGAGATCCCCGCACGGTCCTGGAGGACGGCGTCGACGAGGTGACCCGCGTGGTCGAAGGCGTGGCCGGGCTGCTGCTCGGGCGCGTGTCGGGCACCGAGCCCGACGACGGGGGCGCCCCCGTCATCAGCGAGGACGTGGACAGGGCGATCCAGGACCTGGGCAGCGCCGTGGGCGGCGTGCTCCTGGCGGCGGGCGACCACCTCCAGCGCACCGCCGGCGCCGAGGCGGACCAGGGCGGGGGCGACGACGACACCCCCCTGGTCCACGGCGCCCGCTCCCTGGGCAAGGGCCTGAGCGCCCTGGCTGCGGACGTGCTGGACTCCCTGCAGCAGGCAGCGGCGCCGGCCGAAGAGACCGCCCCAGAGGAAGCCGACCCCGAGTGAGGCGCTTCTTCGTCACCGGCACCGACACCGAGGTCGGCAAGTCCGTGGTGACCGCGGCCCTGGCGGCCAGCTGTCCCGGCCGGGCGGTGGCGCTGAAGCCGGTGGCGTCGGGCGTGGTCCCCGGGTCGCCCGGGGAGGACGCCGAGCTGCTCGGCCGCGGCGCCGGTCACGCCCCGGCCGTGTGCGTGGCCCTCCCCCTGCCGGTGTCGCCCCACCGGGCCGCGGAGGAAGCCGGGGTGGCCATCGACCTGGCCGAGCTGGTCCGATGGATCGACGGCTTCGCGGGCGACGAGACCTGGGTCGAGGGAGTCGGCGGCTGGACGGTGCCCCTGAGCTGGACCGTGTCCGTGGCGGAGCTCGCCCAGGCCCTGGCAGCGCCGGTCCTGGTCGTCGCGGCGGACCGCCTGGGGGTGCTCAACCACACCCTGCTGACCGCGCAGGCGGTGCGGGCCAGCGGGGTGCCCCTGGCCGGGGTCGTGCTGAACCGGGTCGGGCCGGGCCGGCCCGAGGACGCGCCGGCCAGGGACTTCAACCTCCAGGACCTTCGCGCGCTGCTGCCCGGGGTTCCCGTGGCGCCGTTCCCGGCTCTGGCGGACCTGGAGCGGGAGACCCTGGCGCATGCCGGCCGGACCCTGCGGCGGGGGCTATCGCTTTGAGACCACGTCCAGGAAGCTCTCCACCACGTCGGGCCGGAACACCGTGCCCGCCTGGCTGCGCAGGGCCCCGGCTGCAGCCTCGCCTGCCAGGCGCGGGGCATAGGCCCGAGCCCGGGTGAGCATGTCCCACTCGTTCGCAACGGCCACGAGCTGGGCGATGGGGTGGATGGCGTCGCCGGCTGCGCCCCGGGGGGCGCCGTTGCCGTCGAAGTGTTCGCCCAGCTCGGCCAGGATGGGGGCCAGGTCTGCCCGGAGCTCCGGGGGCACGCGGCGGCCGTCGAGGGAGGCGCCCTCGAGGTCCGCGCCGCTCAGCAGGTCGCTCACCGTCAGGCCCAGGCTCCCGTGGTCGTGCACCCGGGCGGCAGCGCCGGCGATCTGCACCTGCTCCGGCGTGAGGCCGGCGGCTTCGGCCGTCGCCATCACCAGCTCGGTCACCCGCTCGGCGTGGGCACCGGGGCCGGCCCCTGCCGTGCCAAAGGTGTCGTCGCCCTCCTCGGCTCGCAGGCGTGCGGCGAGGACCTGGCGGGACAGGGCGTCGCCGACGATGGAGCCGTAGACCTCGAGGGCCTGGGCGGCCTCCGCGGAGTCCATGGTCGGCTCGGCGACCGCCACCAGGCCGACGATGCGCGGGGGGTCGGCGGCGGCGACCTGGGCCCGGAGGGGTGCCACGAGCAGGGGCGTCGCCTGCTCGCCGAACCAGCAGTCGACGTGGGCGCCGGGCTCGTTGAGGCGCTCCCCGAGGGTCTGCAGGTCCAACCCGGCGAAGGCGGCGCGCAGGGTGCGGTGGTACTCCGCCCACTCGCCGGCCTGGGGCTCGTGGAAGGCGAGCAGGGCGCCGCGCCCGCCGAACTCCTGCTCTGCCAGCTCGCACAACAGGGCGTAGATGTCCGGGAGCCCGGTCGGGTCGTCCAGCGCGTGCACCGCCTGGTAGAGGGCCACCACCTGGCGCAGGCGCACGGTCTCGCGCTCCAGCCGGATGCGGTCGACCGCGCGGGTGATGGCGGCGTGGACCTCGCGCAGCTTGAAGGGCTTCAGCAGGTAGTCGTGGGCGCCGTCCTTCATGGCGCGGATGGCCGAGTCGATGGTGCCGTACCCGGTCATCAGGATCGTCGCGACGGGGACCGTGCTCTCGCGGATGCGGGCCAGCAGCTCCAGGCCACCCATCCCGGGCATCTTCATGTCCGACAGGACCACGTCGGGGGTGATGTCGGCGAGCACATCCAGCGCGCGCTGCCCGTCCGGTGCGGTGAAGACCTCGTGGCCTCGGGCTCGCAGGTATTCCCCCAGGAGCTCCAGGATCGAGGCCTCGTCGTCCACCACGAGGATGGTCACCTTGCCCGTCTGGGGGCGCTGTGCGTCGACTGGGGGTGCCACGGGCCGATGATAAGATGCGCGGGCTCCAGGAGTATGCGTGGCACGGCGGGGAAAGATCGATCGCCAGCTGAAGCTGGAGCTCGAAGACCTCGAGCAGAAGATCTTCCTGTTGAAGATCAACTACGACAAGTACTTCAACGGGCTCGAGTCCCAGGAGCCGACCAAGGACCGGGAGCACCTCCGCCGCATCATGCGGGAGATGACCAAGGTCGACATCACCAACTCGGTCCAGCGCTACAAGTTCAAGTCGATGCAGGCGCGCTTCACCTCGCTGGAGCAGTACCTCACCCGAAACCTGCTGCTGATCGAGCGCGGGACCCACCCGAAATTCAAGTTCCGGGCGGATCTTCGAGACAAGCGTCGCAACGAGCTCGACAAGGCCCGTCAGCGTCGTCGGGAGAACCTGAACGCCCAGAAGCGCGAGGAGGTCGCGTTCCGGGACACCTACCACGACTTCATGGCGGCGCGGAAGCAGTGCGGCCAGTCGGACCTCGAATTCAGGAAGGTCCGCAAGGCCCTGCGCGCCCAGGTCGAGGCCATCAAGGCCGAGTACAAGTGCTCCCGGGTGAAGCTGCGGGTTACCGTCGTGGACGGCAAGGCACGGGTCAAGGCCGTTCCCGAGCGCTGAGCCTGGAGCCCGGTCCCCTTGCTGCTCTCCCTCTGGCTGATGGCCGCCCCTGCCCAGGCTGCCCCCGCGTGGACCCTGGTCGTGCCGTTCGGCGTGCCCCAGTTCACCCACGGCAAGCGCAAGCGCGGCCTGCTCTACGCCGGCCTCCAGGGCGTCGGCATCGCGGCCAGCACCGTCGCGACCCTGCGGGCCTACGGCTACGCCAACGCCGGTAACGACCAGCTCTACCTCACCTGGCGCATGGTCTCAGCAGGCACGGTGGCCTTCACCGCCGCCTCCTGGTTCGCGTCGGCCCTCGACGGCTCCCGCCTGCACCAGCTGGAGCTCGAGTCCTATGGCCTGGCTCAGGGCGCCCGGGACTGGGACCGCTGGCAGGCCCGCTCCCTCACCTTCTCCTGGACCCCTCCGGCTTGGGGGGTCCCCGTGCCCGACTCCATGAGGTTGGCAGATGGTCGTTGAGCTGCAGGAGGTCCTGCGCCTCCCCCTGTTCCAGGGCATCGGAGGCCGCGCCGCCGAAGAAGCGCTGGCGGCGTTCGTGCCTGCCCAGGTGGGACCCGCCGAGCTGCTGCTCGTCGAGGGCGAGTCGGATCGCTCCATGATCCTCGTCCTCCAGGGCGAGATCGCCGTCAGCGTCGGCGAGCCCGCCACCGAGCTGGCCCGGCTGGGACGAGGCGAGGTGGTCGGGGAGATGACCCTGCTGGGCATCCTCAACCGCCGTGCCGCCACTGTCCGCACCACCCAGGACACCCGCCTGCTCATCCTGGACGGCGCGGGTCTGAAGCACCTGCGCCAGGCCGGCAACCCGGTGGTGGCGCGGCTGGAGATGTCCGCCCTGCGGACCCTGGCCTCCCGGCTGCGGGAGACCGACCGCAAGATCGCCGAGCTCGCCGAGGGCACCGCCCTGCAGCTCGGTCGGCCCCAGGGTCTGTGGGCCCGGCTGGCCGCGGCCTTCACGGGCCAGGGCGGGGCACCCAAGGGTCCGTCACCCGAGCCGGTGCCGGTGCTCGAAGAGTCCGCCGCCTTCCGCCACCAGTCCCAGGAGGCCACCGCCGAGCTGGCCCAGCACCTCGACGTGGTCAGCGTGGCCGAGGGCAGCCGGATCCTCGAGGAGGGCACCCTGGGCGGAGACGCCTTCGTCATCGCCGAGGGCTCGGTCGCCGTGTACCGGGCCACCCGCGACGCCCGCTACGAGAAGCTCGCGACCCTGTCCACCGGGGCACTGTTCGGGCTGGCGGCGCTCATCGACGGCCAGGCCCGCACGGCCACGTGCGTCGCCGCGACCCCGACCTGGCTCCTCCGTGTCTCGGGGGACATGTTCCGCGAGATCGCCTCCCTCGACGTGCCCGCCAGCCGGGTGCTGCGCCGGGCGGTCATCGAGGCTCTGTCCGGCCAGCTGCGCCTCGCCAACAGCCACCTCGAGGCCCTGGACCACGCCCAACGCCAGCAGCTGGCCGACGGCGACCTCGACCACCTCCAGGCCGCCCGCGCGGCGATCGTGGGCTCCGCCTGATGTGCCGGTCGATCCGGACCCTCTACAACTACGAGCCGCCGGCAACCGACCAGGAGATCCGCGCCGCGGCGCTGCAGTTCGTGCGCAAGGTGAGCGGCATGCGCAAGCCGTCTGCGGCCAACGCCGAGGCCTTCGAGGCGGCGGTGGCGGACATCGAGGCGCGGACCCTGTCCCTGCTGGCCGAGCTGACCACCACGCAGCCGCCCAAGGACCGGGAGGTCGAGGCGGAGAAGTCGCGGGAGAAGTTCCGGAAGCGGCAGGCGCGGGAGCGGGAGAAGTTGCTGGCTTCGGAGATCTGAGAGTGGAGCTGTCAGCTGTCAGCGGTCAGCTGTCAGCATGGCGACTCCGACGGAGGAGGCGAGGGGCGGACGCGGCGCCGGTCCCGACGAACAAGAGAGAACGTGGGGTTCTTGCTTCTTCCACGGGCGAGGCGCTTCCAATTGCCGCCTCCGCTCGCCTGTCCATGCTGACAGCTGACAGCTCATCGCCGCGCCGAGTGATCCTCCGAAGCAGAAAGGCCCGACCGAAGCCGGGCCTCCATCACGCTCGCGAGCGACTCAGACGCTCAACCGCGCCCGCGCCAGATCCGCATTCCGCTCGGCGTTCACCGCGTCCCCGGTCCCCGCCTCGACCGCGGCCAGGGCGGCCTCGGAGTCGGCGAGCAGGGTCTGGGCGGCGGCCTTGTCGACGGCGTCGGCGGACTCGCAGAGCTCGGTGAGCAGGGTCAGCTTGTCCGGGCCGGCCTCGACGAAGCCGTTGCCGACCACGAACCGCTGCTGGCCCGCCGCGGTGTGCAGGGTGATGACCCCGGCCCGCACGACACTCAGCAGCGGCGCGTGGTCCGGCAGCACCCCGAACTCCCCGAAGAAGCCCGGCGCCTGTACCTCGGTCACGTCACCGCTGAACGCGGTGGCGGTCGGGGTGACGATCTCGACGTGAATGCTCATGATCAGGCCTCGGCGGCGAGCTTCTCAGCCTTCTGCTGGGCTTCCTCGATGGTGCCGACCATGTAGAAGGCCTGCTCG
>CAYFPX010000320.1:0-6383 GCA_964344945.1 uncultured Enterobacterales bacterium
TGGGCGAGGACCAGTCGCAGACGGGGTCGGAGTCGGTGGTGTCCGTGGCGCCGGAGCAGGCACCGAGCAGCACCAGCCCTACCAGGGCGCCACCAGCCCGGGGCGCTCCTCGAGCAGCAGCTCGAGCTCGTCGGCGCCGGGGACCCAGGCGCCGCAGCCGCCGTCGACCTTGAGGGTGCGGTTGTTCGGCACGTCCCACACGATCATGTAGGGGATGCTGGGACCGTACAGGTGCAGGGTGTAGAGCGGGGCGTCGAGGCTGGACTCCATGGCGTGCACGAAGGTCGGGCCACACTGGAGGATGTCCCCGGGGCCGACTGGGTCTTCGGCCACCAGGTGCAGCTTGCCGCCGGCCACGTGGTACTGCCGGTGGGTGCCCATGCCGGCCAGCACCTTGACGGCCCCGGCGCTGTTGCCGTGGTCGTGGACCGCGCAGGGCACGCCGGGATTCCAGCGGGCGATCATGCCCTCGAGGCCCGGGGTGTTCAGCAGGACCTTGCGGCCGTAGGGGCGGTGACGCGTGGGGGGGTCGGCGGCGTCGAGGAGCTCAGGTGTGACCTCGACGCCCTGGAGGAGGACGCGGAGGTCGGCGGGACATGGACTGTCCGGGGCCTTCAGCCCCTCGATGGCCTCGAGCATGTGCGTCTCCTTGAACCGCAGTCCTCCGGGCACACGGATGCTGCGGATCCTCCGCCGGTTTCATAACCCGAAACTGGCGCTGAACGCTGGTGCTTCCGGGACCCGGGGCTCAGTAGCCTTCGCCCTGGCCGTAGTCGCCGATGTCCTGTTCCAGGTCCTCGGGGGTGTAGTCGGTGAGGATGCCCTGGACCACGCGCGTGGTGTCGGCGGTGGTGGTGACGTCCAGCAGGCAGGGGCTGCCGGTGCAGTCGGTGTCCTGGCCGGAGTTGCTGGCGGGCGCCTCGGTGCCGAACTGGTCCTCGACCAGCAGCTGGCCGTTGACCTGGATCTGGCCGCTGTTGAGGCCGACGTCGACGCTCCAGGTGTCGTCCTCGGCCTGGTCGAAGCGGTTGGTCTGGCTGGAGTCCCAGGTGCCGGTGAGGGTGCCGTCGTCGCCTTCGGTGAGGCCGATGGTGTCCTTGCGGCTGTTGTCGTAGTCGGTGGTGTAGGTGTAGCCGGAGGAGTGGGTGTCGGCGGTCTGCCCGCGGTCGTAGTGCTCCCAGGTGAAGGTCCAGGCGCCCTTGTCGCCCGAGCCGACGTAGGTCTGGCCGGCCACCTGGAGCAGGGTGGTGCCGTCGGCCATGGAGATGAGCTCGCCGAAGGCGGCGGAGCCGCTGGTCTGGACGTCCTCCGCCGAGGTCCAGTCGCTGCTGTCGGCGGGCTCGTAGGCGCCGGTGAAATTGTGGGACAGGCTGGTGTTCTCGCTGACGGTCTCCTCCTGGCCGATCAGGAAGAGGTAGACCTCGACCTGCTCGGAGGAGCAGCCGGTGAGCAACAGGATGGGCAGGGTGCTGAGCATGGCGATCTCCTACGGGTGCCCGGCCTGCTGGCCGCTGATCTCGAGGTTGCGGTCGAGCTCGTCGGCCGTGTAGTCGGTCTCGACGGCCTTGACGGTGCGGGAGACGACGACCTTGGTGCTCACGGACAGGGAGCAGGGGTCGCCGCTGCAGTCGGTGTCCACGGGGCTGTTGGAGGCAGCGGACTCGTTGCCGAAGTCGTCCTCCACGACCAGCCAGCTGCTCACGGGGATGCGGCTGTTGGCCTGGCCGGTGAGGGTGGTGTCCCAGGTGTCGTCTTCCGCGTAGAAGTCGTCGGTCGAGACCGTGGTGGTCCAGGTGCCGGTCAGCACGCCGTCGGTGTCGCCCTCGTTCAGGGCGATCTGGTCCAGCGTGTGGTCGCTCCAGTCCTGGGTGAAGGCGTAGCCGGCCGAGTGCGAGTCGTAGCTGTCGCCTTCGGAGTAGTGGTCCCAGGACCAGGTGGTCGTGGTCTCCACCGTGGCGCCCAGGTAGGTCTCTCCGCCGATCACGAGCAGCTGCTCGCCGTTGGCCAGGTCGACCATCTCGCCGTAGATCAGGCCGTCGGACTCCAGCACGTCGCCGCTCTGGCTCCAGTCGCTGCTGTCGCTCGGCTCGTAGGCGCCGTTGAAGTTGTGAGAGAGGTTGGTCGAGTCGCTGTCGACGATCGCGGCGCCCAGGTAGAAGGCCCAGATCTGCTCCGTCGACGCGTCGTTGCAGCCCAGGAGCGCCACCGGCAGGGCCAGGGTCGCGAGGGTGAGACGGCGGGTCATGTCGGTCTCCGTTCCGATCCAACGCCGGGTATGTCCACACCCCCGAGATGTCAACGGGATGTGTCCGTCGGCAGGGTGTTTGGAACTGGGGTAGGAGGTCCGGATGGTGGAGCTGGCCACGCGGATCGAGCAGGTGTTGGGCACGCCGGTCACGGTGAAGCCGCTGGGCCACGGATCGTGCCAGGAGAACTTTCGGATCACGCTGCCGGACGGCACGAAGCGCGTGCTGCGCAGCGACGCCAGGTCTTCGCTGCCGGGCAGCATCCCTCGGGCAGCGGAATTCGCGGTGATCGCGGCGGCGGTGGCCGAGGGGGTCTGCACCCCGCCGGCCGCAGACTTTCGCGTAGGGCTCGTGCGCGAAGGCGCCGGAGCGTACTTCCTGGACTGGGTCGACGGCGAGGCGGTCGGGGCCCGGGTCGTGCGCTCGCCGGAGCTCGCCGGGGCTCGGGAATTGCTGCCGGAGCAGCTGGCCAGGAGCCTGGCGGCGGTGCACCGGGTCACGCCGGAGCGGCACCCGGGGGTGCGGCTGGGAGGGCTGGGGGTCGATCCGGCGGCCGCTGCGCTGGGCTTCCTGCGCAAGATGCTCGACCGGCTGCCCCAGCCCCGCCCGGCGCTCGAGTGGGCCTGGACCTGGTGCCGGGACCACAAGCCCGCGCGGCGGGAGACGGTGCTGGTCCACGGGGACTTCCGGACCGGCAATTTCCTGGTGGGCCCCGACGGTCTGCGGGCGGTGCTGGACTGGGAATTCGCCCACTGGGGCGACCCGATGGACGATCTCGGCTGGCTGTGCGTGCGGGACTGGCGCTTCGGGGCGGTGGCGCTGCCGGCGGGCGGGATCTGCACCCGGGAGCGGTTCTACCGGGCCTATGGGCAGGCCGCCGGGGTCGAGGTGGACCCGGCGCGGGTGCACTTCTGGGAGGTGGTCGGGAACCTGCGCTGGGGCGCGGCGGCGATCTTCCAGGGAGAGCGGGTGCTGTCGGGGTCGAGCCAGGACCTGGAGCTGCTGGCGATCCCCCGGCGGGCGATCGAGATGGAGTACGAAGCCCTGAGACTGATCGAAGGTGGGGTGTAGCGATGGACTTCTCCCTGGGCCCGGAGCTGGCGGCCTTGCGGCAACAGGTGCGGGCCTTCGTGGAGGACCGGGTGATCCCGGTCGAGGACCAGGTGCTCGACGACGTGGCGAGCGGCGACTGGTCGAGCCTGGAGCAGCTGCGGGCCGCGGCGCGGTCGGAGGGGCTCTGGACCCCGCACCTGCCTCGGCACCACGGTGGGCTGGGGCTCGGCGTGTTCGGCATGGGCGTGCTGTTCCGGGAGATGGGCAGGTCCCTGGTGGGCCCGGCGGCGCTCAACTGCGACGCTCCGGACCAGGGCAACATGGACCTGCTGCTCGGCGCCGGCAGTCCGGCGCAGCAGGCGCGCTGGCTGGGGCCCCTGGTCCGGGGAGAGATCCACAGCGCCTTCGCCATGACCGAGCCGGCACCGGGGGCGGGGGCGGACCCGTCGAACCTGCGGACACGGGCCGAGCCCGACGGCGACGGCTGGGTGCTCAACGGCCACAAGTGGTTCACCACCGGGGGCACGGGGGCGGCGTTCCTGATCGTGATGGCGCGCACCTCCGACGACGCCCGCACCGGCGCGTCGATGTTCCTGGTGCCGCGGGACACCCCGGGGCTGCGCCATGTCCGGGACGTCCCGGTGATGGCCCCAGACGTGCTGCACCACCTGGAGGGGGAGTTTGTCTACCAGGACGTGCGGGTCGGTCCGGAGGCGCTGTTGGGCTCGGTCGGGCAGGGCTTTACGCTTGCGCAGCAGCGGCTGGTGCCGGCGCGTCTCACCCACTGCATGCGGTGGCTGGGGCTGTGTGACCGGGCTCTGGACATGTGCCGGGACTACCTGCAGCGGCGAGTGAGCTTCGGCAAGCCCCTCGCCAAGCACCAGCTGGTCCAGCAGATGATCGCCCGGAACGCCGCAGGCATCCACGCGGGCAACCTGATGACCCTGCACGCGGCCTGGCTGATGACCCACGAGGGCTCGCTGGCGGCGCGGCCCTACTCGTCGATGACGAAGAACCACATGGCGCGGCTGCTGTGCTCGCTGCTCGACGACGCCATCCAGCTGCACGGTGCCCTGGGCTACAGCGACGACCTGCCCTTTGCGCGCTGGTACCGCACCGCCCGGGCGGCTCGCATCGCCGACGGTCCCGACGAGGTGCACACCATGGTGGTGGCCCGGGACTTCCTGCGGGGTCGCTTCGACCCGCTGATCTGATCCTGGAGGACCCGACATGGACAAGCCGGCCCCGGCCGATCACCCGATCCACCACCTGATCGCTGCGCGGTGGAGCCCGGTGGGGTTCTCGTCGAAGCCGGTGGCTGAGCAGGCCCTGGCGACCTGCTTCGAGGCGGCCCGCTGGTCCGCGAGCTGCTTCAATGCGCAGCCCTGGGCCTTCGTGGTCGCGACGGCCGCGGAGCCTGACCGGCTCGCGGCGTTCCGGGAGTGCCTGGTGCCCGGCAACCAGGAGTGGGCGAACCGGGCTCCGGTGTTGTTCTTCGCGGTGGCGAAGACGCGCTTCGAGATGAACGGCAAGCCCAACCGGTGGGCGCCGTACGACCTGGGCCAGGCGATGACGTCGTTCTCGCTGCAGGCCACCGCGCTGGGGCTGGTGGTGCACCAGATGGGTGGCTTCGACGCGGCGGCGGCGGCTCGGGTCTGTGGGCTGCCCGAGGACACCGAGGTGATGGCCGCGGTGGCGCTCGGACACCCGGGGGATGTGGACGGGCTGTCCGAGAAGCTCCAGGGTCGCCAGGCCGGTCCGCGGGTGCGCAAGCCCCAGGGTGAGCTCGTGTTTCGGGGCCGCTGGGGCTGATGCCGCGCATCATCGACACCCTGGACGCCGCAGCGGGTCGCACGCCCGCGGAGCTGGACCTGGGCATCGACTACCTGACCCAGGCGGAGCCTCCGGCGCAGCTCATCGCCGAGGACGGGACCTACAACGCGGGTTGGTTCCCGGCGTGGACCGGCGAGGTGAACTGGGAGGACTCCAGCGCCTTCGCCATGGCCTTCCACCGGTTCTTCCACCTGACCCTGGACACGCCGCGGCACTTCGTCGTGTGGAACATCGCGGACTTCAACCGGGCGGGCAACACGGCGATCCTGGTGGTGGACAAGGAGGAGGGCACCTTCGCCCAGGAGTCGCTGACGGGTCTGTTCGCCCGGAACAAGGTGGTGGTCGGTCCCGCCCAGCGGGTCTTTCGCGACGAGGACACCCACAGCTTCATCGCGGTGGATCCCCAGGACCAGCGCATCGCGTTCTCGGTGCACACCGGCACCCTGCACCTGGCCGGGGTGGCCGAGCAGGCGCTGGGGCCGCCCTTCGTGCAGTGCACGCGCTTTCACCGGGGGCGGGGTTCGCTGCAGTGGTACGGCAACCTGCGCCTGGTGCACGGGACCCTGACCCTGGACGGCGAGGTCGTGCCTCTGCCGCCTGGCAGTCTCGGGACCTACGACCGGACCGCCGGCCACCAGCGGGGCCTGCAGAACTGGAACTGGATCGCCGGGGTCGGCCGGGCCCGCTGTGTGGAGACCGGCGACGTGCAGGAGCTGGGGCTGCAGGTGCACAAGGACCTGTCCGGCGCCCGCCCCCGGGTGCACAGCAAGAAGCACGTGGTCTGGGTCGGCGGTGAGCTGCACAAGGTGCCCACCTCCGTCTTTGCCTACGAGGTGTTGGACCCGGCGACCCGCGAGACGGGCCCCTGGCGCGTGACCAGCGAGGGCGGCCGCACCGCCGGGAGCTGGTTCGACCTGACCCTCACCCCGAGCTTCCAGCGCAGGGAGCACCGGGAGCGTGTCTTGCTCAACGTGGACTTCAACCAGTACTACGGGGAGCTGACCGGCGCGGTCCGGGTGGGCGGCCACACCTGGGAGCTCGAGCCGACCTTTGCGGTGGCCGAGGACAGTCTGTTGCAATTCTAGGAGATCGGGCACCCGAACACCACTGTGCGCCGGCCAGGGAACGCCCAGACCAGCGTGTCTCCTTCCCAGGTCACCCGGAGCGTGTTGGTGTGCACGCCCCGCAGGTGGCAGGCTCGGCACAGCGTGACCAGGTTCTCCGGCTCGTCGCTGCCGCCCTCCGAACGGA
>CAYFPX010000321.1:0-2910 GCA_964344945.1 uncultured Enterobacterales bacterium
GGAGGCCAGCATTCGCTTCACCTCCGTGGTCTGCTGGTGAAGCTGCCCATGCGCGACTGCTGAGGGCTCGGATCGCCGGCTCTGGGGCATCGCGCCCGTCTACCGGGCCACCCCTGAGGCAAGGTCCTGATCCACCGCTCCCTGCTGGGAGCCCCGCTGTCCATCCCGCTCTACGCCCTGGCCTACCGCTGCCCCTGCCGGCGGGCAGGTGGGCGCCGCGGTGAGCTCGACCCGAGACAGCGGAGCAGCAGCCGACTGTCGCCCACCCAGATCCAGGCCACAGCCGACCAGGCATCGACCGGGCACGCCCAGCATGTCGAGTGGATGCAGAGGGGGCCTGCGATCGGACCACCGTGCGGATCCAGCGCTGGCATGTCCGCTGCACTCGCACCGGGCGTCCTTCCACCCCGGAGCCCCTCGTGATGCTCTCCCTCGCCTTGCTCGCCTGTGCCCTGCCCACTGTCGCCATCGACGCCGACGGCGGGTCGAGCGGCGGCGCCGACAACGACACCCAGGAGGTCGTGAACCACCTCACCGCCGCCGAGCTCGAGGGCGTCTGGGAGCGCTCCCAGGAGCTCGACGGCTACGACATCATGACCCGCCTGACCCTGTGGCGGTCCGGCGCCTACATCTGGCAGATCTTCGAGAACGACGGGCTCGACGACGAGTCCAGCGGCACCTGGTCGCTGAGCGAAGATGTCTTCTTCTCCGAGGAGCAGCGCTGCGCCAACGAGGGCTCCTACCGCCTGGAGATGGACGACGGCCTGCTGCACGTGCGGCACGACGACGACTCCTGCAGCGCCCGCCGCCTGGTCTTCCCGGGCAAGTACGAGCAGGTGTACTGACATGTCGCTGCTGCTCGCACTGACCGCCTGCGGCGTCGTGGAGACCGACAACCCGACCCTGTCCTTCGAGGACACGTCGGTGTCGGACACCGCGGCGGCCATCGAGGACTTCGACGCCACCATCGGCGAGCGCTCCGCCTGTCCCCTCGGCTACGACCGCCTCGAGGCCACCGGCGACACCATGCAGATCCACATCGAGGCCGAGTGCCACGGCGGCGGCTCGGTCTCCCTGGTCTTCAGCCCCACCCCCGCGCCGGGCCACGACGCCCCCTGCGACCGCTTCCGCGCCCAGGTCCAGACCGAGCAGGACTGCGTCGAGACCGACGGCGTGCTCACCCTCACCGAGGTGGAGCAGGGCTTCTGGGTCGAAGGCGGCTGCCTGTGCAAGAGCGAGAACTTCGCCGACCTGTGGGCGGCCTTCAGCCTGCCGATGCGCGTCGACGGCTGAGCACACCCGCCACGCCGAGCACCCACAGCCAGGCGCTGCCGGTCCCGGTGGCGCAGCCGTCGCTGCATCGCCGGGTCCCGCCGCCCGAGTCCGTCGGCCCGGTGCCCGAGTCGCCGGAGTCCGGCGGCGGGGCCGTGTCGACCACGCCGGTGTCCACCAGCTCCCCCTGGACCAGTCGGAGCCGCTGGTCCACGGCCAGGTCCCGCAGCACCTCCACCGAGCCGTCGGGCCAGGTGATCTGGAGGCGATCCACCCTCTCCGCCGCGCCCAGGCCGATGGTCTGGATCTCCCAGCCGCTGCTGGCGTAGCTGCCGCCAGCCGTCACCTCGTTGAGCTGCACCAGGTCGCCGGTCCTGGTCTCGATGCGGGCGCCGACGGGGAGCGGGTGGCCCACCGAGGACACCAGCGCCAGCTGGAGCCAGTGGTTTCCGGTGGCCTGGTCGTTCCGGTACAGGAAGTAGCTGGGCCCCTGGCGCTTGCCGCCGTCCTCCGTCTCGCCGCCGATCCCCCCAGTGATCACGTCGAGATCCCCGTCGTTGTCGAAGTCCGCCCAGGCCAGGCCGAACTGGGCGCTGGACTCGTCGGGCTCGATGGGGATGGCGCCCCGCTCGAAGGAGAAGGTCTTGTCGCCCTGGTTCCAGTAGAAGCTGTTCTCGAACTGGGTGTTCACGGTGAACACGTCGGGCCAGGTGTCCAGATCGAAGTCCTCGAAGGCGATGCCCCAGGCGACCTTGGGCTCGAAGTTCGGCTCCCCCATGTTGACCTTGGCGATCTCGACGAACAGCCGACTGCCGAGGTTCTCGAAGAGCTTGTTGTTGGTGGTGTTGGACAGGAAGAAGTCCAGGTCGCCGTCGCGGTCGAAGTCGCTCACCCCGATGCCCATGCCGGTGATCGGGGGCCGGACCTCGGCGTCGCGGGTGTAGGGGGAGAGCTCGCCCACCTCGTTGAGGCCGTTGCTCCAGTAGAGCCCATCGGGCTCCACGTGTCCGCCCCAGTCGTTGTCCGAGTACAGATCGAGCAGGCCGTCGCCGTCGAGGTCGGTGATCGCGACGCTCAGGGTGCAGCCCACGTTGTCCACGCCCAGGGGCCGGCCCATGTCCACCCAGTGCAGGTCGCTGTCCTGGAGGTAGAGGCTGTTGCCGACGCACACGTCCGGGGGGAAGTCCTCGGGCTGGGGCGGCCCGTCGCTGAACAGGGTCATGTACCGGGTGTGGTTGCCGGCGTAGAGGTCCAGGTCGCCGTCGCCGTCGACGTCGGCGAAGGTCGCGTGGTGGACCGGCCAGCCCGGGCGGTCCAGGCCCGTGTCCAGGACCCCGCTGAAGGTGCCGTCGCCGTCGTTGAGCAGCAGGCGGGTGCCCTCGTTGCCCATCAGGAGCAGGTCGTCCCAGCCGTCGCCGTCGATGTCGCTCGCCACGGCGCCGATCCAGGAGCGATCCGGCTGATCGGTGCCCGAGCCCTCGGTCACGTCGGTGAAGGTCCAGTCGCCGTTGTTGCGGAAGAGCAGGTTCGGGCCGTCCTTGCTCGCCAGGTACAGGTCGAACCAGCCGTCGCGGTCGAAGTCGAGCACGGCGATGCCGCCGCCGTGGGCGCTGGTGCCGTCGCGGTTCGGATTCTCGA
>CAYFPX010000321.1:2920-6381 GCA_964344945.1 uncultured Enterobacterales bacterium
CGGAGGCCTCCGTGACGTCGGTGAAGGTCGGGGGTTGGGGCCCGGTGGCCGCCAGGGCCGCGGTGATCAGCAGGTGCATGGAACTCGAAGGTCGACCGGACCCGCTCCGGGGTTGCCCAACCGCTCCCGAGGGTATCCGCCCGGTCCGCGCGTGCGCCACCGTGCCAGGGGCCGGCATGCCCGGGATAGACTGACGGCCGTGCAGGACCCCGCCGACCCCCACGCCGGGACCGACGCGGCCCCCGCACTCGGGGGCGGCCGCTACCGGCTGCTCGACGAGCTGGGCGAGGGCGGTGCCGCCCGCGTCTACCGCGCTCTGGACACCACCAGCGGCGTCACTGTGGCGATCAAGGTGCTGCGCCAGGACGTGCCCGGCGAGGATCGGCAGGCCCGCTTCGCCCGGGAAGCCGAGGTCCTGACCGGGCTCAGCCACCCGAACCTGGTCCGGGTCCACGCCATCGGCCAGGACGGCGATCGCGACTTCCTGGTGATGGAGCTGGTCGAGGGCGGCAGCCTGCAGGACCGCCTGGAGCTGGAGGGTCCCTTGGGGTCGACCGATGTCAGGCGGGTCCTGGTCGACGTGCTCTCCGCGCTGACCGAGGTCCACGGCCACCAGGTGGTGCACCGGGACGTGAAGCCCGGCAACCTGCTCATCGACAGCGATGGCTCGGTCAAGCTGGCGGACTTCGGCATCGCCCGGGTCGAGGGCAGCCTGACCCGCACGGGCACGACGGTCGGGACCTATGCCTTCATGGCGCCGGAGCAGCTCGAGGACCCCCGGGCCGCCGGGCCCGCGTCGGATCTCTACGGCCTGGCGGCCACCGCGGTGGGCCTGGCCCTGGGGCAGCCGCCCTTCGGTCTGCAGGATCCGGTGCGCCGGGCCCAGCTGCTGGACACTCTGGACGAAGACCTGGGCCCGATCCTGGAGCGGGCGCTCCTGCGGGACCCGGGGGCCCGCTGGCCCGATGCGGACAGCATGCGGCGGGCGATCACGGGCGAGGGCGAGCTCCGTGCACCGACCCGGACGAGCGGTTGGTTGGCGGCCGGGGTCCTGCTGGTCGTCGGGGTCCTGGGTCTCGGGCTCTGGGGGGTCGCCCACGAGGCTCCGCGAGCGCCCCGCGCCCTGACTGCGGCGCCGGTGGAGCAGCCCGCGGTCGCCGAGCTCCAGGAGCCTCGCGAGGTCGGGGTGATCACCGCGCCCGAGCCCGAGGTGGGGGTCTCGGAGCCCGCTCCGGTGCCCGTGAGGCCTGCGCCGATCCCGGCCCCGGAGCCCGAGGAGGCGCCCGCCACGGACCCAGACCCCGCCCCGCTTGAAAAGCCCGTGCCAGTCGAGGTCTTCATCGGCTCCAAGCCCTGGGCCGAGCTCTATGTCGACGGGCGACCGCAGCGCCGCACGCCGCGGACCCTGGCGCTCCTGCCGGGCGTGCACGCCGTGCGCCTGGTCACCCAGGACGGCACAGAGAAGCTCGTCGACCTTGCCGTCCCGCCCCAGGGTGGGACACGATTCTGCTGGGACTTTCACGAGGAGGCGGATTGTCCTGGGCGCTGACAGCGTGGATCGCGACCCTGCCGGCGCAGTCCGGCCCGGTCTCCGTCGGTCTGCCCGCCCTGCTCTCCGGCACGCCACCGACCCTCACCGGCGGGGGCACCCTGAGCGTCTGCCAGGGGGAGCCTCGCCCCCTCGCCGACTTCGAGGAGGTCCTGGGCCGGATCGAGGGCCACCTGAACTACGGTGAGCTCGACGCCGCCGGCCAGGCCCTCACCGAAGCCCGCGAGGTGGCCCTGTGCCTGGGCGAGCCGCTGCCGGGCAACCTGGTCGCGCGCGTCTCCTTCCTCGCCGGCATCCGGGCCTGGTTCCTCGAGGACCGCTCCGCCGCCGAGGGCCACTTCCTGGAGGCGCTGCGGCTGCGGGAGAGCCTGGCCTGGGACCCCACCTTCCCCCCCGAGATGCGCCAGCCCTTCGAGGTCGCCCGCCAGCGCCGGGCCGAGGACCCGAGCAGCTGGCTCCGGGTCGTGCCCGCTCTGGCCGAGGGGCGCCTGTGGGTCGACGGCCTGCCCGTGGACGAGCCCCAGGTCTCCCTGGGCCCGGGCCTGCACTACGTCCAGCTGGGCGGGGCCACCTGGACCACCTTCGTGGTGGACCTGCCGCCGGCGGGGGCCAGCGTGCTCTGGCTGCCGTCGGAGCTCGACGAGGGCGTCACGACCTGGGTCGAGGACCCCGAGCGCCGCGACGACCTGGACGGTCTGCTCCAGCTCGCCTTGCCGGAGGGCACGGCCATCGCGCTGACCACGGACGCGGCGGTGTGGCGGGGGCGGGTGGGCAGCGCGGAGTGGGCGCCCGTCGAGCGGGTGAGACACCCCTGGCGCTGGGCTGGACTCGGTGGCCTGGCCCTGGCCGGCGGCTCGCTCGTGGCCGCGGGCACGGGCTATGCCGGCGCCTGGGTGGCGGCGTCGGACAGCCACAGCGCCCGCCAGGCCGATGACTGGACCGACTACCAGGCCGCTGGCGTGCGACACGGCCTCGCCGGCCAGATCTACCGGGTCGGCCTGATCGGGGCGGGTGTGGGCACGACCCTGGCGGCGGTGTGCTTCGGGATCGACCGCTGGGCCCTCGGGGTGGGCACGGCCCAGGGCGGGCCCACCCTCCAGCTCGGGAGGCGCTGGTGATCGCCTTCGCGCTGTGGGGCCTGACGGGGTGTCTCCCCGACCTTGCGCCCGACGACCTGGCGTCCAACCCGGACCACGACTTCGACGGCGACGGCTTCGTCGAGAGCCCCTCCGGCGCCCAGGGCGGGGACTGCGACGACCGGGATCCGGCCACGTACCCAGGGGCCCAGGAGACCTGCACGGGGACGGACAGCGACTGCGACGGGCGGATCGACGAAGACGCCAGCGACGCCCTGCAGCGCTACCTCGACGAAGACGCCGACGGCTACGGCACCGCCAACAGCACCGTGATGAGCTGCCAGGTGGCCGAGGGCTACAGCGCCACGGGCGACGACTGCGACGACCGGGATCCCGACGTGCACCCGGACGCCGAGGAGATCTGCGCCGACGGCCTGGACAACGACTGTGACGACGTCCACTGGTGCGAGCTGGACAGCGATCTCACGGTGTTCGGCGGCCACCGGGAAGACGACCACGCCGGCTATGCCATCGCCCGAGCCGGAGACCTCGACGACGACGGCATCACCGATCTGCTGATCGGCGCCCCGGAGAACGACGGCGGCTCGAGCCTCAACACCACCAACTACGGCGCTGCGTACGTCGTCTACGGGCCGCTGCCCGCCGGTGAGATCCTCTCCCTGGAAGACGCCGACCACCGGTTCCTCGGGGTGGAGCTCGGCCGGGCCGGCACGTCCCTGGCCATCGTCGGGGACCTGGACGGAGGCGGCTTGCCCGAGCTGTTGATCGGCTCGCCCGGCCGGAGCGCGAGCGGCGACGAAGCCCGGGCCCACCTG
>CAYFPX010000322.1:0-5510 GCA_964344945.1 uncultured Enterobacterales bacterium
CGCTCAGTCCGTTCGGTCCACCTTCAGGCCCAGGTTGCGCAGTGCGTTCGCGATGGCGCCCCGTGCGTTCGTTCGGATGCGCTCGTCGGTCTCGGCGTCGCGGCGCTCCTGGTGTCCCAGGACCTTTCCCAGGCCGGCCTCGAGGGAGGCGATGATGTCGTCGACCTTCTGCCCGGTCGCGGAGTCCTGGTCCTCGAGCCAGTCTGCCAGCGTTCGGAGGTGGCCGGCCAGGCGTTCGGTGTCGAGCTGGTCCTGGGTGGTCTGGAGGAGGTCGGGCAGGGCGGCGAGGCGGTCGGCGCCGGCGATGCCGCGGGCCTTCAGGTCGCTGGCGAGCGCCCGGGCGCGTTCGGTCCCCCGGCTCCGCTGGTCCGGATCCGATGAGCGGAGGTCCTCGACCAGGCTGCCGAGCGTCTTGAGGAAGCCGTCCAGGTCGCCGCCGGCCAGGTCGTCGAGCTCGAGCCCCAGGGCACGGCCGAGCTTCTCGGCCAGATCGGATGTGGGTGGCGGCTGGGGAGGGCGTTCGAGCTGGTCGAGCAGGGCCAGGAGCTCGGCCGGGTCGCAGGTGACCTCGGTGGAGATGAAGTGGACCAGGACGCCCTCCTGGACGAATTCGAGGTCGTACTCCTGACGGCCGAGATCGATGCGTTCGGTGAAGCAGCGCCGGAGCTCGGCGACGGTCGTCCAGTCGCTGGCCAGGGCTTCGGTCGTGCCGTGCCAGGCGTAGGCCAGGTCCGAGTCTGCTGGCACGAGGGCCCGGGCGCGCGCGATGAATTCGGGGTCGGCCATGTCGGTCAGTCTTCGTCCTGTTCGGGGGCGCCGTAGTTGGGGGGCGTGGCGTAGAGGGGCGGGGCCCCGTAGCCGTTGTACTGGGACGGGAAGGTGCCGCCCTTCATGTCGCCGACCGGGTAGACCGTCTGGACCTGCGGCTGTCCGGTGGCCGGGTCCACCTTGTAGTGGCCCTCCACCAGGATCGGGTGCCCGTCTGGGGTGAAGCCCGTGCCCGAGAACTTGCCCTGGTTGCTGCCCGGTGCGGTCAGGGATGTCCCACCCTTGCCGGCCATGGCGTCGCCGAGGACCTGGTTGCCCATGGCGTCGATGTCGGGCGTGCCCATGCTGTCCGGGAACGTGGTCTTGCGGGTGGTCTTCATCTCCGGGTTGCCGGCGCCGTCGATGACGGGGGAGCCGTCGTTGTTCATCTTCGGTCGCGAGTATTCCTGGATCGTCGTTCCGTTCTGAGGGTCGACCGCGACTGTGTCGTTTCCGTAGCCGGCGTCCGCCGCCCGGGTGGGCATCTCCTGGGCGTTGTGTCCGCCGCCCTTCATGTTCCAGTCGCCTGCGTTCGGTCCGCCCTGCTTGCTGTCTCCCACGTTCGTGTGGGCGCTGCGGTCCGTCGTGGTCGTCGGCGCCGGGCCGCTGTACCCCGAGCCGCCCGTGGCGAGCCCGTGGATGCCCTGGCCCGCGGCGAAGCCACCCCGGTAGCCCAGGCTCATGTTCGACTGCTGCCACCCCTGGACCCGGCTGTTCATGCTGATGCCGTTCGTGAACGCGCTCATCAGCAGGCCGACGCCGAAGTTCTCCCAGGTGAAGTTCCCGGTCGCCAGGTTGATGCCGGTGTCGATGGTCATGTCGAGCGCCACGCTCGCACCGAACTGGGTCATGCCCGACAGGCCCTTGGTCAGCAGGCCGCCGGCGCCACCGAGGGCCCCACCGACCGCACCGATGAGCATCGCCTTGCCGATGCCCTCGGTCAGGTCCCGTCCGGAGAACCCGTTGTCGATGATCGTGGTCGCCGCGCTGGTCCCGGCGCCCACGATCGCGCCACCGACCACCGTCCCGATGATGCCCGCGGCCGCCGTGCTCGCGCCGAGCCCCGCCGCCAGACCGGTCACCGCACCGATCACCATCGGTCCCAGCACGATGGCCACGACCAGCACCACCGCGATGATCAGGATCCACTTGACCACCGACTTCCAGCGCGGCTGGACCTGGTCGTAGGCCTTGCGGGCCTCTTCGGTGATCGCGCCGCTCATGTCGGTGCGGACCGCGTTCTCCAGGCCGTCCTGGACGGTCTGGGCCTGCTGGGTGAAGCCGTTGCCCAGGTTGTCGCTGAGGGTCTCGTAGGCGCTGTCCAGGCCCTCGAGCAGGTCGCACACCCCGCCGTCCAGGCCGTCGGTGGCCAGGTCCACCGCGTCCTGGTGGCCGAGCTCGACCTCGCCGAAGCCCTCGGCGGCCGAGGTCTCGAGCTCGCCGAGGCCTTCGAGCAGGCCGTCGAGGGTCTGCTGGCCTGCGTCGAGGGCGCCGGTCGTGGCCTCCTGCAGGGCGATGCACGCCTGGTCCCGGGCGTCGCCCAGGCCGCTGAGGACCTCGAGCTTGCCGGCCTCGACCTGCTCCAGGACCGTGGCGATGGCCGTCTCCACCTCGGCGTCGGCGGTGGCGATGGCGCCCGCGACGTCCTCGGGCGGGGGCGCGTCGGCGCCGCCCAGCTGGTCCAGCAGCCCCTGGACCGAGGTCTGGAGCTGGCTCGCGGCGTCGGCCAGGGCGGTGGTCAGGTCGGCGCTGGCGGTGTCGGCCTGGGCGGTGACGCCTTCGCTGGCCGTCGTGGCCTGGGCCTGGAGCGCGGAGACCGTGGTGTCCTGGTGGGACTCCAGGCCGGCGATGGTGTCGGACTCGGCCTGGTCGACGCCGGTGATCAGCGACGCCCGCAGGGCCTCGGCGCTGGCCAGGCTGTCCATGAGCCCGGTGTCCAGGGACGCCGTGGCGCCGTCGAAGGCGGCCAGCACCTGGGCCTTGGTCTCGTCGGCCACGGACCAGACCGCGGCCTCGTCGGTGGGCTTGCGGTCCAGGGCGGCGGTGGCCTGCTCGTCGGCGGCCTTCTTGAGCTCGTCCCGGTAGCACTCGCCGACCTTGGTGGCGGCTTCGGCCTGGGCGTCGCAGCGGTTGTCGGTGAGGTAGCCGTCGAGGGGGCCGTCCTCGCGCCAGATCTTGCCGCCGAGGTAGCTCGTGGCCCGGCCTGCGGCCTCGGTCATCGCCAGCTGGCCCGCGGCCTCGCCGGCCCGCGCGAAGGCCGGCCCGCACTGGCCGTAGAGCGTGTCGACCGTGGCGATCTGGGCCTCGGCGGCGATGTCGATCTGGCCCTCGGCGTCCGAGAGTGACGTGGCCAGGGTCTCGTGGCCGGTGGCGGTCGCCGCCTCGAGGGTGGCGACGGTGGCGTCGTAGGCCCCGGAGATGGTCGCCCGCAGGGCCTCGGCGGCCTGGGAGGCCTGGGCGATCAGGCCGGCGATGCCCGCCTCGACCGCGGCCACGCTGGTGGCCAGCTCGAGCTCGATCGCGGCCCGGGCCTGGGCGGCAGCGGCGCTGATCTCGGCCTGGAGCTGCTGCCCGGCCGTGTCGAGGTCTTCGGCCCGCACCGCGGTCCGGGCCACGAAGCCGTCGACCGCCGCCGCGCTCGCCGCGCGGTCCCCCTGGAACTGTGCGTCGGCGGCCTCGCGCTCTTCGGGGCTGGCGTCGGCCCCGAACAGGCTGCGCACGTCGACCCCGGCGAAGTCCACGGTGCTGGTCGCGCCCAGGTCCGCCACGGCGGTGCTCAGGGTGGCCGCTGCGGTGGCGGCCCGGCCGCTGTCGTCCACCGCGGGCAGCTCGGGGGCGGCCTCGGTCGCCGGGACCTCTTCCTCGGTGGCGCCCTCTTCGGCCTGGGCCTCGCCTTCGCCGGCGGCCTCGTCCTCGGACTGCTCCTCCTCGGGGGTCTCGGGCTCCTCGGCTTCGCCCTCCTGCTCCACGTCGCCCGGGCTGGCGTCGGTCTCCGGCGGCTCCTCCTGATCGCTGTCGGCCGCGAGCTCGCCCTCGGCGTCCTGCTGGGGGACCTCTTCCTCGGCCTCGGCGCCGCCCTGCTCGGAGTCGCGCATCGCCGCCAGGCGATCCTGGTTGCCGCCCCCGGTGCCCCCGCCCTGGGCCGCGCCCTGCTCGGCGCCTGCGCCCGTCGCGGACTGGTGCTCGAGCTCCTGCTGCGGTGCCTGCTGCTGCGCCTGCATGTCCACCCCACGAGAACCAGCCGTGCCTGCCAGGGTGCGGGGACCCGGGACGAGCGTATCTGTCGGATCCGGCCGCCACAAGGGCGCTCTGGGTGACGGGCATCTCCCGGGGGCGACCGGCCTAAATAGTCGGGGTCCTGGGAGCCCCTTCGTGCAGGACCGGTACCGCGCCACCATGGGCCGCCTGCTCGCGGCCCGCACCTTCGAGGACGCCGCCGACGTCCTGCTCGACGCGATGGTCACCCTGGCGGCTGGCCGCCTGGACGCCCCCGACGCCCGGATCGTGCGCGGCGTGGTCCACCTCCGGCCTGGCGGCGATTACCTGGGCCTGCGGGTCTGGACCCCCGACGGCCCCGGCGGCGAGGCGCCGTCCCTGCCGTCGGCGTCGAGCTGGGAGCGGGTCGAGCGGGACCGCCGGTGCGCGGTGGTGTCCATGGCCCCCGTGCTCACCGCAGCTGTCCGGAACGAGCCGCCTTGGCCTGCTCGGCACGCTGGCGTGTCACCCTCGTCGACAGCGACGGGGCCGCGCCCGCGCTCGCCTGGCTGGACACCACGGGCGACGGTATCTCAGAGGTCGCCGTGGGGGCGCCGTACCACACCGAAGGCGGCGCGGTACTGCTCGTAGACGGGCGCGTCGAAGGCGAGGTCGACAGCGCCGCGCTCCCGACCCTGGTAGCCCTCGAAGACGGCCAGGCCCTGGGCGCGACCCTCGCATCTGGCGCGGGTGGCCTGGCGGTCGGAGACCCAGGGACGAGTAGCCGAGACAACGGCTTGCTGGTTGTCTTCGATGGGACGGGAGAGGACGAGTCCTTCGGCTCGGAGCGATACCGAGTCCTCGGCCGGAGTTCTGAGCGCCTGGGTAGGGAAGCACCGATCTGGGCTGACCTGGACGGAGATGGCATCCCTGGCCTGGTCGCCAGCTCCCCACGGGCCGGGATCTCCTGGGACGACACCCACGACGCCTGCGTCGGAACGAAGGACGGCGACGTGCTGGTGATCGAGGGTGTCGACGACGGTGAGGACCTCACCAGTCGAGACGTGCCCGTGCGCATCCTGGGCAGGGACGGCTACCCGGCCCGAGGCCCCCTGGCCGCCAGTGATTTCGACGGGGACGGCCACGTGGATCTGGCGGCCGGGACCGGGACCGGTGTCTGGCATCGGGAGGAGACCGGGCGGGTCCGCTTCGACAAGACCCCCGCGCCGTCGACCGAGCACGTGGCCGAGGTCGTGGAGCGCATCGCGGCCAGGGCGACCCGGTGGCTCATCCGACAGGGCGTCCAGGACCTCGAGCACCCGGATCCCGACGATGTCCAGCTCCTGCTCCAGGCGGCCAGCGCCTCGGGACGCGCAGCGCTCGGCAAGCGGGCAGGACGGCGTGCCCGCACGGTGCGGGTGCTCGCCGGCCGGGAAGTTCCCTTGCCGCCTCGGTGTGCGAGCTGTGATGGCTACAACCTTCACGCTGGCGTCGTGGTTCGCGCCTCC
>CAYFPX010000322.1:5520-6366 GCA_964344945.1 uncultured Enterobacterales bacterium
GTGGTCCCTAGTTGGTGGCGCGGGGGTGGTCCCATGAACGTGGCGCTTGACAAAGGGGCTGGAGCGACTGTGCCGCTACCTGGCTCGACCCCCTGTTGCGCGTGACCGGCTGGAGTGGACCGAGGGTGGAGACGTGGTCCTCCGCTTCAAGCGGCCCTGGGCTGATGGCACGAGCGGGGTCGTGTTGTCGCCGTCGGAACTCCTGCAGCGCCTGGCTGCGCTGGTGCCGCCGCCGGGCGTGCACACCGTGCTCTACCACGGGGTGCTCAGCAGCAAGGCTGAGTGGCGTTCCCAGGTGGTCCCCGAGCCGAGTCGGCGGCGGTGCCGGGGCTCGCTGCGGTCGCCGAAGCTACCGCCGGTGGAGCAAGGCGTGCATCGGCTGCACTGGGCAGACCTGCTGGCGAGAACCTTCGAGGTCGACGGCTTTGCCTGTCCGTCCTGCTCGGGCCGCATGACCTTGCGAGCGGTCGTCCTCCCGGGGGTCAGTGCCATTGACATCACCGAGGCCTTGCAAGCTGCGGCTCGGGCGCCTCCGCGGGCCGGCCGAGGGGTGGCGTAGGCACGGCAGCGCAGGACAGGCAAGAAGCATGGAGCCGCATCCACAGGGGCAGGGATGTAGGACTCTGACTGGCGCCAGGAGGGCCATGCAAGCCGAGACGCGGACTGGCCGTCGACCGCTCTCCCGGCCCTCGCTGACCCACGAGACTGCGGCTCCAAGAGGCAGGACGGAGATGCTCGGACTGGGTGGTGGCTTCGAGGAGTGCCTTCGTTCTTCCTATCCTCGCGAAGAGGAAGACCACCGCCAAGAAGAAGAAGGCGGAGGAGACCGAGGCGGACGAGGGGTAA
>CAYFPX010000323.1:0-174 GCA_964344945.1 uncultured Enterobacterales bacterium
GCCACCCGGAATCATCTGGTCAACAGCCGAACCGGTGATTCGTAATCAGCAGGTCAGCGGTTCGAGTCCGCTTCTCGGCTCCATCTAGTACGGCTCGCTTCGGCGGGCCGTTTCCATCTGGAATCAAGGCAGCGCCGGAGGCCGGCCCGTTCGAGTCCGCTTCTCGGCTCCATC
>CAYFPX010000323.1:274-6294 GCA_964344945.1 uncultured Enterobacterales bacterium
CGGAATCAAGGCAGCGCCGGAGGCCGGCCCGTTCGAGTCCGCTTCTCGGCTCCATCACCTCAAGTCCGCTCTCCAGGTCGGAATCAAGGCAGCGCCGGAGGCCGGCCCGTTCGAGTCCGCTTCTCGGCTCCATATTTCAAGGAGTTACGCCGTCCCCCAGCCACGAAAGCTGTTGGCACGGCGCCCGATCCGGCCTGACTCCGGCCCTCTCGGCCGGGTCGGGACCGGAGTGATCCCAACGAGTTGTGCCACGGTTGAGCAGCTGATTGACGGTCAGTGCCTCAACGCCTGCCGCGGAGCCCAGGTGCGGCCCGTCACCCCGCAGGCCACTCCACCGTGGCCGCGGCACTTGCGGCGCCTACCAGTACTCAGGCTCGTCCCAGGGGATGTCCCAACCGGGGAAGACGACCACCTGGCCTTGGCCGGGATTGCCGGCTTCGGGCTCGTCGGGGCCGTGTCCGGCGATGGCGATGTCGTCGTAGCCGTCCTGGTCGAGGTCGCCGACGGCGATGTCCCAGACCGCGGCTTCGGTGAATTGCTCCAGCGCGATGGTCAAGCCCTGGCCGAAGAACTCGGTGCCCGGCTCGGGGAGGGGGTCGCGGCCGGGGAGGATGGTGAGCCACCAGCGGGTGGTTGGGTAGTAGACGCAGTCGTCGTCGCAGGTCTGGTAGAGAATCACCAGGTCGTCGTGTTCGTCTCCATCGACGTCGGCTGCCACGAGATCTGGGAGACTGCGGAGGATCCCGCCCCAACCGCTCAGGTCTTCGAGGGGCTGCTCCCAGTAGGAGAGCTCGTGCTCGGGACGCAGCAACTCACCGCCCTCTGGTGGCGCCTCGACGATGCTGAGGCGGGTCGCATCGTGATCTACGACATCTCGGGCCTCTCGGTACTTGTTCAACGCGTAGACAAACTCTGGGACGCCGTTCCCATTCCTGTCCCCCAGAGGCGCGACAGGGCCAATTGGACCGCCGAGATCTTCGAACTCGTCACCCAGTGTCCACTCTGCCAGTTCCCTTCGGTCCCCAGCGACAAGGTCCGGACCCGGCACGATCACCGCATAGGTGCCCTCATCGCCCGAGCGCCCGAGATCACTCACCAGCACATCCACCTGGCCATTGCCGTCCAGGTCCCCGAGGCTCACCAGCGCGTGGTCGTACCAGACGTTCAGCTCCAGGTCTCCGGTGAAGACCATGACCTCCTCGGTCAATCGTTGGTTTTCACCCAGGTGCTCGCGGCCTGGAACCACGTAGAAATACATCGTGTTCGTGTACTCCGGGTAGAGTTCCTGGCCGCCGATGATCAGGTCATCGAAGCCGTCGTCGTCCAGGTCCAGGTCCGCTAGGAGCGCTCGCCACCCCAGCTGGTAGGTCGCCCCGAGCCAGAGAGCCTCGGCGTCGTGGAGCAGGCTCTCGATCGGACATCGACGGTCATCGTCCCAAGCGAACGGACCAGCGCTGACGCCGACGTACCAGTAGTCCTCGGCCCAGACGAGGTCCGAGACCCCGTCCCCGTTCACATCTCCTGCGTGTAGGAGGTTGTCGACGCCGGGGCCTCCATAGTCAGGAAAGATCTGGACCACGTCCTCGCCGACCCAGCTTCCCAAGGGACTCCCCCGGTCCTGGAGGATCAACACGCCGCCGCCGATCCACGCCAGGTCCGGCGGACCGTAGTCGTGCAAGACAGCCGAACAGTAGTAGCAGTCGATGGCCAGCTCGCCGAGCCCGTCCCCGTTGGTGTCCGGCAAGATGGCGATCGAGTCCAGGCTGTCGGCGTAGTTGGGCTCCTCGAAGCCTCCCACCCAGCTCCAGCCCACCACCTGGTCTCCGGGGATCTCGCCCGCGCACACGCCCGGCGCCAGAGGGTCCCCGTCGCAGTCGTGGTCCAGCCGGTCACAGGCCTCCGGCGCCCCCGGGTAGACGAAGGGGTGGGTGTCGTCGCAGTCCTCGCCGCCGTGTTCGATGGACAGCTCACCGTCCCCGTCCGCGTCCTCCCCCCACACTGTCTGGACCGGGAAGCCCGTGTCGCAGGGCTCGCCGGTGTCCGACGTGTCGGTCGTGTCTCCGGAGTCACCACCGGTCTCCGTGGCCGTGTCGTCCGAGGTCCCCGTCGGGGTGACGCGGCTGTCGGTGGACGCTCCGGTGTCGGAGCCGGCCGTGTCCGGCTGGCAGGAGCACGACAACAGCGCCAGGGTCAGTAGCACTCCGTCACCCACCACGGCACCCACTGGTAGACCCCGCTGCCGTTCGTCGCGGCATAGAGCGTGGCGAAGCAGGCGTCGGAGAGTGGATCGAGCACCACCGGGACGCCCAGACGGAAGCCCCCGCCCCAGTCCAGCTCGGTGGTGTTGCCGTTGGGCAGCCCCCGGGTCGGGAAGTGGCCCCAGGTCCAGGCCCCGGTGCCGGGGTCGAATTCGGCGAGCCTGGGGCCCGGCGAGGCACAGCCCCAGAGCGGAGGCAGGTTTCCGGCGGAGGTCTCCTCCTCCAGGGCCTGGCAGGCGCCGATGGCGCCGGAGTCCAGGCTGGTGCCGAGGAAGTAGACGTTCTCCACGTCCGGGTGCGGCAGCGCGCTGGTGAAGGAGACGGGGTCCTGGACCGGATCGACGACCACGTCTCTCGCCCGGTACAGGTTGGGCCGGGGCCAGGTCTTCCACTCGTCGGGGTAGAGCCCGGTGTCCGCGGTGTCGCCCAGCTCGCAGGCGCCGGTGCCCGTGCAGGGATCGGTGAAGGAGCAGTCCAGGCTGTCGAGACGCCATTGGCTGCAGGTCTCACAGTCTCCGACGGGGTCCGGCAGGTCCAGGTCGACCCGGCAGACGCCGCCGTAGAAGGTCTGGTTCACCTTGGTGAGCTTGCCGGAGACGATCAGGTCGTCGGCCTGCCAGGGGTCGATGCGCACGTCGACCAGGGAGCCGACATTCAGCTCGCAGGCGTTCTGCGGAAAGCGCGTGGAGCCCGTGCAGTTGCCGTTGCTGGCGCTGCCGTCGAGGGTCAGGTCGTCGGGCGCCTTCTGGCCGATCAGGTAGATGTTCTCCCACGCCGCGTCGCTGCCGTCGCTGGCGGTCCAGACGACCGAGCGGATGCCGCACTCCCGGAGGCTGGCCTGGTCGCTGTAGGGGCCAGCCACGACGACCTCCAGGCGGAAGTCGGTCGTGCTGTTGAACCAGCTTCCCCGCTGGGTGTCGTCGGACCAGGGGCGGATGGCGAGGCGAGCGTCGCCGGAGAAGAACTCCTCCTCCGTGCAGCCGTGGGTGTCGAAGCCGCGCAGGAGCTGGTACTCGGCCAGGCCGGGGTCGGCGAAGTTCTGAGCCTGGGACCAGGTGGCGCCCCCGTCGAGGGTGAACCAGAGGCCTTCGCGATCGTCATGGGTCCGGAAGGCCGCCACGGCAACGTCCGGGGCATCGTCGAGGGCCTGGATGTCCGTGGCCGTGCCCAGGGCCAGGCCGGCACCAGGGACCAGAATCGTTGCGCTGGAACCATCGCAAGGTGGCCAGCCGATATCAGGGATCCCCGCCGACCCATCGTTCCAGTCCGTCGGATCGTCACAGTGCGCCGCAGCGCCGACGTACCGCGGTCCAGCGCCGGTCCCGGCATGGCAGAAGCTGGCACCCCCGTCCGAGCTGTGCAGCACGACCTGATTGGTCGTCCCGTCCGTCTCATCCGGCCCCATCGTCACCCACACGTGGCTGCTGTCCAGGTCGTTGCCCCAGACCACGTCCACCGCACGCCCCTGCGCCTTCCAGCTCGGGAAGTGGCAGTCGATCTCCCCCCGCTCGGCCTCCCCGACCTTCATCATGCCCAGGTCCCGGGCCGTCGCGAAGGCCTGGTCGGCGCCAGAGCCCTGCCACAGCACCGCCACGTCCGTGGCCACCGTGAGCTGGTAGTCGTCGGGCACCGCGTGCAGCCACTCCAGGACCGCGTCGAGGTCCGCCCCCTTGTCCGCGTACCAGTGGTCCACGGGCCAGATGCCGAAGCCGTCCGAGACCACCAGACAGTCGTCGCCCGCCGGGTGGGTGCAGTCGAAGCCCACCAGGTTGATGGGGTGGAACAGGCCGTCCACCGCGTAAGCAGGCGCGAAGCGAGGGCGGCCCACCTGGTCGTCCACCCAGTGATCCCGGTCCGTCCACCCGGTCGAGCGGTCCAGGCCCGACAACACGTTCGGCCAGCGCTTCTTGGCGTGGGTGTGGTTCGTGCTCTCGTCCAGGGCCTGGGTCTCGCTGTCCTCCCAGTCCCACTGTCCGTCCAGCATCGTGCGCTTCGCCGTGGGCTGGTTGGACACGCCGTAGCTCCGGTGCTGGCCGCCCGGGAAGAAGGCGTAGAGGAAGCGCATGCCCTGCTCGTAGATCGCCGAGCTCATCCACGGCGAGACCGCCAGGCCGACCAGCTCCGTCCCGGAGGTCCAGGTCCCAGGCGCCGTGGTGAAGGGCGACGCCTCCACCGCCAGGGTGTCGTTCCAGGACACACCGTCCCAGCTCCGGTCCCAGGTGACCACCGCCGGCTCGGCGTAGGTGCAGGCGCCCGTGCCGTCCCGGTCCCGTCCCCCGTCCGCCACGTACGCCCGCAGGCCGTCGTCCGGGTCCACCTCCAGGTCCCGCACGTCCAAGCCTTCCGAGCCGGCCACCGCCTCGCAGCTCACCGCGGACAGGTCGTCGCAGTCCAGGGGCAGGCCCAGGCCGTCGGGCACCGAGCAGCGGACCAGGCCGGGCTCGCCCGTGGCGGCCTTCAGGCCGACCAGCAGCGTGGACTCGCCACCGACCGAGCCCTCCCCCAGGGCCAGGGCGCCGATCGGAGCCACCGCCGTGGCCGGCAGCGGCAGCATGCAGGTGTCCAGATCCTCGTCCACCAGCCGCACACCGCGGCCCTGGTCCAGCACCGGGTCCGGGTCGTCGGCCTCGGGCACGTCGGTGGCGACGAGCAGGACCTGGCGGGTGAAGCTGCCGGCGGTCGGGTAGCTCAGGACCGCCATCAGCTCGCCGCCGGACCGGGCCACCTGCCCACCGGAGCTGGCGTCGCAGTCCCAGTTCCGACCGTAGCTGGCGACCCCGTCCTCGGCCCCCAGCACCCGGTCCCAGGTCACGCCGGCGTCCGGACTGCTGAACAGGGAGCCCCGGGTCGGCCGGAGCCCGTCGCCCACCTCCTCGCGAGCGGCCTTGTCGCCGGTCAGCGCCCACAGCGTGCCGTCCTCGAAGACCGCGAGGTCCCAGATCGCCAGGTCCTCCGTCGGCCACAGGTGCTGGGGCGTCGTGAATTCGTCCGCCAGGTCGTTCAGCAGCGACCAGTTCTCGCCGTCCGTGGTCCAGGCACGAGACCCCACGTCGCTCACCGCGTAGAGTGTGCCGTCAGCGACCTCGAGGACGTTGTTGGTGGCGCCGCCGACCGGGGTGTTGGTGTCCACCCAGCCGGCCAGCGGGGTCTGGATTGAGCCCAGGTCGTCCAAGGGCGGCCACACGTAGGCCGCGTTGCCCAGGGTCAGGAAGTTCACCACGGAGCTGCCCGGGCCGCTGCAGCGGATCTCCAGCTCGTCGATCGTGAACGGCGGCAGACCCAAGCCGGACAGGTCGATCTCGTGGATGCCCGCCGTGGTGAAGGTCTCCGTGACCTCGTCCAGGGCCGAGGCGGTGAGCGTGCAGGTGGCATCGGTCAGCGAGGGCAGGTGGAGCACGCCCCAGGGCTCCCCGCGGGGCCACACCAAGGTGCTCTTCAGCCGGACCCAGGAGTCGCCGAGCGCACCGCCGCCGCCAGCGTGGGAGTCCATCACCAGCACGTCACCGTTGGTGAGCACCTGGCCCGACCCGGGCAGATTCCCGGAGCGATCCCAGTCCTGGAGGTCCTCGAAGCCCTCGGACAGCCGGAAGCGGACCCGATCGGCGCCGTCGCAGTCCTGGTTGACGGAGTCGAGTGGATGACGGGTGGGGACCAGGGGCTTCATGGGGTAGCGCTATCCCGTGCCCCGACCCCGGTGGTAGCAGCCCGGTGGGAGGCGGCATGGCGGAGCTTCAGGAGCGCTTCCGCGTCCTGTCCGCTACC
>CAYFPX010000324.1:0-6292 GCA_964344945.1 uncultured Enterobacterales bacterium
GTCGTACATCGACCGCATGGGCCGGGCCGGCACCTCCCACGGCTGCCCCGCGGTCCGGCCCGCCATCGCCCAGAAGATGATCGCCAAGCTCAAGGGCGGCAGCGTGCTCTTCGGCTACGCCCCCGACGCCCACTGGCTCGAGGAGTCGAAGTACCTGGGCGACGCCGGCGACGCCGCGGCCGCGAGCCTGCCGCCGCCGACCCTGGAGAAGGGCCACCAGGGCGACGCCGTCTCTCAGCTCCAGAGCGCCCTGTCCCGGGCCGGGTACTACGACGGCCCCATCGACGGTGACTTCGGTCGGGGCACGAAGAAGGCGGTCAAGGCCTTCCAGAAGGCGCAGGGACTGAAGGCCGACGGTGTGGTGGGGCCGTCGACCTGGGAGGCGCTCCGGTAGGGTCTCGTCGAGGCACCCATGCGCACGACTCTCGGCACCTGGCTCGGGCTGGCCCTGGTCCTGTGCCCTCCCTCTCGCTGGCCGCCCGGGGGGCTGGGCCCTCACCCCCGACCTCTACCACCGAGACGACGACACCTTGATCGGCGGGGATCTCCGAACATCGGGGCCGAGTGCTCGGCGCTCACCGCCTGGCTCGGGCTGACGTGGGCGACGGACACTCGGCGGTGGACTCAGGGCGGCGCGTCCCGACCGCTGCCCGACGCCTGGTCCGAGCCGGTCCCGGAGGGCTCGCTGTAGCGCCCCTCGCCCGCGTCTCCCGCAGTCGCGCCGCCACGACCAGCCCCGACACCAGGGTCAGGGCGGCCCCGGTCCACACCGCGGCCCCCAGCCCGAGGGCGTCGGCGAGCAGGCCGGCGACCACCGCGCCGACCGCGTAGCCCGCGTCGCGCCAGAGCCGGTAGGCGCCGACGGCGCTGGCCCGCCAGCGGGGGTCCGCCACGTCGCCGATGGCCGCGAGCAGGGTCGGGTAGACCATGGCGGTGCCCACCCCGAGCAGGACCGCGGCCGCGGCGAAGCCGGCGAAGGTGCTGCTGGTGGCGACCAGGCCGATGGCAGCGGCCTGGGTGAGCATGCCGCCCACGATGAACGGACGGCGACCCAGGCGGTCCGAGGCGGCGCCCGTGACCAGCTGCCCCAGCCCCCAGGTGGCCGGGTAGAGCCCGGCGAGCCAGCCGATCTCGACCAGGTCCAGGCCGGCACTCGCGTGCACCAGCGGGAAGAGGCCCCAGGCCAGGCCGTCGTTGAGGTTGTTCACCAGGCCGGCCTGGCTGACCGACGACAGGTCCCGGTCCGTGAAGGAGGTGCGCAGGAAGACCTGGCGTGGGGTCAGGGGCGTCTCGGCGACCGCACGGGCTTCCAGGGCAGCGTGCTCCCGGGTCTCCCGGACCCACAGCACCGACGCCGCCAGGCCCACGACGGCGTAGACCAGCCCGAGCGCGAAGGGCGCCGGCCCCAGCCCGTAGCGGGCCGCCAGGGCCCCCGTCGCCAGCGCCGTGAGCCCCACCGCCAGGTACCCGGCGAACTCGTTGAGTCCCATCGCCAGGCCCCGCTGCCGGGGCCCAGCCAGGTCGATCTTCATGATCACCGTGGTCGACCAGGTCAGCCCCTGGGAGACGCCCAGCAGCGCGTTCGCGGCGACCACCCAGCCCCAGGAGGGCGCGAACATCAGGACCAGCGGCACCGGCAGCGCCACGAGCCAGCCGGCCACCAGCACCGGCTTG
Source organism: uncultured Enterobacterales bacterium (assembly GCA_964344945.1). GTDB lineage: Bacteria > Myxococcota_A > UBA796 > UBA796 > CAJQPC01 > CAYFPX01. The sequence goes on from CAYFPX010000324.1 coordinate 1,675, forward strand.
CGCCCGAAGCGCTCGGACCAGCGCCCTGCGAACCAGTTGGTCGCCGCCTTGGTCAGGCCGAAGACCACGATGAAGCTGAGGATGGCGGACCGCACCACCAGGCCGAATTCCTGCTCCGCCAGGGCCGGCAGGATCGTCCGCTCCAGGCCGACCATGCCCCCGACGAAGGCGTTCACCGCCACCAGCAGGGCGAATTGGGCGGCGTTGTCCCGGATGCCGAGGCGGATCACGAGGCCACCTCCCCGTGCAGGCGCCACTCGGGCGGACCGTCCTCGAAGGCCATGGCCTGGCGGCCCGAGGCCTGGAGCCGGGCCACGGCCTGGGCCGAGAAGGTGCAGAAGGGGCCGCGGCAGGTCGCGACGATCAGCACGTCGTCCGGTAGGTCGTCGAGCCGCTCGGACAGCTCGGCCAGGGGCAGGCTCCTGGCGCCGGGGTGGTGGCCGTGGTCGAACTCGTCGGGGGCTCGCACGTCGAGGAGCACGGCGGTGCCGTCGGCCAGGCGACGGGCCAGGGTCGCCCGATCGATGCCCTCGACCGCGGTCTGCTCGCGCCAGGCCTGCTGGGCCCGGGCCAGCTCGGCGCTGCGGACCTGGGCCAGGGACCGCAGGGCCCCCAGGACCTCGGCCACCCCCGGGGCCAGCCGGTACTCGATGGTCGTGCCGTGGCGGGTGGTGTCCACCAGGCCGGCCCGCCGAAGGACCTGGAGGTGCTGGGAGACGTTGGCCACCGGCTGCCCCACCTGGGTCGCCAGGGCCTCGACCGGGAAGGGCCGCTGGGCGAGCAGGTCCAGCAGGGCGAGTCGGCGGGGGCTGGCCAGCCCCTTGGCCACCGCGGCGAGGGCCGCGTAGGCGGTGTCCTTGAAGGCCTGGGCGTCTACTTCTTTATTCAACATATTAATTGAATAATCTGAGATCAACGTCGCTGTCAAGCCCGGCACCGACGTGGCGTCCCAGGTAGGCTCTGGCCCCATGGGTCCTTGGCTGTTCGTGTTGCTGGTGACCACCAGCGCCGGGGTCCAGCGGGGCGGCGGCCGGGCTCACGGCCAACAGCGCCTCCTCCACCGGGGGGGGCGGTGTTCATCGGGGACCCCACCCCGGACGACATCGCGTCGTCGAAGTTCCAGGCGACCCATGGGGACGAGGCGAGCTTCACGCGCGATCGGGAGGGGTGTGCGGGGGACTGAGAGTGGCCCGCCCCCTCAGAACCGAGACTCCCCGAAGAACAGATACAACGTCCCCGCATCGGTGCCCGTGGAGGGGGCCGTCACGGCGAAGTCGGACGCGCCGTCCCCGTTCAGATCGCCGACCGCGCGGACCTCGCCGTGACCTTCTCCTCCGCCTGGGTCCTGGCCGTCGCCCTGGGGGCCTGCGCCCCGACCGCCGAGACCCCCGCCCCTGCGCACCGCCCGATCCAGATCGCCTCCGGGGGCGCCCCCGGGCCGCTGCTGTCGATGGTCGCCGACGGGGCCGCCGAGGCCGACCTGGCCCAGCACCTGCAGGTCCCGCTGGTGCGCTGGGAGGCCGGCCAGGCCCACCCCGCCTGGGCCACGGGCTGGTCCTGGTCCGACGACGGCCTGGTCCTGACCCTGGACCTGCGCACGGACCTGCGGTGGTCCGACGGGGTCCCGCTGACACCGGCCGACCTGGTCCGGGCCTGGGCCCTGACCCGGGAGCCGGCGGTGGCCAGCCGGCTGCGCCCCTATGCCCAGGAGCTGACCCCGGAGAGCCCCGAGATCCTGGGCCCGGCCGAGGTGCGGTTCAGCTGGCCCGAGCCCGGCCTGCCCGACCGGCGGCTGTGGGTCCTGGGCCAGGTCCTGCCCGCGCCCGCCCACCGCCTCCAGAGCGCCGACCCGGCCACCCTCCGGGGCCACGCCGAAGCCCGAAGCCCGACCTCCTGCGGGCCCTACGTGCTCGACGAGATCCAGGCCGGCGCGACCTATCGCCTGCGGCCCAACCCCCACTGGCCCGGCGAGGTGCACAACGACGGCGTGCTCTTCCGGGTGCTGCCCGAGCGGGCGGGCCAGCGCATCGCCTTCGAGCGAGGCGAGCTGGACCTGCTGGCGTCGGTGCGGCCCCACGAGCTGGAGCAGCTCCTGGCCATCGAGGGAGCCCGCGTGGTCCACCGGGGGCACGTGGGACTGCAGGTGGTGGCCTGGAACCTGGAGGACCCGCTGTTCACGGCCGCACCCCTGCGCCAGGCACTGGCCCTGGCGGTGGACCTGGACGCCCTCGTGGCCGGCCTGGGCACCGTGCCCGGGCCCGAGGGTCTCCAGCCCCTGGCCACCCGGGCCTGGGGCCTGGTGTCCCCGGACCTGGAGGCCTTCCGGAGCGAGCGTGTGCCGCCTGCCCAGGATCTGGCCCGGGCCAGGGCGCTGCTGGCGGACGACGGCTGGCAGGACCCGGACGGTGACGGGTTCCTGGAGCGGGACGGCGAGCCGCTGGCCTTCACCCTGGAGTCGACGGCCAACAACCCCGTCCGGCGGGAGCTCGCCGTGCGGCTCCAGGCGGCCTGGGCCGAGCTGGGGGCCCAGGTGGACCTGTCGTTCTCCGCCGGCTCGGCGCTGTTTCCCCGGGTGATGGACCGCCAGCACCAGGCCGCCCTGCTCGGCTACTCGGTGGACCCCTTCCCCGAGCTGGACAACGTCGCCAGCGACACGGCCGAGGGCAGCAACCGCTCCAACATCACCGGCTACGGCCACCCGGTCGTCGACGAGGCCCTGGCCCGCTACCGCCGGGCAGGGACCCTGGAGGCCGCCGCCGCCGCCGTCCACCAGGCCGAGGCCCAGGTCCTGGCGGACCAGCCGATGCTGCTCTTGTACTGGTCCGGCGACGCCATGGCGGTCCAGGGGGACCTGGCCGGGCTGGTGACCGATCCGCTGGACCTCTACGCGGGACTCGAGCGCTGGCGACGGGAGCCCGGCCGGTGAACGAGAGGGTGCCGAGGTGCTACAGAGTGGCCTACCCTGGAGTCCGGCCTGAACGCACTCGGGAGACGAACCCATGCTCTACGCCCTGCTGCTGCTCGCCTGCCCCTCCGCCGAGGACACCGGCACAGCGCCCGCCGACGCCCCCACCTGGCACCAGGACATCGCTCCAATCGTCGAAGCGCGGTGCACGGTCTGCCACGCCGAGGACGGCATGCAGCCGGGGGTGCTGTTCGACGATCCAGAGGTGGCCTCGATCCTCTCCGACCACATGAACGGCCAGGTCCAGGAGGGCTGGATGCCCCCCTTCTACGCCCAGGAGACCGAGGAGTGCCCCAACCCCTGGGGCTTCGACAAGGACCCGCGGCTCACGGACGAGGAGAAGGCCCTGTTCGATGACTGGGCCGCGGCCGGCGGTCCCGTCGGCGATCCCGAGACCGCCGCTCCCCTGCCCGCGCCCGCGTCCCTGGACCTGCCCGACGCCGACGTCGAGGTCTTCCCTGCCGGCCAGTACACCACCAGCGTGGTGGACGTGGTGGAGGACGAATTCGTCTGCTTCTCCATCGACCCGGGCCAGAGCGCCGAGCGCTGGCTCGAGGGCTACCAGGTCCTGCCCCAGGACCTGGGGGTCGTGCACCACGTGTTGGTGGGCATCGACGAGTCCGGCGCCTCCGCCAGCCTGGCCGATGAGGACGGGCTCTACGACTGCTTCGGCGGCTTCGGGGTCGACGCCACCTTCATCGGCGGCTGGATCCCCGGCGCGAGCGCCGTGGAGTTCCCGGAGCACAGCGCCTACCGCCTGTCTCCGGACGCCCGCATCGTGCTCCAGATGCACTACCACCTGCTCGACGAGCCCCGGTCCGACGGCACCGGCGTCGCCCTGCGCTTCGCCGACGAGACCCCTGTGCAGGAGGCGATCGTCACGCTGATCGGCAACGCCAGCAGCCAGGGCAGCGACGGCGATGGCCTCCAGCCGGGGCCGGCCGACGACGGCGACCCGCGCTTCTTCATCCCGGCGGGCGCCACCGACCACACCGAGACCATGCGCTACCACCCCTGGGACGCCGTGCCCCGGGAGATGCACACCTTCCTGGTCGCCAACCACATGCACTACATCGGCACCGACATGCGGCTGTGGGTGGAGCACCAGGACGGCGGCGAGGACTCCTGCCTGCTCCACACCCCGACCTGGGACTTCGACTGGCAGCAGTTCTACTTCTACGACCCAGCGGTGGCCGCACCGCAGGCCCGGCCCGGCGACGCCCTCTGGCTGGAGTGCGTCTTCGACAACTCCCTCGGCAACCCCGGCCTGGTGAAGGCCTTGGAGGAGTCCGGCCTGGAGGAGCCGGTGGACGTCGGCCTGGGCGAGGGCAGCCTGGATGAGATGTGCATCGCCGTGCTGGGCATGGTCTTCGACGTGCCGGTGACGGTGCCGGCCGAGACCCACGCGGCGGAGCTGGTCCTGTCGGTGTCGTCCACGGACCACGGCTTCCCGGCCACCCAATGCGCCGGACCGGCGAGCCTGAGCGTCGAGGGCGACACCCTGACCGGCGTGGCCGCCTGCGGCCTGGACCTGGCGGGCAGCCTGTTCACGGTGGAGCTGGCCCTGAGCGGCAGCGCGACCAGCGGGGACCTGGACATCGGCGTGCTCTGGCTGGACGACCAGGCGAGCGCGACCTGGACCGGCAGCGCGGA
>CAYFPX010000325.1:0-3176 GCA_964344945.1 uncultured Enterobacterales bacterium
GCGGGCTGCCAACCGGCCGAGTGGCCGGTAGAGCGGCCACTGGAGCGACTGGCGGCCCTCAGAGTCGCCCGATCACCGCGTCCCGCACCTCGGCGCAGCCGGCGTCCCCGCCCTGGTCCACGGTCCGCAGCCCGCTCTCCAGCACGCCCATCGTCGCCGCGGCCAGACGCCGCGCGGCGTCGCCCTCGCCCACGTGGTGCAGCAGGTTGATGCCCTGGATGATCATCGGCACCGGGTTCGCCTGGCCCGTGCCCGTGAGCTCCGGCGCCTTGCCGTGGGGGTTCCCGAAGACCACCACGCCCTCGCCGTAATTGGTCGCCCCCGCGGTCGCGATGCCGCCGGCCAGGCCGGAGCACAGGTCGGCGACGATGTCCCCGAACAGGTTCCCGCACAGCAGCACGTCGAATTGGCTCGGGTCTTTGACCAGTCGCATGCACAGCGCGTCGACGATGACCTCGTCGGTCTCGATGGCCGGAAACTCGGCCGCCACCCGCTGGGCCGTGCGCAGGAACAGACCGTCGCTGGCCTTCATGATGTTGCTCTTGTGCACGATGTGGACCTTCTCCCGGTCCCACCGCACCGCCTCCTCGTAGGCGAACCGGGCGATGCGCTCGCAGGCCTCGGCGGTGGTCAGCTTGACCTGCTCGAAGACCCCAGGGGCGGTCTCGTGCTCCAGCCCGGTGTAGATGTCCTCGCTGATCTCCCGCACCACGCCGATGTCGACGTCGTGGAACCGCGCCGACACGCCGGGCAGGTTGCGCACGTACCGCACCTGCCCCCAGAGCCCGAGGCCCTTGCGCAGCCGCACGCTCGGCGGCAGCTCGCCCACTGTGCGCTCGCCCGCCATCCGAGCCTTCAACACCACACCGGTCCGCCGCGCACTCTCGAAGAGCGCGTCGCCGATGGCGGTGTGCACGTCCCACGACACGTCGACACCGACGGCGGGGAAGAGCTCCTGCACGACCCGACACAGCTCGGGGCCGATCCAGTCGCCGGGGACGAGGGTGATCTCTCGGGTCATCGCGTCGTCCCCCTCAGAGCTTGTCAATGAGCGCCGCCGTGAACCCCGCCGTGCCCTCGGGCCCGCCCAGGTCGCCGGTCAGGTGCCGGCCCTCCTCCAGCACGTCCCAGATGGCGCGGTTCACCCGGTCGGCCACCCGGTGCTCGCCGATGTACTCCAGCATCATCACGCCGCTCATCAGCACCGCCAGAGGGTTCGCCTTGCCCTGGCCCGCGATGTCCGGCGCCGTGCCGTGCACGGCCTCGAAGACGGCGATGCGGTCGCCGATGTTGGCGCCAGGCACCACCCCCAGACCGCCCACGAGCCCCGCGCACAGGTCGCTGAGGATGTCCCCGTAGAGGTTCTGTAGCAGCAGGACGTCGTAAGGACCGGGGTCACCGGCCAGGTCCATCGCCAGGTTGTCGATGAGGCGGTCGTCCTGCTGGATGAAGGGGTAGTCTGCCCCGATGGCCTCGAAGGAGTCGAGGAAGGCACCGTCCGCCATGGGCGAGACCGGGGTCTTGTGGCAGCAGGTGATGCGCCGGCGACCCCGGTAGCGCATGTACTCGAAGGCCCAGCGGCTGATGCGCTCGCCCGCCGCACGGGTCGAGACCTTCAGCGAGATCACCGTGCCCGGCTTGATCTCGTGCTCGATGCCCGCGTACAGGTCCTCGGTGTTCTCCCGCAGGACGACGAGATCCACGTCCCGGTATGGGGTCTCGATGCCCGGCAGGCTCTTCACCGGCCGCAGGCCCACGTACAGCGCCAGCTCCTGGCGGATGGTCACGTTGGCCGAGCGCCAGCCCCGCCCCTTGGGCGTCGACAGCGGCCCCTTCAGGCCCACCCGGTTCTTGCGCAGAGACGCGAAGACGGCCTCCGGCACCGGCTCGCCGACCGCGTCCACCGCCGCCGCGCCGGCCTGCACGGTCTCCCACTCCAGAGGCGCTCCGGCGGCCTCCAGGACCTCGGTGGTGGCGGCGGTGACCTCGGGTCCGATGCCGTCGCCGGGGATGAGCGTGACACGCGTCCGCATGCAACCTCCTGTCGCGGCCGCGGGGTAACGCTCCGGCCTGTTAGACGCCGGCCCCATGAGCGAGCCCGGTGCGAAGAGCCGCCTGTTGATGATCGCGCTGCCCGCGGCCCTCGCCGGGGTGCTGCTGCTCTCCGCCGCGGGGCTGGTGATCGCCGGGTACGTCGGACGCCCCGCCACCGGCGAGCGGGTGTCGATCCACGTGCGTAGCAGCTGCGCCCCGGCGTGGCAGGCCCTGCTCGCCGCGCGCGCCGAAGCCATCGGCCTGGGCGAGCCGGCCCTGGCCGTCGCCGGCGACCGGGTGACGCTCACCGCCACCCTGCCGGGCAACCCCGACGACCGCACCCACATGCCGGCCCTGCTCACCTCGCCGGGCCTGCTCACCCTGCACCCGGCCGGCGGCACCCCCGTCGCGACCCAGGACGACCTGGTCGAAGCCCGACTCTCGATGTCGTACATGGGCCGCGCCACGGTGGTCCTGCGCCCCAGCGCGGTCACCTGGGAGCGCATCCGCGCCCTGCCCCCGGAGACGGTCCTCGTCGCCACCCTCGACGGCGAGAGCGTGGCGTTGGGCGAGGTGCTGCGGGTCTCCCGCGACGACGAGCTGCACGTGCAGCCCGCCCTGCCCGGCGCTGCCGAGGAGCTGCGCATGGCCGTGGACTGGTCGATCGTGCTGGGCCACGGCACGGCCCCGTGCGCGGTGACCTCGGTCTCAGTGGAGGGCTGAGGGCGCTTCCTCCGGCACCGCATCGGCCGGTCCCAGGACCCGGTGGCTCAGCGCGGCCACGGCCTCGGCCTCCAGGTGGGCCACGTCGATGCTGAACAGGCTCGGGGTGCCCTTCTTGCCCTTCACCTTCAGCGCCGGCAGGGCCTTGACCGGCAGCTGATCGCCCAGGGCATCGCGAGTAGGCTGGTCGATGACGACCTGGGTGCCGAGGGACCGGTTGAGGCCTTCGAGCCGCGCCGCGAAGTTCACGGCGTCCCCGATGCAGGTGTACTCCATGCGCTCCAGGGACCCGATGTTGCCCGCCACGACAGGACCGGTGGCGATGCCCACGCCGATGCGCAGGTCGTGCGCGTCCTCGCCAAGCTTCGCCTTGATCGCCTCGGTGTGCAACGACAATTAGAATTCCCCACCGACGACAA
>CAYFPX010000325.1:3186-6107 GCA_964344945.1 uncultured Enterobacterales bacterium
ACCAGGATGGCCCGCAGCTCATGGTCCGGCAGGTCGAAGGGCGCCCCGAACACCGCCATCAGGCCGTCGCCCAGGAACTTGTCCAGGGTCCCGCCGTGGCGGAAGACGATGTCGACCATGTCCGTGAAGTACCGGTTGAGGAAGGCCACGACCTCTTCCGGCTCCCGGGCCTCGGTGTAGGGCGTGAAGTTGCGGATGTCTGCGAAGAGGATGGTCGCCTCCCGCCGCTCGCCGCCCAGCTCCAGCCGGTCCGGGTCGTCGATGACCACCGCCGTGAGCTCCTTGGAGAGGTACTTCGACAGCCGCTCTCGCCGCTTCTCCAGGGTCGCTCGCTCCAGGGACTCCTGCTCGGCCCGGACCACCAGGTTGCGGGCGATGCGGGCCATGACCGCCGCCACGCCGCCCACCCCCGCGATGAACGTGGCGCGCATCGCCTCGTCGCCCAGGTTGATGGCCTTCTCGCCCCAGACAGAGAGCGGACTCACGGTCACCAGGCCTGCGCTGGTGGTCCACCAGATCACCACGGCGCTCATGACCGCGGAGACCACCGCCGAGTACAGGCAGGCCTTCACGCTGAAGCGGAACCCGCTGAGCAGGTTCATCATCGCGATGGTGTAGGGCAGGAAGCCGTGGAAGTACTCGATCACTCCGCCGTGGTTCACCGCGGTCGCCACCACGGCGAAGTGCAGCACCGCCAGGTCGACGAAGATGCTCACGTACTTCAGCCAGGGCATGTGCTCGCCCTCGCGGAGGTGGAAGAGGGCGTAGACCGCGAGGCTGTAGACCAGCATGACCAGCCCTTGCACGGCGAAGGCCACGTTGGCGTCGCGGGTGTTGATCTACGTGGCTGTCAGCAGCATGCCGAAGGACAGGATCACGAAGACGAAGCGGATGTGGTTCACCAGCCGCTCACCGCGCATCTCCTGGACCCGGAGCATGTCCTCGATCTCGGCGTGCAGGCGCTCCCGGGCCATCAGCGGGGCTCCGTCGCTGCGAGGCCGTGGGCCAGGGCACGGGCACAGAGGGCGGTGGTGAAGGCCTGGCCCTGGTACCAGGCCTCCCGGTCGTTGCTCTTGCCGGGCATCCGGTAGAAGGGCTGGGCCGCCCACGAGCCGTCCGGGCGCTGGTGCTCGCCCAGGTAGCGCAGGCCTCGGGTGAGCGCGCCCCCCGGGGCGCCGAAGAGCGCCAGGCCCTCGACCGCCAGGGCCGTGTCCTGGGGCGAGCCCCAGCCGCCGTCGGGGGCCTGCTCGGAGACCCACCGGTCGCGCAGCTGGCGGGCCACGGCCTGGACCTCAGCGTCGGAGGTGCGGGTGGCCAGCCGCAGGAACAGCGCCCGGGTGTAGGCCAGGGTGTAGTAGTGGTCCCCGTGGGGCGCCGGACCGGCCAGGGCTTCGCTCACCGCCGGCAGCAGGGCGGCCACCAGATCCGGATCCAGGTCCATCGCCAGCAGCCCCAGGAGCACGTGGAGCCGCACGGTGGTGCAGTCCTGGCCGGGGAATTCGTAGCTGGGCGCTTCCCGGTGCCGACCCTCGGGCCCCTCGTAGAACCACGACACCGTCAGCCCATCCCCTCCGAGGGAGGCGCGACACCACGCCCGCCACCGGGCGAGTTTGTCATGGGGCGGCTCCGACACGTGGCTGGCGGCTTCGAGCAGGATGCCCAGGGAGTCGGCGTCGGGCGGAATCCCGTCCCACTCCGGGCCGTACCAGCGCAGCACGTCCCCGGGCAGCTCCGCGAGCAGCCCCGCCAGAGCGCTGGACTGGTCGACGCCCGCCTCGTGCAGGCTCAGCCGGATCACGGCCTGGTGGAAGTAGGCACAGCTCAGGGTCTCGGTGGTCTCGCCGACCCCGAAGCGCTGGACCTCCCAGCTGCGCCGCCAGCTGGGCTCGTCCGCCAGCCAGGCCAGGGCGGCGTCGAGATCCCGGCGGGCCAGGTCCCGGGACCAGGTCTCCGCCGGTGGGGCGAAGTCGAGGATCATCAGCCGGAAGTCCGCCCCCCGCCAGACGAAGGCGTGGCTGTCCCGCAGGCCGTCGATCAGAGCTGTCCACCAGGGCTCGTCGCGCGTCGCGAGCGGGCCCAGCAGCGCCTCGAAGGCCTCGAGCAGCAGGGCTCGGGGCCCGGACCGGCCGATGGCCGCCTGGACCTCGAGCACCCTGCGCTGGCAGTCCAGGCGGCCGGCCAGGGCTCGCCGCAGAGGCGGGCCGTGTTCGGGGTGGGCGACCAGGACCGAGAGGGCCGGGTCCTGCGCGACGTCGTCGAAGCCGTCGGTCCGCAACCAGTGGCCGAGGGTGGCGTCGTGGAAGCGACAGGCCGCGGCGAGACCATCGAGCGCAGACCGCCAGTCGCTCAGTGCATGGCCGGCGCGGGCCAGGGGCAGCCCCCAGGCCGCCCAGGCCCCCGGGAGCTCGGAGGCGGCAGCAGCCAGGACCCAGGGCGCCGCGGCCGGGTCCTCGCCCAGCTCCCGCCAGGCGCGAGCGGGCGCTCCGGCGGCCACCGCGCTCACCGCGTCCTGGTCCGCAGGTGTGGGTGGGGGGAGATCCAAGGCAGCGTGGGCGGCCCGCTGCCAGGCTGCCCACGGTGGGTCGGTCGACCCCTGAGGCCAGGCCCCACAGCGCCGATCACCCGCGTGGATTCGCCCTCACTTGCCCTCCGCCGCCCCGCCGGCGCGTGCCTGCCTCGGCGTGACGGGGCCACGCGGTCGGCATGCCCACACCAGCAGGGCGACGGACGGCTTCGCGATCATCGAATCCACGCGCGTGATCGGCGCTGTCACTGGGTGTTCTTGAATCTGGACCGAGCTGGGCGCAGCTATCGCGATTCCAGTGACTTAGCGTCGCTTTCGGCGCGTCTCGGACGAGGGAGCGGGCTGTAGCCCGCGACTGAGAACGGGACATGCCTGGGACTGCGAGAGCCAGTCCAGC
>CAYFPX010000326.1:0-3830 GCA_964344945.1 uncultured Enterobacterales bacterium
GGCGTGGACCGGGGGCTGCTGCCTGCGGGCGTGGGCGACGTCTACCACTCGAACTGGGCCGGGGTGGACCAGGACGCCCGCCGGGCCTTCGTGAGCCTGTGCACCCAGGAACAGGTGATCGGCATCGACATGGACACGGGGGACATCGTCTGGACCTTCGGCAAGGACGGCGACTTCGACCTGGTCGACCCCAGCGGCGCCGCGCTGCCGATCACGGACCTGCCCCAGTGTCAGCACGGTCTGGAGGTCCAGGACCAGACCCTGCTCTTCTACGACAACGGTGGCTCTCGGGAGCAGTCGCGGATCGCCGAGTACACCCTGGACTTCGCGTCCAGCACGGCGACCCTGAACTGGAGCTGGACCGAGGACGGCTTCTACGAGCCCGCACTGGGCGATGCCGACTACCTCGACGACGGCACGGTCCTGGCGGGCCGGGGACACGTGGAGTGCGTCGACGGCACGCCGGGTGCGGTGAGCAAGCTCCAGGGCGTCGATCCCGAGACCGGGACCTCACCCTGGTCCCTCTCCTTCACCGACTCCCAGGACACGACCTACCGGGCGGGGGTGGCCGAGGTCTGCGACGTGATCCCGTCTTCTCTGTACTGCCCTGGGATCGCGGAGCGGCTGGCCGCGCTGGGATTGGAGTAGTCCGGGTCAGGTCGGGTCCGCGGCCGCCGTCTGGTGCCACAGCAGCACCACCCGCCCCAGGAAGTCCACGGCCGCTCGCAGGGTGTCCACCGAGCGGGCATCGGCAGCGGGATCAGCTCAGGCCGTGGATCGTGCCGTCTTCGTCGACGTCCATGCGGGAGGCGCCAGGCACCCGGGGGAGGCCGGGCATGCGCATGATCTCCCCGGTGATGGGCACCACGAAGCCCGCGCCTGCAGCGATCTCGATCTGGCGGATGGTGATCTCGAAGCCGGTCGGGAAGCCGCCGGCCTTCGGGTCGTCCGAGAGGGACGACTGGGTCTTGGCGATGCACACGGGCAGGCCTTCGAGACCGAGGCGCTTGATCCGGCGGAGGTCCAGGGCCGACCGACCGGCCCAGACCACGCCGTCGGCGCCATAGGCCTTCCGGGCCACCTCCTCGACCTTCACCTTCACGGGGTCCGACCAGTCGTAGAGCGGGGTGAAGCCCGGGGTGGCGGCGTCGGCCACCCGCACGACGGCCCGGGCCAGGTCGCGGGCGCCGTCGCCGCCGTTCGCCCAGCCGGAGCACAGGGCCACGGGGATGCCCTGGGCCTCGCAGTAGCCCCGGACCACGGCGACCTCGTCGTCGGTGTCGGCGGTGAAGTGGTTGATGGCCACGACCGGGGAGAGGCCGAAGGCCCGGGCGGTGGCGAGGTGACGGGCGAGGTTGGGCAGGCCCCGCTCGACAGCGCCGGGATCCGGGTTGGCCAGCTGGTCCAGGGCCACCCCGCCATGGGACTTCAGGGCCCGCAGGGTCGCGACCACCACGACCGCCGAAGGCCTCAGCCCCGCGGACATGCACTTGATGTCCAGGAACTTCTCGGCCCCCAGGTCGAAGCCGAAGCCCGCCTCGGTCACGACGTAGTCGGCCAGGCCGAGCGCGGTCCGGGTGGCGATGACCGAGTTGGTGCCCTGGGCGATGTTGGCGAAGGGCCCGCCGTGCACGATCGCCGGGGTGCCTTCGAGGGTCTGCACCAGGTTCGGGCGGATCGCGTCCTTGAGCAGCATCGCCATGGCGCCGGTCACCGCGAGATCCCGGGCGTAGATGCCCTCGCCGGTGCGCCGGCGCTGGCCGACCAGGATGTTCTCCAGCCGGCGCTTCAGATCGGAGAAGCCCTCGGCCAGGCAGAGGATGGCCATGACCTCGCTGGCCGCGGTGATGTCGAAGCCCGTCTCCCGGGGCACGCCCATGGTGCGGCCCCCCAGGCCCACCAGCACCTGGCGCAGGGCCCGGTCGTTCATGTCCAGCACCCGCTTCCAGATCACCGTGCGGGGCTCGAGCTGCAGCTTGTTGCCGAAGTGCAGGTGGGAGTCCAGCGCCGCCGCCAGCAGGTTGTGGGCGGTGGTGATCGCGTGGAAGTCGCCGGTGAAGTGGAGGTTGATGTCCTCCATCGGGATGACCTGGCTGTGGCCACCACCGGCGGCGCCGCCCTTCATGCCCAGGCAGGGGCCCAGCGAGGGCTCCCGCAGCACCACGCAGCCCCGCTTGCCGATCTTCGCCAGGCCCTGTGCCAGGGCGACGCTGGTGGTGGTCTTGCCCTCGCCCGCTGGGGTCGGCGTGATGGCCGAGACCAGGATCAGGCGGCCGTCGGGGCGGCTGGAGGCTGCCGGCAGGATCTTGGCCTTGTCGTGGCCGTAGGGCACCAGTCGCTCGGGGGCGAGGCCCAGCTCGGCGGCCACGTCCGTGATGGGCCGAGGGGTGACGCTGCGAGCGATCTCGATGTCGGAGGACATGGGCGGCTCCGGGGAAGGGCCGACATGCTCTCACGAGTCCCGGGCCAACAAGGGCCGGATCGGGTCCTCCGGCACCTCGGACCACCGGCCGCGCTGGAAGGGCCTGCCCACAGCCAGGGCCCATCCCCGCGTTAGGGCGAGGGCCTTGGCCTCCTTCTCCGAGCTCGGGCTGCCCGCGGTCCTGCAGAGCGCTGTGGCCGCCTGCGGCTACGCCACCCCGACGCCCGTCCAGGCCCGGGCCATCCCTCCGATGCTGGCCGGCCGCGACCTGCTCGTGAGAGCCCCCACCGGCACCGGCAAGACCGCGGCCTTTGCCCTGCCGCTGCTGGCGCGGCTCGAAGGCGACCCGCCGGGAACCCGGACTCCCCGTGCGCTGATCCTGGCGCCGACCCGGGAGCTGGCGGTCCAGCTGGGCCAGAGCCTCCGGACCTATGCCGGAGACCTGGGCGTGCGGGTGGCCGTGGTGCACGGCGGGGTCGACCCCACCCCCCAGATCGAGGCGCTGGCCGCGGGGGTCGAGGTCCTGGTGGCGACCCCCGGGCGGCTGCTCGACCTGCTGGACCGGGGACACGCCCAGCTCGCTCGGGTGGCGTCGCTGGTGCTCGACGAGGCAGACCGCATGCTGGATCTGGGCTTCCTGCCAGACGTGCGGCGCGTGCTGGACCAGGTGCCGTCGAAGCGGCAGACGGCTCTGGTCTCCGCGACCCTACCGGACCCGGTGCAGGCGCTGGCCGAGCAGCTCCTCCGGGATCCGGTCGCCGTCGAGGTCAGCCCTGAGCGGATCGACGTCGCCGCCATCCAGCAGCGGCTCTACTACGTGACCCGGGCCGACAAGAAGCGCCTGCTCGCCGAGCTGCTGTCCGACCCGACCGTCACCCGGGCCCTGGTCTTCGTGCGGACCAGGGAGGGCGTCGACCGGGTCGCCGGGCGACTGGTCAAGGCCGGGATCGCCGCCGAGGTGATCCACGGCGACAAGGGCCAGGTCGCCCGCCAGCGGGCGCTGGAGGCCTTCCGCGACGGCGACTGCCGGGTGCTCGTGGCCACCGATGTCGCGGCGCGGGGCCTCGACGTGGACGAGGTGAGCCACGTGCTCCAGCACGACCTCCCTCGGGAGGCCGAGGTGTACGTGCACCGGGTCGGGCGCACGGGGCGGGCCGGTCGGGGGGGGGTGGCCCTGGCTCTCTGCGCCCCGGAGGAGATCCGCCGGCTCAAGGCGATCGAGCGCCTGACCGGGCGGCCTCTGCGCCCCATGACAGGCCACCCCTGGCACTGCGAGGAGGCCATGCTGCTCCGAGACGCCGCCGACAAGCGCAGCCAGCGGGGCCCGAAGCCGAAGAAGCGCGGCGGGAGAGGCGGTCGTGGCGGCCGCCGCGGGGGCCGAGGACGCCGCTGAGGAGCGGCGAGGGAC
>CAYFPX010000326.1:3840-5992 GCA_964344945.1 uncultured Enterobacterales bacterium
CGGCACATCTCCCGCCGTCGGATCGATGTGGGACGCGCCGACCCAGGTCCGCGTCGCCCAGCTCGGGTCATCCATGGGACAGGTCTTCCCCCCCAAGCGCCCTCTCACCTCATTTTCTCAATGGCACAAAAGATGCAAATAGTGTTCAATGTCACTGGGGACTGGGACATGACACGACACCTCACCGCCTTTGCCTTGAACGAGTGCTGGTCGCCGCACGTGCGGCTCAGCGAACTGACCGCGGCCCATGAGCCGGAGCCCGAGACCACCTCGGTCCTGCCGGTCTCGGAGTGTGAGCTGGAGGCGACCGACCCCGGCGGCCCCCTGGCGGAGCCGGTGGTGGTCACCTCCCCGCTCTTCGACCCGCCGACCCTGCCGCCGCCTCTGCGCGAAGGCCGGTCCACGCGCATCCTCAACGCCCAGGTGGCCCTGGTGGAGTGGGAGACGGACCTGCCGTCCTCCATTCTCTAGTGTCGACCCACCAGGGTGGGACCAGAGGCACGAGACCCCGACCGCGCGGGGCGGCCGGGGGTCCGGTGTCCGAGGTCAGCGGTCAGTCATTCAACGCGTCGCAGCTGCTGCCGCACTCCCAGCAGTAGGCGTTCTCGCTGCCGTTGTCGCTGATGTCGGTCTGGGCGCTGAAGCTCAGGTCCGAGTAGCTGCAGTACAGGCCGCCGCCACCCCACTCGGCGTCGTTGTCGGTGATCCACTCGCCGTTGAGGTCGGCGGTGGTCTCGTAGAAGTCCGCGCCACCGCCGTAGTAGACGCTGGTGTTGCGGGTGATGGCGTTGCCCTCGAGGGTGGCGTCGTCGACGAAGGAGAAGCTGTAGCCCGCGCCGTAGCCCGAGGTGTTGTCGTTGATGGTGTTGTTGCGCACGACCAGGGCGTCCACGGTGGTGGCCTTGATGCCGCCGCCGTCGTAGCCGGCCTCGTTGTCGCTCATCACGTTGTTCTCGACCAGGACGTCGTCGGACTCGGACACGTGCACCGCGCCGCCCTCGCTGGCGTCGCCGCCGTTGCCGGTGAAGGTGCTGTCCTCGATGGTGGCGGCGGTGGTGCCGGTCAGGCCGATGCCGCCGGCCCAGCCGTCGACGGCGTTGTCCCGCACGGTCAGGTCGGTGAACAGCAGGCCCTCGCCGTCGGCGGCGTAGACCGCGGCGCCGTAGGTGGCGGTGCCGTCCTCGAGCTCGGTGTCGCTGAGGGTCGCGTCCTCGACGTACTGCCAGTACACGCCGCCCCCGGAGACCTCGGCCTGGGTGGCCTCGAAGGCCAGGTCGGTCATCGAGACGTCCTCGGCGATGTAGAGCAGGGCGCCGCCGCCCCACTGGGCCTCGTCGCCGCTGAAGGTGTCGCCGGCCATGCTGAAGCCGGTCACGTCGTAGCCGCCGAAGCCGCCGCCCAGGTAGGCCTCGTTGTTGGTGAAGCTGTTGCCGTCCAGGGCGGCGTCGCGGACGCTCATCAGGCACAGGCCGCCGCCGAAGCCCTCGCCCTTGTTGGCCTCGTTGCGCCGGAAGGTGTTGTCGGAGACGGTCGGGCGCTTGGAGGCGTAGAGGAAGACGCCGCCGCCGTCCAGGCCGGCCAGGTTGTCCTGGAAGGTGTTGTCCTCGAGCACGATGTCGTCGCTGGAGTTCACCACCGCCAGGGCGCCGCCGCCGTTGAGCACGGACTCGTTGTCCCGGAAGGTGGTGTTGGCGATGCGCACGTTCTTGGACTCGAAGACCGCGACGCCGCCGCCGAAGCCGTCGCCCTCACTGATGTTGTCCTCGAAGATCATGTCCTCGATGACCACGTCGTCGGACTCGTCGATGAGCAGGCCGGCGCCGTGGTTGCGGACCTCTCCGCCGGTCACGGTGAAGCCGCGCACGACGGTGCCGGGGGCCGCGCTGATGCTCATGGCCCGGCCGCTGCCGTTGCCGTCGATGATGGTCGAGGCGGCGCCGTCGGTGCTGATCAGGGTGAGCGGGACGTCGATGGTCAGCTCCCCGTCCCAGGTGCCGGGGCCGGCGCAGATCACGTCGCCGGAAGAGGCCTGGCGGAGCTCGGAGCGCAGGTCGGTGCCGCCGCCGGTGACGGTGACGTCGCAGCTGCCGTTGTTGGTGTCGGTGTCGGTGTCGGCGTCGGTGTCGGCGTCGGTGTCGGTGTCCGAGTCGGC
>CAYFPX010000327.1:0-5951 GCA_964344945.1 uncultured Enterobacterales bacterium
TGACTCGGCCTGCGGCCTCCGTCACCTCGCGCCCTGCGGGCGCCGCCGGCGGGCTGGTCTGTCGGGAACGCCAGATTCCTGCCTTCAGTCCAGGGGAATCGACTCCACGGAGTCGATCGCCTTGAGCCCAGTGACTCGGCCTGCGGCCTCCGTCACCTCGCGCCCTGCGGGCGCCGCCGGCGGGCTGGTCTGTCGGGAACGCCAGATTCCTGCCTTCAGTCCAGGGGAATCGACTCCACGGAGTCGATCGCCTTGAGCCCAGTGACTCGGCCTGCGGCCTCCGTCACCTCGCGCCCTGCGGGCGCCGCCTGCGGGCTCAGTCCAGCGGAATCGACTCCACGGAGTCGATCGCCTTGAGCCCGCCCATCTTCGCGCCACCCACTGCGATCAGCTCCGTCGAGTCCCGCTCCACCAGCCGGTGGAAGTTCCGCGGCGTCTCCAGATCCGCGAACTCCACCCACTCGGCCTGGTCGGCCCCGAGGGACCACAGCCGGCCGTTGGTGTTGTTGATGTAGAAGACGTCGTCGACGCTGGTGCCGCCGCAGCCGAAGGCCTTCATCACGCCGCTGCTGGGCAGCTCCGGGCCCTCGGACCACTCCCGGTTGTCCGGGTCCAGCAGCCAGGTCGTCTTGGGCATGCCCGAGTCCTGGTCCATGCCGCCGGCGCTCACCAGCCGGTCCCCGGCCATGCCGATGCAGTGGTCCCGGATCTGGAAGGGGGCGGTGTGGGTGGCCCACTCGGCCTCGCGGTCCAGCAGGTCCAGCGTGTACCACTTGTCCGTGTAGACGTTGTCTTCGACGTCGACCTCGAGCACCCAGCCACCGACCACGTGCAGCACGTCGCCCACCACGTGCACCGCGTGGCTCGCCAGGGCCTCGGGCATCGGCGGCAGGTCGGTCCACTGCTCGGTCGCCGGGTCGTAGGACGCCACCTCGTCCAGGCTGAACAGGTCGTTGTCGTCGTCGCTCGCGCTGGTCGGGCTCAGGCCGCCCAGGCGGTAGAGCAGCCCGTCGTGGGCCAGCAGGGCGCTCTGCTGGACCGGCACCGTCGGCGCCTCGTGCTCGACCCAGTCAGCGCCGGCGTCGGCCAGATCGAGGGTCCAGAGCTCGCCGAAGATGGTCTCCAGGGTGTGGTCGTGGGCCCCGCCGGTGTGGCCGCCGTGCACGTAGAGCGTGTCGTCGAGCACCGCGGCTCCCATGGCGTTGAGGGGGAGGGGCAGGGCCGCGTAGTCCGTGGGGACGGCGCAGCCGGCGAGCAGCGAGACCAGGAGCGGGGACATGGGCCGAGTCTATCCCGCCCGTGGACGCGCTGGTGGTGCGATGTGAGCCCGTTGTCCGCCCGTTGTCCGAGACCCGTCAAGGCTGGTCCTTCGGCTTGTCGAGACCCGGCGGTTCTCGTACGCTCTCAGCCGGCACCGCGGACCCCGCCCCGTGTTCCTGTTCGCCCTCCTCGCCCTGCCCGCGGCCGCGGAGCAGCTGCGCGACCCCGGCGAGGAGATCGACAACGCCCTCGCCGTGACCCTGCCGGCCGAAGGCCTCGAAGACGCCATCGCCCTGGCCCCCGCGCTGCTCGGCGACGGCCTCGCCATCCCCACGATGTCCGACGAGGACGGCTGGTGGTGTGCCGGCTACGAGTACCAGCTGAGCGGGGCCTGGGTGGGCTTCGAGGTGCTGAGCAGCACGCTCTCCACCTCCTCCGGTCGCATCGACCTCGACCTGGGCCTGGAGCTCCGGATCAACGAGTCCTCGGACCCCTTCCGCCTGGACGCCGAGGCCCTGTGCATCAACACCGGCTGTGAGGGCTGGGTGAAGCCCTTCCCGGTCGATGTGTCCATGCGCCTGGACCTGGACATCCTCGAGGACAGCAGCGGGGTGCGTCGCCTGGACGCCACCGTGCGCAACCTGGACGTCGACTACACCCTGCGCAACGACGACATCGTGCTCAAGGACTGCACCCTCGCCGACATCGAGAGCATCCTGAACTTCTTCGGCGAGTCGATGGTCGACCTGGTGCTCGACGCCGCCGACGAGGCCCTCGCCAGCGAGCTCGGCCGCCTGGGCCCGGAGCTGGAGAGCGCCATCGAGGAGGCCTTCAAGGGCCTGAGCCTCGACGAGCGGGTCGAGGTCGGCGACGCGGTGCTGTGGCTGGGCCTGGAGCCCGCCAGCCTGAACATCGACCGCAGCGGGGTCGAGGTGGTGATGGCCGGCTCGGCGGGCTCCGGCCTGGCCGAGTGCATGGCCGCCGTCGATCCCGGCGGCTCCCTGCACACCGGCTCCCCGGTGCCCGACGACCCCATGGGCGCCGCCCAGCTGCGCCTGTCCCTGGGGGACGACTTCCTGAACCAGGTGCTCTACGCCTTGTGGCGAGGGGGTCTGTTCTGCCAGGAGCTCGACAGCCTGGGTGACCTCGCCCTCACCACCTCGTTCCTGCCGCTCCTGGCGGGCGACGCCTACGAGGCGCTCTTCGACGAGGACGGCGCGATGCTCGTCTCCGTCCGCTCGGCCGAGCCCCCCCGGGTCGCCTACGACGGCGCCCACGACCTGGAGGCGGAGCTCGCCGGGCTCGGGGTGGACTTCGTCGCCGAGGTCGATGGCCGGCTGGCGCGGGTCCTGGGCCTCGGCGTGGACGCGGCGGTCGGGCTGGACGTGGTGCTCGACGAGCCCACGGGCCTGATCGAGGTCGTGGTGGATCTCGAAGGGGCCGCGCTGGACATGACGCTCCAGGCCAACGAGCTCGTCGCCGGCGCCGACGCCGACGTGGAGGCGCGCTTCGCCGCGGGCCTGGACGAGCTCGTCGGGCCGATGCTCGAAGGCCTCGTGGCCGACCTGGCCGTGCCCCTCGGCAGCGTGGCCGGGGTCGGCCTGACCGAGCTGGGCTTCTCGGCCGGTGGGGAAGGGGACTGGCTCCTGGCCGACGCCACCGTCGGCAGCGTGCCCTACACCACGGGGTGCGACAGCGAGGCCGGGGGCTGTGGGGGCTGCGAGGGCGACGCCGGCTGCACCACCGGGCGTGGGCAGGCCCGCTGGTGGCTCGGGCTGATCCCGGTGGCCTGGATCGGGCGGCGCCGGCGTTGAGGCGGCGGACTCACCAGGCGATCGGCTGGCCGTCCCGGAAGAACCCGCCGCTGGGCCCGCCGGCCTCCAGGGTCGCGGCCCAGACGATGCCCTGGGCGCCCTCGTCCACCTCCCGGGTCGCGCCGGGCCCGCCGAAGGGCGTCTTCACGTGGCCCGGGCACACGCTGTTGACCCGCACCTCCGGCAGCTCTGCAGCCAGCACGCGGGTCAGCCCGTTGAGGCCCGCCTTGCTCAGGCGGTAGCCCGGGTAGGACCCGCCCATGTCCGCCAGGGCGCCCATGCCGCTGCTCACGTTCACCAGGTTGCCCCGGCTCTCGGTCAGCAGGGGTGCGAAGGCCTGGGCCACGGTGAGGGCGCCGACGGTGTTGTTGGCGAAGGTGCGGGTCACCAGGGCCGGCTCGATGGTGAGCACCGAGGGGTCCCCGTGCTCGACGATGACGGCGGCGTTGTTGACCAGCGCATCCAGCCGACCGAAGCGCTCCCGCACCCAGGCCGCCGCCGCGCGGGCCTGCTCGCCGTCCGTGACGTCCAGCGGTCCGAAGCCGACGGCGCCGACCTCCTCGGCCACCGCCTCCGCTTCGTCGGCGGTGAGCCCTGTCAGCACCACCGTCCACCCGGCCTCGGCCAGCTGGCGACAGGTCTCCCGCCCGAGTCCGGTCGTGGCCCCGGTGACCAGCGCGACCCTCACCGGACCAGCCGCAGGTTGAAGTCCCCGGTGCCGAACACGCCGTAGAGCCGGGTCCACAGCAGCAGCCAGGCTTCGAGCCCCCGGGAGGCTTCGATGCCGCCCATGTCGATGGGGGGCTGGTGGCCGAAGCTCTGGAGCACCTCGGAGACCAGGGCCTTGGCGGCGGCGTCCTCGCCGGCCACGAAGGTGTCGGTGGGCTCGGGGAGCTTGCCCGGATCGACCATCAGGCTGTTGGCCAGGGTGTTGAAGGTCTTCACGACCTTCGCGGCGGTCAGGGCTCGCTGGAGCTGCTCGCCGAGGCTGTCGTCGTTGCAGACGAACAGGCGCGGCGGGAAGCCCTTGGAGAAGTCCAGGGGGTTGGACAAGTCGATCAGCACCTTGCCGCCCAGGTAGGGGCCGGCGGCCTCGGCGACGGAGAGGGCGTGCTGGCCGGAGATGCAGAGCCAGACTACCTCGGCGGCCTCGGCGGCCTGGGCGAAGGTGCCGGCCTGGCCGCCCGACGCCTGCGCCCACGCGGTGGCCTTGGGGTTGTCGGCGGTCCGTGAGCCCATCCACACGGTGTGGCCGAGGGAGACGAGCTTGGTCGCGACGGCGTGGCCGACACCGCCGGTGC
This sequence comes from uncultured Enterobacterales bacterium, assembly GCA_964344945.1. Taxonomy (GTDB): domain Bacteria; phylum Myxococcota_A; class UBA796; order UBA796; family CAJQPC01; genus CAYFPX01. Next base: position 4,376 of record CAYFPX010000327.1, read on the forward strand.
CGAGGACTGCGTGGGTCATGGGAACTCCGGGTGGGCGGGGTCCCTATTCCGCGTCGCCGGACGGGGCGTGGTTGGCCGGGCCTCTGGCACATCCTGAACGTGGTGCCGTCGACCCACCCCGAGCCCCTGAAGATCAAGGGCTGGCTGGGCAAGCGGGGCTTCGGCGGCGGCCACGATCACCAGCAGCTGCGGCGGGTGGTCTCCTCGGGCTGAGGCCTGGGTACACTGACGGAGTGATCTCCGTCATCGTCATCGCCGCGTTGTCGGCCTGCACCGGGGACCTCCCGGACCCGCCGGGCGGTGGCACTTCGGGCACGGTGACCGACACCGGCCCCGACGACGGCGAGCTCGGGCTGTTCAGCTTCTTCGTCACCAGCCGGCTCGCGCTCCAGGACCTGTCGGGCAGCGAGCACGGCTTCGGCGGCGACCTGCGCTATGGCGAGACCGGGGCCGGCGCGGGGCTGCGAGGGGCCGATCTGATCTGTGCCGACGTCGCCGAGCGCAGCATGCCGGGCGCCCGGGAGAAGGACTGGCGGGCCTTCCTCAGCGCCGCCGAGGGCGAGGACGGCGAGCAGGTCGACGCCATCGACCGCATCGGTCCCGGGCCCTGGTACGACCGGATCGGCCGGCTGGTCGCCCCCTCCCCCGAGGACCTGCTCCACACCCGGCCCCTCAACGGCGACGCCCTCATCGCCGACGACCTGCCCAACGAGAACGGCGTCCCGAACAGCGAGGTGGACCCGGCGACCGAGGAGGCCAACGAGCGCAACCACCACACCCTGACGGGCTCGGGGACCGACGGCCGGCTCTACCCCCCGCGCTGTGTCGAAGAGGCCGTGGAGCAGGGGCTGCCCGCCCAGTGCAAGCTCGACTGCTACGACTCCGGTGGGCTGAGCATCGAGTACTACGAGTGCGAGAACTGCGAGCTGCCCATCGAGGACGACTCCGTGCTCTCCGAGTTCTGTGGGGCCGCCTGCGAGGGCCAGGACGGCTACCCCTGGGAGTGCGACGCGCCCGTCGGCGCCACCTGCCTGGACTGGACCACCACCGACACCGAGCTCGAGAGCGGCCAGCCGCGCATCGGCCTGTCCTGGCCCCGGGACGACCGCACCATCGACCAGGAGTGGATCTCCTGGTGGACCGTCGGCGGCTGCGCCCCGGTGGGCTCCACCGGGGGCGGCGGGGGCTCCCCCGAGGTGGGCCAGCCCGGCTCCTACGGCGGCTTCTACTGCTTCGCCCTCGTGCCCTGATGCACGGGGTCGTCCTGGCCCTGGTGCTCGGGGGCTGCACCTCGGACACCGGCGACACGGCGGCGCCGGTCCACCTCGACGTGCACGGTGCCTTCCACGTCGAGCTCGTGCCCGGCGACGAGCAGGCCGCCATCCTCGGGCGGCTCCAGGACGGGCCCACGCCGTCCAACGTGATCTGGGAGGTCGCCGACGCCGACGGCGACTGTGAGCTCCACACTCCGCGCATCCCGTTCTGCGACCCGAGCTGCCCGGGCTCCGAGGCCTGCGTCGAGGACGGGGTCTGCGAGGCGTACCCGACCTCCACGGACGTGGGCCTGGTGGACGTC
>CAYFPX010000328.1:0-5843 GCA_964344945.1 uncultured Enterobacterales bacterium
TTCGCTTTCGGTCGGTTCGATCATCATCGTGCCCGCAACCGGCCAGGAAATGGTCGGTGCGTGGATGCCGTAATCCATCAGCCGTTTGGCCACGTCCTCCACGTTGACGCCATTGAGGCCGCGCAGGTCGATGATGCACTCGTGGGCAACCAGAGCGGAGGCGCCCTTGTAGAGCACTGGGAAAAAGGGGTCCAACCGGTGGGCGACGTAATTGGCGTTTAGGATCGCCATGACGGTCGCCCGGGTGAGGCCGGCCGCGCCCATCATCGCGATGTAGGCCCACGAGATGGGCAGGATGCCCGCGCTGCCCCATGGCGCCGCGGACACTGGGCCGCAGTCATTTCCGGTGGATGGGTCCCGCAGCGGGTGCCTGGGCAAATAGGGCGTCAAATGGCCGGCCACGGCGATGGGTCCCATGCCCGGTCCGCCGCCCCCGTGGGGAATGCAGAAGGTCTTGTGCAGGTTGATGTGGCAGACATCGGCCCCGATGTCGCCCGGGCGGCAGATGCCGACCATGGCGTTGAGGTTGGCGCCGTCCAGGTAAACCTGTCCGCCCTGTTCGTGGATCACTTGGCAAATCTCGCGAATGTGTTCGTCGAAGACTCCGTGCGTGCTCGGGTAGGTGACCATCAACGTGGCGAGGGAATCGCGGTGGTTCCTGGCCTGTGCTTTCAAGTCCGCCAGGTCGATCTCGCCGTCCTGGCCGCAGGCCACGGGCACGACTCTCATTCCGGCCATGACCGCGCTGGCTGGATTCGTTCCGTGCGCGCTGATGGGAATCAGGCAGATCTTGCGCCCCGGTTCGCCCCGGCATTCGTGGTATTTGCGGATCGCGAGCAGCCCCGCCAATTCGCCCTGCGAACCGGCGTTGGGCTGGAGCGAGACAGCGTCAAAACCGGTGATCTCCGCCAGCCACGATTCCAGTTGGCCGAACAATTTTTGGTAGCCGGCCGCCTGTTCCACGGGCGCAAAGGGATGCAGCGCGCTGAAGCCCGGCCAGGTGATCGGCATCATTTCCGTCGTGGCGTTGAGTTTCATCGTGCACGAGCCAAGCGGGATCATCGAGGAGGTAAGGGAAAGGTCCTTCGCCTCGAGCCTCTTGAGATAGCGGAGCATCTCGGTCTCCGAGTGGCGCTGGTGGAACACCGGGTGCGTGAGGAATTTGGAAGTCCGTTGTAATTCTGGAGGGATGGCCTCCGCCTCGCCAATGGCGCCGGACTCCGCCGGGCGGCCTCCGTTAAAGATCGCCAGCAAATCCATCACATCCCCGCGGGTGGCGGTCTCGTCGAGGGACACCCCGAGATCGCCATTACCGTATTGGCGCAGATTAATCCGCCGCTTGGCCGCTCCGGCCAGCACGGCCTCCGCGGGCCGGGCGGGCCGGATTCGGAGGGTGTCGAAAAAGTGTTTGTGCGCGATTTGGCAGCCCGCTTTCCCGAGGCCGTCGGCCAGCAGTTGGGTCAGGGCATGGACGCGGCGGGCGATGCGTTTCAGCCCCTCGGGCCCGTGGTAAGCGGCATATATCGAGGCCATGTTGGCCAGCAGCGCCTGGGCGGTGCAGATGTTGCTCGTGGCCTTGTCCCGGCGGATGTGCTGCTCCCGGGTCTGCAGGGCCAGGCGCAGGGCGGGGCGACCGTGGGCGTCCTTGGAGACGCCGATGATGCGACCGGGCAGCTGGCGGCGGTAGGCGTCCCGGGTGGCCATGAAGGCGGCGTGAGGGCCGCCGAAGCCCAGGGGCACCCCGAAGCGCTGGCTGTTGCCGACGACGACGTCTGCGCCCCAGGTCCCGGGGGCCTCCATCAGCGTGAGGGCGAACAGGTCGGTGGCGACCACGACCAGGGCGCCCTGGGCGTGCACCGTGTCCACGAAGCCGCTGATGTCGGCGATGGCGCCGCTGGTGTCGGGCACCTGGACCAGGGCGCCGAAGAGGCCCTCGCTCGGGCAGGCCTCGACGGGGCCGACCACGACGGTGTAGCCGAGGGGCTCGGCCCGGGTCTGCACCACCGCGATGGTCTGGGGGTGGCAGTGGTCGGCGACGAAGAAGGTCGTCGCCTTGTTCTTGCGGCCCAGGCCTCGCTTGCAGAGGGTCATCGCCTCGGCGGCGGCGGTCGCTTCGTCGAGCATGGAGCTGTTGGCGACGTCCATGCCGGTCAGGTCCGAGACCATGGTCTGGAAGTTCAGCAGGGCTTCGAGCCGGCCCTGGCTGATCTCCGGCTGGTAGGGCGTGTACTGGGTGTACCAGCCCGGGTTCTCCAGGATGCAGCGCTGGATCACCGGCGGCACCACGGCGGCGTGGTAGCCCAGGCCCAGGTAGCTCCGGAGCACCTCGTTCTGCTCGGCGAGCTCGCGCAGCTCGGCGATGGCCTCGAACTCGCTGCGGGCCTCGGGCAGGTCCAGGGCCCGGCCGGTGCGCAGGCTGGCGGGCACCGCGTCCGCGATGAGGGTGTCCAGCGAAGGGCAGCCGAGGGCGGCCAGCATCGCGGTCACCTCGGCCCCTCGGGGCCCCAGGTGGCGACTGGCGAACTGGTCGGGGTGGCGCAGCAGGTCGTGACCCGCCGTGGTGTTGTCGGGGGTCAGGTCGGCCACCTCAGTCCGCTCCTTCACAGAACGCCTCGTAGGCGTCGACGTCCATCAGCCCGTCGAGCTCGCCGGCGTTGTCCAGCTTGACCTTGAGCATCCAGCCGTCGCCGTAGGGGTCCTGGTTGACCAGGTCCTCGGCGCCGTCGAGCTCCTCGTTGATCTCGACGACCGTGCCGCTCAGCGGGGTGTAGATCTCGCTCACCGCCTTCACGGACTCGACCTCGCCGACGCTGTCGCCAGCGCTGTAGTCGCTGTCGACCTCGGGCAGGTCGACGAAGACCACGTCGCCGAGCTGGTCCTGGGCGTGCCAGGTGATGCCGATGGTGGCCACGTCGCCTTCGACGAGGACCCACTCGTGTTCCTGGGTGTACTTGAGGTTCCGCGGGTTGCTCACGGGCTGCTCCAGACGAGAAGTGGTCAGTAGTCGCGGGTGTAGAAAGGGCCCTTCACGACGGTCGCGCTGGCGGGCTTGCCGCGCACGTCGACAGTGAGGGCGTTGCCAGGCCGGCCATGGCCGCGGGCGACGTAGCCCAAGGCGATGTTCGTGCCCAGGCTGGGGGACCGGGTGCCCGAGGTGATCTCGCCGACGACGGTGTCCCCGGACAGGATCGGGTTGTGGGGCCGGCCGATGCGCTTGTCCACCACCAGGCCGGCGAGGAAGCGAGAGACCCCCGCCTCGCGCTGGGCGACCAGAGCGCCCCGGCCGATGAAGTCGCCCTTGTCGAGCTTGGTGATCCAGCCCAGCCGGGCCTCGTACGGGGTCGTGTCGTCGCCGATGTCGTTGCCATACAGGACGTTGCGGACCTCGAGGCGCAGGGTGTCCCGGGCGCCCAGACCGACGGGCACGATGCCGTGGCCCTCACCCGCGGCCATGATCCGGTCCCAGGTGGGGGCGGCTTCGGCGGCGGGGATGAAGACCTCGAAGCCGTCCTCGCCGGTGTAGCCGGTGCGGGCCAGCAGGCAGCCGTCGACCCCGGCGAAGTCGCCGCGCAGGATGCCCCCCCGGGGCAGGTCGCTGGCCGGCGCCGAGGTGAGCGCCTGGGTGACGGCCACGCCGTGGCGGCCCTGCAGGGCCACCTGGGCCCACTGGTCGCCCTCGTCGACGAGCTCGGCGTCGCCGCTCGGGTTGTGTTCGGCGAGCCAGGCGAAGTCCTTGGCCCGGTTCGAGGCGTTCACGCAGATCAGGTACTCGGCTGCCGCGAGCCGGTAGACGAAGACGTCGTCCACGATGCCGCCGCGCTCGTTCAGGATGGCGCTGTACTGGCTGGTGCCGACGGCGACGTTGCGCACGTCGTTGGACGTCAGGTGGTTGATCGCGGCCTCGGCCCCGGGCCCGCGCACGAAGACCTCGCCCATGTGGGAGACGTCGAACAGGCCCACGCCCGCCCGGACGCTCCGGTGCTCCTGCTGGATGCCCGCGTACTGGACGGGCATCTCCCAGCCGCCGAAGTCGATGAGGCGCGCCCCGGCCGCCTGGTGGCAGTCGAAGAACGGGGTTCGCCTGAGCGCCGGTGCCATCGCGCACTCCGCTGGGAGGGGCCGGACCCGTATCCCACCCGGTGGGCCCGGCAAGCGGGTTCACGCAGGCGCTACACTGACGCGGATGGCGGCCGAGCGGGCACCAGGAACCGGGCGGCGGCGGCTGCTGGCGCTGGCGCTGGCCGCAGCGGTGCTGGCGGCGATCGGGGCTTCCCTGGACTGGGACGTGGTCGGCGCCCGCCTGGGCCAGGCAGGTCCGCTGTTGCTGGCGATCTGCACCCTGGTCTACCTGCCCCCGTGGGGGGTGCGAGGCCTGCGCTGGAAGCAGCTCGCCCACGACCTGGGCGACCGGGTGCCCCTGTGGCCCGCGACCTGCCTGGCGACGGTGGGCAACATGCTCAACCTCGTCCTGCCGGCGAAGGCCGGAGACCTGCTCTGGACCCACGCGGCCCACGTGCGCTGGGGGGTGCCCTACGGCCGGGGCGTGGTCGGGGTGCTGGCCGGGCGTGTGCTGGACCTGGTCGTGCTCGCGGCGATGGGCGCGGTGGCCCTGGTCGCCCTGCCCTCCGGTCGCGAGGAGCACGGCGCCACGGTGGGCCTCGCGGTCGCGGCCATCGCCGTGGGTGGGGTCCTCGGCGTCCAGCTCTTCCTGCGGGCTCGGCTGGGCGCGAAGCTGCTGGTCGGTCCCCTCGCCCGCCTGCGAGCCCTGCACGACGCCCTGGTGGCGCCCGCGGACCGCCTGACCCGCTCCAAGACCCGAGCTGCCGTGCACACCGGCACCACCGCGGTGATCTGGCTCAACGAGGCGGTAGTGGCGTGGCTGCTCGCCCAGGGCATGGGCCTGGACATCGGGCTGGCGGCGTCGCTCTTCGCGATCATGGTCGCCAACCTGTCCAAGATCGTGCCCGTGACCCCCGCGAGCTTCGGGACCTACGAGCTCGCCGGCGCCTTTGCCCTCGGGGTGGCCGGGGTCGGGTACGACGACGCCTTCGCGGTCGTGCTCGTGGAGCACATCCTGAAGAACGGCGTGAACCTGATCCTGGGGCTGGTCGCCCTCTGGATCGAGGACCTGCCGGTGTTCTCGGCGGACCTGACCGGGGTGCGAGCGGCCTGGGACCGGCTGAGGACCGGCTGAGGCGGGCCAGAGGAGCCGGTGGGCTCGTGCCCGGCACCCACATCTCCGTGCTCTCTGGGACCTCTGGGTTGAGGGTGAGTTCCCGAGTCACCACCGACCTCGGCCGACCGCGCTACGCCTGGCGCGCCTCGGCGCTCCGGCAGGTGTTCTCCATCAACATCGCGATGGTCATCGGGCCCACCCCGCCGGGCACCGGGGTGTACCAGCCAGCGACCGCCTCGGCGCCCGGATCCACGTCGCCGCACAGCGAGCCGTCGTCGAGCCGGTTGATGCCCACGTCGACCACCGCGGCGCCCGGCTTGATCCAGTCCGCCCGGACCATCTTGGGGCGCCCGACGGCGGCCACCACCACGTCGGCGGACCGGATGTGGGCCTCGAGGTCCCGGGTCCGGCTGTGGCAGATGGTCACCGTGCAGTTCGCCTGGAGCAGCAGGTGGGCCATGGGCTTGCCGACGATGTCGCTGCGACCGAGCACCACCGCCCGCTTGCCGGACAGGGGCACCTCGGCGTCCTCGAGCATCTTCATGACCCCCAGTGGCGTGCAGGGCACGAAGCGGGCCCGGCCCTGGACCAGGCGGCCGGCGTTGTCCGGGTGGAAGCCGTCGACGTCCTTGGTCGGATCCACGGCGTCGAGCACGGTCTTGGTGTC
>CAYFPX010000329.1:0-5825 GCA_964344945.1 uncultured Enterobacterales bacterium
CCACCCGAACAGCAGACCGAGCCCAAGCCACCCGCCTACCTTCGCCAACCGCCGCAGCCGCCCGAGCTCCTCCGGTCCCAGGTGCTCCTCGAACCAGCCTCCGCTGACCCGGCTGGACCGGATGACGAAGGAGATCGCTACGTCGGGGCGGCCCAGCAGCAGGAACACGCCAGTGGCCAGCACCAGGTCGGTGAGCACCAGCAGGCTCAGGAGCACGTCGGTCACCCCAAGGGTCTAATCCCCGGACACCGGGAAGCCCCAGGGGTTCGTGCCCTCCGGGGGGGTGGGCGCGGCCGGCGGCGGCGTAGCGGTGTCCACCACCTCGTCGCCCTCGCCCGGCAGCGGCACGGGCTCCAGCAGGTCGTCCGCCACCTGGGGCCTCTGGCCCAGCGGGGCGAAGCGGCGGTGCAGGTTGTCCGGGTCCCCGTGCACCAGCACCGTGCGGTCGCTCTCGCTGCCCACCTCGAGCGGCGTGCCGGTCCCCGCGGCCACCGGCACGCGGCTGAAGCCATCCGGGACCCCGCGCTCCTGGGGCGGGCCGTCACCCATCAAGCCTGCCACCCGCAGGCCTTCGACCACCGCCGCCCAGGCGGGCAGCGCCCCGCTGGCCCCGTGGAGGCGCGTCGAGCCCCGGGTCATGCGGCGGTTGTCGTCGTAGCCGACATAGACCCCCAGCACGTAGTGGCCCGCCTCCTGGCCGTCCCGGGTGCGGGGCACCTGCCCCAGGAAGGCGGCGTTGCGGAAGTCGTTGGTGGTGCCTGTCTTGCCGCCCAGGTTCCAGCCCGGGGCGGCCTGGATCGCCAGCCGGCCGGTGCCGTGCTGGACCGTGTTCTCCAGGATGTCCCGGGTCAGCGCCACGCTGACCGGGTCCAGGACCTCGGCGGCCTCGCTGCGAGCCCGGTAGAGCACGTTGCCGTCGCGGTCCCGGATCTCAGCGATGAGCAGGGTGTCGTCCGCCGGCGCCGGCACGGGCCGCCGCACGCGCAGCCCGGGCACGCTGCCCGCCTCGTACCGCTCGCCGGGGAAGGTCCACTGCTGTCCGCTGGTGAAGCTGCCGTACAGGCTCACGGCCTCCTCGAGCCGCACGTCCACGGCGCCGAGGGGCAGCGACAGCACCGGCGGGATGTCGGCGTCGATGCCCAACAGCTCGGCCTGGGCCGCCAGGAACTTCAGGCTCAGCATCACCCGGAAGTCCGGGTGCAGGTACAGCAGCTCCGGATCCCAGGGATCCAGCCGGGCGGACCAGGCCTTGCGGCCGTCGATCGCCTCGCGCAGGGCCCGCAGGGTCGAGGCGTGCAGGCGCCCGTCGATGAGCGGGTCGTCGTCCAGCAGCGGCGCCCCGACCCCCTGGAGCCGGGTGACGGTCTCCGGCGTGAGCGGTGCCCACTGTGCGTCGCCGACCGGACCGCAGGCCACCGACACAGAGTCGCCCTCGGGCTTCACCGCGAGCCCCTCGAGCACCTCCGGCGCGAGCGCCACGGGGGCGACCACCTCGGGCTGGACCGCCTCGGGGCCACCGAAGAGCCACCGCACCAGTCGGCTGGGCTCCGGGTCCTCGGGCGGCGCCAGGGCCGCGACCACGGTGTCGACCTGCTGCTGGCACCCGGGGAGCCGCTCCTCGAGCCAGGTCAGGCTCGCCTGGAGCGAGGACAGGCGCACGTCGCGCTCGCTGCCCCCCCGCATCGTCTCGACCCGAGCCCGTTCCTTGGCGAAGCCCATGCCGTAGTGCAGGGACCGCACCTCGCGCGCGTCCTCGGGCCAGGGGCCGGCCTCGGTCGCCACCGCGACCTCCTCGCGGACGGCGTGGAGCAGGCCGGCCTCGACCCGGGACTGGAGGGCGATGACCCCGTGCCCGTCACGGATCCGGCGGATGTAGTCGGCGCGGGCCTCACCCTCCCGCGGGGCCATGTCCACCTGGGCCGCCAGCTGGCGCACCTGCTCCTCGGTCAGCCGGTCGAGCAGGTGGTAGAGCAGCCAGATGGTGGCCAGGTTCTCGGAGCGCACCCCGCTCCAGGCCATCGAGACCCGGTCGTCGGAGCTGTGATCCGGGCGCGGGTAGTAGAAGGTGCCCTCGAAGGGGAAGACCCCCCGCCGGTTGTCCAGCAGGTCCGTCGGGGCCCAGCCCAGCTGGAGCGCCGAGGCGTAGACCAGGGTCTTCCAGGTGCTGCCGAGCTGGCGGTGCGCGTCCAGGGCCCGGTTGAAGTTCCGGTTGTCGTGGCCCCCCACCATGGCTCGGATCGCGCCGTCCTCGACCAGCAGCACCGCACCCTGCAGCGCCGGGCGCAGCTCGAGGTCGCAGGCCAGCACCTCGGGGTCGCCCTGCTCCGGGCGGACCGAGACCAGCACCACGGCGTCTTCGACCAGGACCCGCTTCAGCGCCTGGCGGTCGTCGTCGTCCACCCGGGCCCAGCGGTTGCCGTCCTCCGCCCGAGCCAGGATGCCGGCCACGCGCTCCAGGGCGTCGGCGTCGAGTCGCCCCGGGAACCCCGCGACGTCGAGCACGACCCCGGACTCGTCCAGGCCCGTGACCCGCGCCGTCACGAAGTCCCGGGCCGCCGGCGGACGGCTCCGGGTGCTGTCCGGCGTGCGGTCGGTGAGCACGAAGGCCGAGGCCCCGAGCTCGGCCCCTTCGAGCACGGTGCCCACGTCGGTCAGGTGATGCCACAGGCCATAGGTGGCGGCCCGCTGGGCGTCCGCGTCCAGGGTCGTCCGGATCTGGATGCCCGCGGTGGAGGGGTTGTCGATGCCCGCCTGCTCGAAGAGCTCCGGGAAGGGGCTCTGCTCCAGCCGTCGCTGCACGGCGTCGAGCATCACGTTGCTCTCGTAGCGGAATTGTCCCCGGCGGAAGGGCACGGGCCGCTCGCTGAACACGTCGTACTCGGCCTGGCTCAGGCTGCCTTCGACCACCATGCGGCCCAGCACGTAGTTGGTGCGGGCCTGGGCCTTGTCCCGGGCCTCCTGGCGCCGAGCCTCGGAGCGGCCGATGAACGGGTTGTAGCGACTGGGCGCCTTCACCAGACCCGCCAGGAAGGCGCACTCCTGGACGGTCAGCTCGCTGACCTCCTTGTCGAAGAAGTAGCGGGCGCCGATGCCCAGCCCGCGCCCGTTCGAGGACACGTGGAACTGGTTGGCGTAGTACTCGAGGATGTCCTCCTTGTCGTGGTGGGCCTCGAGCATCAGGGCGTTGACGGCCTCGTCGAGCTTGCTGCGCAGGCTCCGGTCGGGCCGGTAGTAGAGGTTCTTGGCGGTCTGCTGGGTCAGGCTGGAGCCACCCGCGACCAGACCACCGGCCTTGACGTTGAGCCACATCGCCCGCGCGATGCCCTCGGGGTCGATGCCGTGGTGGTCCCAGTAGTTCTGATCCTCGGCCGCCACGATGGCGTCGACCCAGGCGCGAGGGATGTCCTGGTAGGGCACGTAGACCCGGTGTTCCTGGGCGAAGAACACGCCGAGCCGGGCCTGGCCGTCCCGGTAGGTGACCGGCGACTCCTGGCTGATGATGCCGAGGATGGCCTCCCGGGAGACGTGCTCGCCCGGGTCGAGCACCACCGTGTCCTGGTACCACCAGGCAAGGGCGCCGAGCGTGCCCACCCCGAGGACCAGGCCGAGCAGGAGGAGGCGGGCGATCAGGCGGCGGAGCATCGACGATCCGGGCTCGGGTCAGTCCGGCCTGTTCGCAAGGCCCGTGCCAGCCTCGATCTTCCCGGTCTGCTCACCCAGCAGGCGCCACTTCAGCGCGACCTCGCGGGCACCGAGGCGGGCCAGGTGCCAGCCCAGGGCCCCGTCGCGCCAGCCCCCTCGAAGTAGAAGGGACTTCACGATGTGTAGAAACGGCCGCGTCCAGCGCGCGAGGGCGCTCGGGCGGCGGCCGATGCGCTGGGACTCCGCCACGAAGAGGCGGGCGTAGCCTTCGATCTGCGCGTGGTGGTCCGCCGGCTCCCGGAAGGGATCGTGCTCCAGCAGGCCGCCGAGCCTCTGCACCGGGACGGTGGCCTCGAGGACCTCGTGGACCGCGGCGTCGGTCCAGCGGGCGTCGGCCTTGCGGGCCAGCCGCACCTTCCACGACGGGCCCCAGGCCCCGCCCCGCACGGGCCGGCCGCAGTAGCGGTTCCGGCGGCGCAAGGCCCAGGCGCCCGGGCGGTCCTCGCGCACGCAGGCCTCGACCGCGGCGGCGCCTTCGGCGTCGAGCCACTCGTCGGCGTCCAGGGACAGGACCCAGGGCTGGCTCGCCAGGTCCCAGGCCCGGTTCTTCTGGGGCCCGAAGCCCGGCCAGTCGGTCTGGACCACGCGCGCGCCCAGGGCCTCTGCCACCGCCACCGTCCCGTCCGTGGACCCGGAGTCGACCACCAGGACCTCGGCCGCGAAGGGCGCCGCGCCGACGGCTCGAGGCAGCCGATCGGCCTCGTCCTTGGTGATGATGACCAGCGTCAGCGGGACCAGCTGCGACCTCCCTCGGAGGACGCATCATCCCCCACCCCGGGACCCCTTGACACGGGCCTGTCGTCGATTAGCCAACGGGCGCACGCGGCGGCGTGGCCAAGTGGTAAGGCAGAGGATTGCAAATCCTCCATCACCGGTTCGACTCCGGTCGCCGCCTCCATGCCTCGAGAGGCCGTCAGGACCCCTGGCGGCCTCTCGTCCTTCGAGGGGGAACCGGGGCTCTGGGCGGGGGGGATGAAATCCCCCGAGAGAGCCGTTCCCATTCCCCTTCCCTGGCGGGTCTGTCGTCCAGGCGCCGATCCTGGCGCCAGCGAGCTATATTCCCCGCCGGCCCAGGGGCGGTCACAGGCACCATGAACATCGATCTCGAACAGAGTCTGCTCTCCTTCTCCCTGCTGGGCGCCGAGTGGGTCCTGTGGCTGCTGGTGGCCCTCGGCGTGCTCACCCTGGCGGTCACCCTGGAGCGCCTGGTCTACGGCTGGCGCAACACCACCCCTGTCGCAGCCCTCGAGCGAGCCATCGGCGACTTCCTGCGGACCGGCGACACCCGGTCCTTCCAGCGCACCCTGGACGGCCTGAAGGGCCTCGAGGCGCGCATCCTCGCCGCGGGCATCGAAGCCCGCGGCCAGGACACCGAGGCGGCAGAGGAAGCCCTGACCGGCCACATCCTCTTCGAGCGCATGCGCATGGAGCGCGGCCTCATCGCCATCGGCACCGTGGGCTCCAACGCGCCCTTCATCGGCCTGTTCGGCACCGTGCTCGGCATCATCAAGGCCTTCCACGACCTGGCCGAGAACCAGGCCGAGGCCGCCAGCGCGGTCATGGCGGGCATCTCCGAAGCCCTGGTCGCCACCGCCATCGGCCTGATGGTCGCCATCCCGGCGGTCATCCTCTACAACTGGCTCAACCGGCGGGTCAAGAACACCTTCTCCCGGGTCGAGAGCCTGGCCCACCTGGTGCTGGCCCGCCTCAAGAGCGGCGAAGAAGAGCCCGACACCGACGAAGTCGCGGCGACCGAGGCCGCGCCCGCGGCGGCGGCCCTCGCCGAGTCGGCCTGATGGCCGCCAACCTCGGCGGTAGCGGCGACGACGCCATCACCGACATCAACATCACCCCCTTCGTCGACATCGTCCTGGTGGTGCTGATCATCTTCATGGTGACGGCGTCCTACATCATGGAGCCGTCGATCAAGGTGAACCTGCCCGAGGCCGCGAGCGGCGAGTCCACGGACACCAGCAGCCTGGGCCTGACCCTGGACACCGAGGGCACCCTGTTCCTCAACGGCGAAGCCATCTCCGAGCCGGACCTGCGGACCTTCATCCGGGCGGAGCTGGAGCGGGCGGAAGAGGTCACGGCGCCGATCGCCGCCGACTCGACCGTCGACC
>CAYFPX010000330.1:0-5795 GCA_964344945.1 uncultured Enterobacterales bacterium
GACTTCGTCGTCACCGACGTCCACCTCCACAGCCTCGGCGACGACGTCTTCTACGAGTACCGCCCCGAGGGCGACCACTACGTCCGGATCCCGCTCACCCCGTGATCAGGCCAGCGCCTCCACCCGCGCCGGCACCGCCTTGTGCCACGGCGTGCCGGCGAAGGGGTCGCGATCTTCCCGAGACGTCAGCTCGTTGGGTGCGACCCCGGTGAGCGCCCGGCCCTCGCCCGTCTCCGGGTAGTCGACCCCCAGGCCGTTGGGCAGCGCGATGTGGCCCGGCTGCATGCGATCGCTGGTGGCCGGAGGGGGGTCAGCAGTCGGTCCGCGTTGTTCTGGTAGTGGTCAAGCCGCCCGGCCTTCTCGCACACGTAGCCCCTGGACGCCGGGTGGCTCCGGTCGCCCCGGATCTTGGCGAAGCGGCGCCCCTCGTCGCCGCCGAGCTGGATCTCGACGCCCCAATTGCACTCGCAGAGGATGCAGGCGGTGGGCTTCCAGACGGACATGGGCCTCCGGGGGCTGGGGCGGCCTTGATCGCGACGCATTCCCATGACCGCCGTCACACCGTGAGAGACTCTCGCCATGAGCGCTGAGACCGAACTTCATGCAATGGGCCGCACGGCCTTCTGGTTCTTCGTCGTGTCAGGCTTCGCAGCCATCGGCGGACTCACCTACCTGGGCGGCCCGGTCTGGCTGGGCCTGCTGGTGATCCACATCCCGCTGGTGCTCGTGGGTCTGGCCGACATGCGACAGACCAAGCGGGCGATCCTGCGCAACTACCCGCTGGTCGGGCACGCGCGGTACGCCTTCGAGGCCATCCGGCCGGAGATCCAGCAGTACTTCGTGGAGCAGAACCTGGAGGGCCGGCCGCTCAACCGCGAGGAGCGCTCGGTGGTCTACGCTCGGGCCAAGCAGCAGCTCTCGACCCTGCCCTTCGGCACCCACAAGGACGTCTACGAGATCGGGTACGAGTGGATGAACCACTCCATCGTGCCCAAGGACAAGGCCAAGGAGCAGCCGCGGGTCACCATCGGCGGCAAGCACTGCAAGCAGCCCTACAGCGCCAGCGTGCTGAACATCTCCGCCATGAGCTTCGGCTCGATGTCGGCCAACGCCATCCGGTCGCTCAACGGCGGCGCCAAGGCGGGCGGGTTCTTCCACAACACCGGCGAGGGCAGTGTCTCCGCCCACCACCTGGCCCCCGGGGGAGACCTCTGCTGGCAGATCGGCACCGGGTACTTCGGCTGCCGGGACGACAACGGCGACTTCGACCCCCAGCGCTTCGAGGCCAAGGCCACCCTGGACAACGTCAAGCTCGTCGAGATCAAGCTGAGCCAGGGCGCCAAGCCAGGCAAGGGCGGCATCCTGCCGAAGGAGAAGATCACGCCGGAGATCGCCGAGATCCGCCACGTCCCGATGGACCAGGACGTCATCTCGCCCGCCTACCACAAGCGGTTCTCCACTCCGATCGGTCTGCTGGAATTCGTGCAGGAGCTGCGGGACCTCTCCGGTGGCAAGCCCGTCGGCTTCAAGCTCTGCGTGGGCAAGCGGCGGGAGTTCTTCGCCATCTGCAAGGCGATGCTCGAGACCGGCATCACCCCCGACTTCATCACCGTGGACGGTGGCGAGGGCGGCACCGGTGCGGCCCCGCTGGAGTTCTCCAACTCCGTCGGCTCGCCGTTGGTCGAGGGGCTGGTGACCGTGCACAACGCCCTGGTGGGCTTCGGGCTGCGGGACGAGATCAAGATCATCGCCTCGGGCAGGGTCATGACCGCGTTCGGCATGGCCAAGCGCCTGGCCATCGGCGCCGACATCTGCAACGCCGCCCGGGCTTTCATGCTGTCCCTGGGCTGCATCCAGGCCCTGCGCTGCAACATGAACGACTGCCCCACCGGCGTCGCCACCCAGGACCCGCGGCTGGTGAAGGGCCTGGTGGTGAGCGACAAGACCGAGCGGGTCCACAAGTTCCACTACCAGACGGTCAAGACGCTGATGGAGCTGCTCGCGGCCGCCGGCCTGGAGCACCCGGACCAGCTGCGGCCGTGGCACATCCTGCGCCGCACGACCCAGTTCGAGGTGCACCACTACGGCGAGATGTTCCACTACCTGAACCCCGGTGAGCTGCTGACCGAGCCCCTGCCCAAGAACTACGCCCGGGCCGTGCACGCCGCGAGCGCCCACACCTTCGGCCACGTCCGCCCCGACGAGACCCACAAGGCCCCGGAGCGCAACGGGGGCTGACGTGGCCGACCACCCGCTGGCGGTGATCGCCGGGGCACGGCCCCCGGTCTCTCGCGGACCCGATGGTGTGGCCGTAGCTGTAGCCCCAGCCGTCGTAGTCCCCGTCGACGTTGAAGTTCTCGGCCCAGTCGTTGAAGGCGCCGGTGCCGTCGTTGACCCACAGGGCGTTGCGCGCCAGGAGGGCGAGCCAGATCATGGGCCCAGGCTCGCCCGAGAGCGGCTCAGGAGGGAATCGCCGACCTCATGTAGTGCCGCCCGTCCTCGGTGATCGTGACGGTGTAGGTGTCGTGGTCGAAGTCGACGTACCGGTCCTCGACGAAGACCTCCATCATCTTGGAGAAGCCGGCGTGGGCGATGAAGTAGCGGCGCTCGCTGTAGTCGTGCAGGTCCTTCATGGACATCACCCCGCCCTCCTTGGCCAGGTGCTTGAGCACGCCGCGCTGGGCCTTCTCCCGGTGGCGCTTGACCTTGGTCTCGTCGACGGGCTTCTGGTCGATGCAGTCGGTGGCCTTGGGGGTCGCGGGCTTCGCGGCGGTGGCCGGCGGGCTCGGCGGCGGCAGGGGCTCGGTGCGCGGAGGTGCGGGCGGCTTGCGGGGCGGGGCCTCGCGCTTCGCCGGTGGGGTGGGGTCGGCGCCGGCGAGCTTCTTGAGGCGGCCCTTGAGGCGGGAGCGGAGGCCCATGGGCGAGTCCGGGGTGGAAGGCGTCTCTCCTATCCCTTCTGGGGCAGGAGAGCGGCGAGAAGCAGGCCGAGCGTGGCGCCGAAGGTCATCCAGGCCGCTGGCTCGCAAGACAGGCCGAAGGTGCGTGTGTAGCCGACCACCCAGGGGCTCAGGACCTCGACCGTACAGCAGGCCCCGAGGACCCAGGCAGGAAGACGACTCCGACGCAGGAGCCACTCGGCGAGACAGAGGATGGTGACCAGAGGCAGCCAACGGGCCAGCGCGACGGGCTCGGTCCCCGTGGTGATCGCCCAGAGGCAGGCGAGTCCACAGGCAACTCCCGCCAGTCCGCCCACCAGACTCCAGCGGCTCTCGGGTCTCCACAGCAGGCCGACGCCGATGGTGGCGGTGTGGAGTCCTGTGGCCGCCAGCGTCCTCCGGTTCCAGGCCAGGAACAGCTCCGGGTCCTCTGGGGAGGCCACCCACCAGGGGATCCATGACAGCAGGTCGAGGGACAGGGAGGCGATGAACAGGTGACGGGGGGACATCAGCTGCTCTCCCCGTTGCGGATGGCGTCAATCAGCTCATCGCGCTGGGACTCGAGCTCCGCGATGGCTTCGCGGTGGGTTGCCGCCCGCGAGTCCAGCTTGTCTTGCGCGGCCTGGCCCATCAGGCAGCCCCCGGGCTCCGGCGGCTCCATGTTGTTGATGATCTTGGCCCCGGCCTGCCACCAGGTGTCGTTCGGGTTGCTCAGCTGGCCGTCGTTGCAGCCTGTCTCAGCGGCGTCCTCGCCGATGGCCGACGCCCATCGGGCCTTCACCTCCAGCTCCGCAATCTCACCCTCCAGCGCCTCCCGCTCCGCCATCAACGCCTCCAGCTCCGTGGTGTCCGACTCCCGCAGCACCTCCACCTCCAGGTCCACCGCTCGGTGCCAGGGGAAGTCTGCGGCGTCGGCGCTGGTGCGGCAGCCCTCGCCGCTGGCCGAGACCGACGCCGGGTGGGGGAAGTCCGCGCCCACCGACAGCGCTCGCCGCTCCGCCAGGGCCTGGTCGTGATCCTCCTCCCCTTCGGGCGAGGCGTGACCGGTCACCTGGGCTTCGGACCAGCCGGAAGCACCGGCCAGGACCTGTGCCATCAGGCTGTCTTCGAAGGCGGCCAGGGCCCCCAGGTGCTCGGACTGCAGCGCGTCGCTGTCGACGTCGAAGCCCCAGAGCCGCAGCCGCCAGGCATCGCCCTGGCGCTGATCGTCGACCCCGGCGGGCAGACCCCGGAGCTCTTCCAGGGCCGCAGCGTTGCCGTGGGTCGCCTCCTCCGGCTCCCGGCCCGCCGGGCAGTGGGTGGTGTCGGTGGTCGTGGCCTCGTGGCCCCTGGGATCCTGTGCGCGTCCCATCGGGTTCACCTCCGGTGTTCGCGACGGGTGGGTGCAAGGGGAGGACCGGAGCTGGAGTGGCCTCCTTGGCGCAACGAGCGTGATGGGGGTGTCGAACCGTCGACACCGGTGTCACCCTGTCGACGCCTTGATCCCCCTCCTGCTCGCGCTGCTGGGCTGCGACCCGGACACCACGACCGTCACCGGCGACGGCGTGCGGGTGGTCCTGGGCGACGTGGAGGAGCTGGTCCTGGCCAAGCGCATCGAGGTGGCCCTGGACGAGGCGGCGGCCCCGCGCCTGGACTGCGAAGCGACCGACGAGCCCGACGAGCGGCACGTGCGGGAGGCCGCCAGCGGCGAGCTGCACACCCTGGACCTCTACGGCCTGCTCGCGGACACGACCTACGCCTGCGAGGTCTCCGCCGGCTCGGCCTCCGCGAGCTTCGAGCTCACCACCGACCCGCTGCCCGCCTGGGCCCCGACCTGGACGGTCTCCGGGGAGACCGACGGCTACACCCTGTTCAACCACGTGCTCAACGGGCTCGAGGCCAACGAGCAGAAGCTGGTCATCGTCGATCCGCTGGGCCAGGTCCGCTGGTACAGGGTCCTGCCCGAGGAGGTCGCAGGTGACGTGGACGCGCGGTACCTCGGCGACGACACCGTGCTCTACGGCGGCGGCTACGGTGGCAGGCCCCGCCGCATCGACCTGGCGGGCGAGACGGTCTGGCGCCTCGGCCAGCCCCACATCGGCCGCAGCCACCACCACCACACCGAGCGCCTCGACGACGGCTCGGTGCTCAGCCTGGTCACGACCACGAACCGGGTGGAGGAGGCCAAGGAGGACTGGACCGGCTGGGGCGTCGAGGTCGTGGACCCGGCGCGGGACGAGCTGCTCTGGGTCTGGGACAGCCAGCAAGCCGTCGACGCCGGCCAGCTGCCGATCCCCAGCAAGGCCGGCGACCCGTACCACGCCAACAGCGCCTGGTGGACCACCGACGCGGAGGGCGACGGGATCTGGCTGAGCCTGCGCAACCTGGACCAACTCGTGCGCCTGGACCGGGACTCCGGGGTCTTCTCCTGGGCGCTCGGCGTGGACGGCGACTTCGAGCTGCTGGGCCCCGACGGCGAGCCCGCGGACGACGCCGACTGGTTCCACAGCCAGCACGCGCCGGAGCTCACCGGCGACACGCTGCTGGTCTACGACAACGGCATCGGCCGGCCCGGGGGCAGCTACAGCCGGGCGGCGATGTACCGGCTCGACATCCCCGGCCGGGTGGCCCAGCTCACCTGGTCCTGGACCGAGGACCACTGGAAGGAGGGGGTCTGGGGCGACGCCGACCTGCTGGAGAGCGGCCGGGTCTTGATCGCCAAGGGCCACTGCTGGGACTGCAGCAGCAGCGACCCCGACGGCCGCTCGGCGCTGGTCGAGGTGGATCCGGAGACTGACCAGGTGCCCTGGCGCCTGGACTTCACAGGGGAGCACGACGGCCTGTACCGGGCCCAGCGCATCGCCGGCTGCGAGCTGTTCG
>CAYFPX010000331.1:0-1507 GCA_964344945.1 uncultured Enterobacterales bacterium
GTGCGCGACCGAGTAGGCGGCGCGCTCGACGTGGCTGCGGGCGTACTCGAGGGCGACCTTGATGTCGGCGACCTGGTGCTTCACGGCCTGGAAGGAACCGATGACGCGCTGGCCCATGTAGGAGCCGCTGACCCGGGAGGTCAGCCCACCCAGCCGGGCCACTCGACCCAGGCGTGAGCGCGGTCCGCCCTTCTTCTTGCGTGCCATCATGGCCCTTCTCACACCCTGGCCCGCCCGGAGCAACTTGTCCGCCCTCGAAGAGCTCGCCGCCCGCCCGTGCATCCCGACGTACAAGGGGGGTCGCAAGACCCTGGAGCCGGGTGAGGGCGAGGCGATGGCGGCGGTCCTGGACACCTGGGCGATCGTGGAGGGCCACCTGACCCGCTCCTGGCAATTCCCGGACTTCGTCAGCGCCCTGCGGTGGGTGAACCGGATCGGCGACCTGGCCGAAGAGGTCGGCCACCACCCGAACTTCACCCTGACCTGGGGCCACGTGGGCATCGACCTGTGGACCCATGACGAGGGCGGGCTGACGGAGTGCGACTACGTCTTCGCCGCCCGGGTGTCCATGCTGACGCCGCCGTGATCGGTCGAGCCTGTGGGAGCGCATCGCGGTGGCGGCCCGGGGCCCGGGCGCGGCCGAAGCCGCCCTGGGCGGCGGGACCGGGGTGCGCGACGAGCCTGTAGTGAGGACCGCCGCACGCTCACCGCGCAGCCCTGAAGCGGTCAGCCCCGGGGTGAAGGTTCGCCTGCCCCGGCAGCGCCGGGGTGAACGTTCGCCGGAGCCTCGATCGGTCCCCATCTCGGTGACCAAGGTCCGAAGTACGGACGTTCGTCGCCGTTGCGGCGAGCTGGCTGGCCCTGGGGGAGCCGCTGCCGAACGTTGACCTGGGGGCTGCCCCCAGGGGCGAACGTTCACCCCAGGGCTGACCGTCAGTCCGACGTCCGCGCCAGCATGTACGCCACCTCGACCACGCAGTCCGAGTCCTCCACCACCACCGTGCCCATGCCCAGGGCCTGGGAGTCGAAGGTCCCGGTCAGGGTCAGCACCTGGTCCCCGCCCAGGGCCACCGACTCACAGACGAAGTCCGCCCGAAAGACTGCGCAGGTCTGGTCGGCGATCAGGTCCAGGGTGAAGTCCGGGTACGCCAGGTAGGCGACGCTGAGCTCGAAGTACTGGTCCGGGTCGTCGGCGTCGGGGTCGCAGGTGTTCTCGACGAAGTCCGTGTAGGTCAGCCGCCAGCCCCCTTCGGCGAAGGGCCAGTCCCAGTCCTCCACCGGGCGCTCGCCGCCGCAGGCGGGCTCCTCGGGGTGGGCGGCCAGGGCGTCGGCGAGCCCGTCGGTGCAGGTCGCCTCACAGGCCGCGGCGCTGGTCTCGTCCACCCAGCAGGACCCACCTGGCAGGTAGGTGCCGCCGAGCCCCTGCAGCGTCGCTGGGTCCTTCGCGCCAAGGCAGCCCAGCCACTGCATGCACGCGTCGGACACCGGCAGGCTCTCCGCCGGGCCG
>CAYFPX010000331.1:1520-5751 GCA_964344945.1 uncultured Enterobacterales bacterium
AAGAGGAGCAGCGCCGCGATCACGCGGCCACCCTACCCCTTCACGCTCCCGGCGGTCAGCCCCTCGACCAGGAAGCGCTGGAGCGCGAAGAACAGCAGCATCACCGGCACGCTCACCAGCACCGCTCCCGCCGCGAACCGCCCCCACTCCGTGCCGAAGTCGCCCACGTAGGACTGCAGCACCACCGGCAGGGTGAAGGCCCGCTCGTCGCTCATCAGGGTCGCGGCGAGGATGAACTCGTTCCAGGCGGTCATGAAGGAGAACAGCCCGGTGACCGCCAGCGCCGGCTTGGCCAGGGGCAGGATGATGTCCTTGAAGGTCACCCAGCGACTGGCCCCATCGAGCATCGCCGCCTCTTCCAGGTCCTTGGGGATGGTGTCGAAGGTGCCCTTGAGGTTCCAGGTGCAGAACGGGATGGCCGTGGTGCTGTAGACCAGGGCCAGGCCGGTCATGGAGTCCAGCAGCCCCGCCGCGTCGAGCAGGATGTAGGGCGGGATCAGCATCACGATGCCGGGGAACATCTGCGTGACGAGGAACAGGCTCATGCCGGCGTCGCGGCCGGGGAAGGCCCAGCGACTCATGGCGTAGCCGGCGGTGCAGCTCAGACAGATCCCCACCACGCTCGTGAGCACGCTGACGACGATGGAGTTGAACAGCTGCCGGCCGAAGAGCCAGCCGCCGGTGGCGTCCTTCGTGCTCACCACGTCGATGAAGTTCTGGAGGCTGAACTCGCTGGGCCAGGGCACCGGGTCCAGGGAGAAGGCCTGGCTGGGCGTGAGGGCCATCTTGAGCACCCACAGCACCGGGTAGAGCACGGCCAGGCTCACCAGGATGAGCGTGGCGTGGGTGAGGATCTGCCGCGTGAGCGACACGTGGCGTGCGCCCGCGGTCATGAGGTGTCCTCGCGCATCACGCGGTTGGTGAACGCCGACCACACCAGCAGCACGCCGAAGATCAGGATGCTGTAGGCGGCCGCGTAGCCGTAGCGGAAGTTCCGGGTGAAGGCCCAGCGGTAGGCGTCGGAGATCAGGATCTCCGTGGCGCCGTCGGGCTCTCCCCCGCTCACCAGGTAGATGATGTTGAACTGGTTGAAGGTCCACACCGAGCCCAGGATCACCGCGGGCAAGAGCGCCGGCCTCAACAGCGGCAGGGTGATGTGGCGGAAGCGCTGCCAGCGACTGGCGCCGTCGACCTCGGCCGCCTGCTCCAGGTCCCGAGGGATGGTCTGGAGCGCCCCCAGCGTCACGACCATCATGAAGGGGAAGCCCAGCCAGGTGTTCGTGACCACGTTGGCGGCAAAGGCCGTGGACCACTGGCTGAACCAGCTGACCGGCTCGAGCCCCAGCGCCACCAGCAGCCCGTTGATGGCCCCGAACTGGCGGTGGAACATGCCCTTCCAGATCAGCGCCGTGATGTAGTTCGGCACCGACCACGGCAGGATCAAGAGCACCCGGTAGACGTTGCGCAGCCGGAGCCAGGGCTCCCGCAGCAAGAGCGCCAGGCCCAGGCCGATGCTCACGTGGAGCAGCACGTTCACGCCGGTCCACAAGATGGTCACGCCCAGGGTGAACCAGAAGCTCAGCGGGTTGGTGACCGGCCAGTCCCGGGCGAGCACGATGTCGACGAAGTTGGCGAAACCGACGAAGGTGAACTCGCCCGCCCGGTGGCTGAAGAAGGCCACCCCGGCGCCGACGAAGAACGGCAGGATGACCAACACGGCCATCGCGATCGCGGCGGGCAGCACGTAGGGGTAGGCGTAGCGATAGTCCCGGATCCGGGCCCGGGTGCCGCCGTCGAGCAGCTGCTTGACCCACCAGCCGACCACACCCAGCAGCGCCACCGCGACCAGCACCGCATAGGGCGTGCCGTTGGCCGGCGGCGGCGGCGGCGCGGTGACGATGCTGTACTCCTGCTGGATGCCACTCGCCGCGGCGTCCGGGGTCAGGGCCCCGCGCATCACCCGCCGCAGGCCCCGGGCCATCGGCTCCCAGGTGGCGGTCATCTCCGGCCGGTTGGGCATCGGCACGGCGGAGTCCAGCTGGGCCCGGAAGGCGCCCAGGATGGGGTCGCCGCCGACTCGGGGGTCTTCGTAGGCGGCGAGGGTCGCCACCGACTGCCGGCCCTCGACGGCCCGGGTCACGGCCACGCTCGGCGACGCCAGGAAGGCCGCGAGGTCCGCCGCCTGCTCCGGGTGCTTCGCGTAGGCGCTCACCAGCGCCGCCTCGACGGTCAGGTAGGGCCCCGCCGGCTCACCGGTCTGGCTCACGACAGGCAGCGGCGCCACCGCGTAGGGCACGCCGTCCTCGATCTCTCCGAGGAACCAGGGCCCGGAGACCACCATCGCCGCCCGGCCCTCGTTGAAGAGCTGGGTCACCAGGGCGCCGTTGGTCTCCTCGGGCACCAGCCCGCGGTCCTGGAGGTCCTTGATCCAGGCCATCGACGCCGCGTTGCCCGGCTGGTCGAGGGACACCCGGGGTGGCCGGCCCGCGTCGTCGAGGAAGACCCCGCCGCCGAAGCCGTGCAGCCAGGGCGCGTGGAAGTAGGGCTCGGTGGTGAGCCAGGCGACGCCGAAGCGCTCGGGATCGGTCAGCTCGGCGGCCAGCGCCTCCAGGGCGTCGGTGGTGCCAGGCACCTCGGACACCATGTCGGTCCGGGTGAAGAGCGCCAGGCACTTGTAGGCCAGGGGCACGCCCCAGGCAGCGTCCTGGAAGGTGACCGCCTCGACGGTCGCCGGATGCAGGCCGTCGGGGACCGCGGCCTCGGCCAGGATGCCCGCCTGGACCCAGCCGCCGATGCGGTCGTTGGCGAACACGAACAGGTCCGGTCCATTGCCCCGCGGCGCGGCGGCCTCGACCTTGGTGGGGAAGCTCTCGTTCGGCACCGCCAGCGGTGCCACCACCAGCCCCGGGTTCGCCGCCTCGTACTGCTCCAGGACCTGCTCGAAGGCCTCGCGCTCAGCCCCGCGGTAGCTGTGCCAGACGGTCAGCTCCTCGGCGGCGAGGGCGACCGCGCAGAACCAGGCGATCAGGACAGCGAGCACGTCAGATCGCCACGCCGGTCTCGGAGTCGAAGAACCGCGCCCGGCCGAGCTTCACCCGCACCGTGTCGCCGACCTTCACCGGCCCCAGGGTCGCGGTCTCCGCCCGGGCCGTCAGCCGCTGCTCCCCCAGGGACAGGTGCAGGTGCACCTCCCAGCCCAGGTGTTCGACCACGTCGACCGTGGCCTCGTCGGCGCCTTGGCCCACCAGGACCTCGTGGGGCCGCACGCCGACGGTCACCTTCCCAGTCACCCCTCCCGCCACGCTCAGGGTCCCGACCCGAACGGTCGTGCCGTCCCCCACCCCGTCGAGCAGGTTCATCGCCGGGCTGCCGATGAAGGTCGCCACGAAGGTGTTCGCCGGCTCCTCGAAGACCTCCTGCGGCGTGCCCACCTGCTGGAGCACGCCCCTGTCCAGGATCACGATCCGGTCCGCCAGGGTCAGAGCCTCGACCTGGTCGTGGGTCACGTACAAGATCGTCGCGTCGAGCTGCTTGTGGAGTCGCTTGAGCTCCACCCGCATCTGGTTGCGCAGCGCCGCGTCCAGGTTGCTCAGGGGCTCGTCGAACAGGAAGACCTTGGGCCGCCGCACGATGGCCCGGCCCATCGCCACCCGCTGCCGCTGGCCGCCGCTCATCGCCTTGGGCAGCCGGTCGAGCAGCGGGGTCAGGCCGAGCATCTCCGCCGCCTCGCCCACCGCCCGGTCGATCTCGGCCTGGGGGGTCTTCCGGACCTTCAGGGCGAAGGCCATGTTCTGGCGCACGGTCATGTGCGGGTAGAGCGCGTAGCTCTGGAACACCATCGCCACATCGCGGTCACGGGGGGGTCGCTCGTTGACCCGAGCGCCGTCGATCTGCAGCTGGCCGGCGGTGATGTCCTCCAGCCCGGCGACGCACCGCATGAGTGTGCTCTTGCCGCAGCCCGAAGGGCCCACGAGCACGATGAACTCGCCGTCCTGGACGGAGAGGTCGACGCCCTTGAGGACCTGGACGTCGCCGTAGCTCTTCTCGATGTGCTGGAAGGTCAGGGTGGCCACGGGCGGTGGATAACCGGGGCTACAGTGCGCCCCCGATGGAGGACCCACCATGCGTCTCGCGCTCTTCGCTCCCCTGCTGCTCGCCTGCCCCCAGACCAACCCCGAAGGCGGCCAGGAGGGCGAGCCCTTCGACGCCGACGCCGACACCGATGTCGACG
>CAYFPX010000332.1:0-5721 GCA_964344945.1 uncultured Enterobacterales bacterium
GGCCCGGCCCAAGGCGAGAGATGGCCGCTCAGCGGTCATCGCTCCGTCTGGGCCCCTCGGCTCAGATGTACCGGAACAGGTTCAGGTCAAACCCGCTCGAAGCCACCTGCAGCGCCGCCTCGTAGCTCGTCCGCGTCTCCACCAGCTTGGTGTACGCCTCTTCCGGATCCGCCACCACCAGCGCGTTCAGGCTCTCGGCCAGGATCGTCTCCAGCCCCTGGGCCGCGTCGATCGCGTCCTGGGTCTGGGAGAACGCGTAGCCGACCTCCTGCCACTTCGCGATCACGTCGTCGCGGCCGGCGTCGATGGTGTCGATCGAGGCCTGCACGGCGTCATGATCCGCCGCGTCGAGAGCGTCGGCGAGCTCCTGGAGGGCGGCGAAGCCGTCGGTGAAGATGTCCGAGCCCACGGCCCCGGTCTCCACGAACACGCCGTTGCCCACCATCGTCGAGGGCACGTCGGTGCCGCCGGCGTAGGTGCCGGCCAGATCGGTGAAGGGCACGTTGCCATAGGCCGCACCCGCGAAGAGGTACCGACCACCGACATCGGCGTTGGCCTGCTGGAGAAAGGCGTCCTGGAGCCCGCGCACCTCTTCGGCCGCGGCGGCCAGGTCGCTGGCGCTGTAGGACTCGTTCGCCATCTGGGTGGCGATCTCCCGGGCCCGCACCAGCACGTCCTCGGCCTCGCCGAGCACCTGGTCCATCGAGCCGATCCAGGTCTGACTGTTGACCGCGTTGTCCACGTACAGCTGCTGGTCCGCGACGGTCTCCCGCAGACGGTTGATCTGACTCACCTTGCCCGGCGCGTCGGAGGGCCGGTTCACCTTCAGACCGGTGATCGACTGCTCCTCCCACTTGCGGATCTCGCCCTTGAGCTTGGTGCCCTGCCGGGACATCAGGTCGAACAGGGTCGCGCTCGTGGTCCGGATGATCGCCATGGTCTGTTCCTCTCGCCTACACCAGGTCCATCACGACGCTGAGCATGTCGTCGGCGGCCCGGATGACCTTGGAGGCGGCTTCGAAGGCCGCCTGGAATTCGATGAGCTTGGTGGCCTCTTCGTCCAGGTCCACGCCGGAGATGGACTCTCGGACCTCGGACAGATCGGCCAGCACGGAGCTGGCCTGGGACAAGGCGGCGTCGGCGGTGGCCACGTCGGTGCCGACCTCGTTGATGAGCGCACTCGCGAACTCGTGGGCGGTCTTGCCGTCCACGATCTGCGCCGCCTCGAGGTCCAGGATCAGCGCCAGGTTGTCGCCATCGCCCGCCTCCGCCGTGGCGCTGCCGGCCAGGGCCAACAGGCCCGCGTCGTCCAGGAGGGCAGCGTCGACCGACAGGCTCGAAGCCGCCCCCGCACCAGGGGTGTAGCTGAAGAACGCACCACCCGGGTTGCCGTTGGCGTCGAAGCCCGCCGCGTGCTGGGTGTTGAAGGCGTCGGCCACGGCCTCGGCCAGCTCGTCGAGCTGGGCCAGGTAGCCGTAGGCCTGCTCCCGGGCCTCGAGCAGCCCGCCCACGGCGCCGCCACTCTCGACGGTCACGTCCACGAAGCCGCTGTCCGACGACAACAGCAGGACGGGATCGCCGTTGGCGTCCTCATCCATGGACAGGGCCCGGGCCTGATCCCCCGAGACCACGGCGTGTCCGCCGAGGAACACGGTGGCCTGGCCGTCGCTGTTGATGGTCGCCGTGACCCCGATCTCCCCGGCCAGCTCCTGGAGGATCTGGTCCCGGCGATCGGCCAGGTCACCAGCCTCGAGCCCGCCGCCGCCGTTCACGACAGCGGCGTTGAGCGCCGCGAGCTCCTGCAAGCGGGCGTTCACGTCGTCCAGGGACGCGGAGGCGTCGGCGGTCAGACCGTCGGCGACAGTCTCGACCCCGGTGTAGGTCGTCGAGATCGACTCGGCGAAGCGCCGGGCCGCATCGACGGTTGAAGCCCGGAGCGAAGGATCCGATGGGTCCGCCGTGAGACCGACGAACGAATCGAACATCTCCTCGAGGGTCTGGCTGATGCCCGACGACTGCGTCTCGTTGAAGTACGACTCGACGACGCTCAGGGACTCGAGGAGCGCACGAGACTCGGCCTCCTGGCCCGTGTGGGCCACCAGGCGCACGCCGAGCAGGGCGTCGGTCGCACGCACGATCGAGTCGATTCGCACGCCGGCACCGAGCAGCAGACCGCCCTGGGCGACAGGATCCGCAGCCGAAGACTCGATGGACCGACGGCTGTAGCCGTCCGTCGAAGCGTTCGCGACATTGTGCGCAGTCGTGGCGATCCCCGTCCCGGCGGACGAGAGCGCGGACTGACCGATGTCCAGGGTGTTCAGCAGGGACACCCGTCCTCCCTGTTCAGGTACTGAGCCTCCCTCGCTTGCCATAGGTCGGCGGGGGCCGACTCGGGAGCACGCGGTCCAGGACCTGCACGACCGTGCTGGTCAACCGGGCCAGGCGCTCGCGGGCCTGCACGAGCTCGGCGGCCTGGGCCTTGAGCTCCTGCCTCACCCCCTCGTCCTCGGGCACGGGGTCGACGAAGGCAACCTCGAGCTGGAACAACAGATCCGCGTGGAGCGCGTTGAGGCGATCCAGCGCGGCCGTGTCCATCTGGCGGGCCGCGACGATCTGCTGACCCGTCACAGTGGTGAGACGGGCCAGCAGGTCGATGCGAGAGTCGCGGGCCACTTAGTAGTCCGCGAGCAGGCCATCGAGGACACTGTCCAGGTCGACAGAGGACTCGAACGAGCCGTCCGCGAGCTGGGCCTTGACCTCGTCCACCACATCGGCGCGGACCTCGGGGGTCTCGCCGAGCTCGGCCTTGAGTGCCTCGATCCAGGAAGCATCCTGGGAGACCTCGACCTGAGCGGCGGGGGCACTGCTTGCGCCCTGTGTGTCACCCTGCGCCTTCTTCGCCGATCGACGAGGGCTGTAGACCTCATGGATCGTACCGGGGCCGGTGATCTTCATGGTTACCTCTCTTCAGTCCGGTGGGCTGGGAATCCCACCTTCACGTCCCTCCATCGGACCGCATCCGAGAGGGTTTGAGCAGAAAAGTGCAGAAAAGAGGCCGTCACGGTCTGCGCTCCCAGATCAAGGCGGCGTTGGGATCGACGGGCTCGTCGTCCCGACGGACCTCGAAGTGGAGGTGGGGCCCGGTCGACCGGCCGGTGGACCCGACCGTGGCGACGACGCCGCCGGCGTGAACCCGCTGGCCGGCCTCGACGTTGAGGGCCTTGCAGTGGGCGTAGCGGGTCTCCAGGCCGTCGCCGTGATCGAGGATCACCACGTTGCCGTAGCCGCCCTGCTCTCCGGCGAAGGTCACGGTGCCCGCCCGCACCGCCTGGATCGGGGCGCCCTCGGCCGCGGCGATGTCCACGCCGTGGTGGCTGCGGTGCTCGCCGGTGAAGGGGTCGGAGCGGTGGCCGAAGCGGGAGCTCACCCGACCGTCCACCGGAAAGACCGCCCGCAGCCGGTCCAGCCCACCGACGGGCACCACGTGCTGCAGCCCGGACAGGTCCAGCTTGTCGGCGAGGCCCAGGCCACCGCCCTCGGCGATGCGCTTGGTGATCTCGTCGTCGAACCACTCCTGGTACATCGCGGCTTCCTGGCCGAACAGGCCGTCGCCGCCCATGGACTTGCGGAGCTCCTTGAGCATCAGCTTGAGCACCATGCCCTCGAACTGGCGCAGGGCCTCCTCGTCGTCGGCGGCCTTGTGCTCAGGGGTGATCGTGTCGGTCAGGCCTGCCAGTCCCTGGATCATCTGGAGGGGGTCGCCGCTCACGGGACCACCTCCTGTGGCCCCGCCCTACGGGCCGACCCCCTGCGGGCGTCGGCGGCCCTCCGGCGTCCAGCCTCCGGGCTCTTCACTGCACCACGACTTCGGCGTGCATGCAGCCCTGGGCCTGCATCATCTGCAGGATGGTGATCAGGTCCCGGGGCTTCACCGCCAGGGCGTTGAGCGCCGCCGCCAGGTCGTTGAGGGTGGTTCCCTCGACCAGGTGCACCGAGCCGGACTCCTCCGTCGCCCGCAGCTGCGGATCCTGGTAGAGCACGGTCTGGCCCTGGCTGAAGGGCCCGGGCTGGCTGACCTGGACGTCGGACTGGACCTCGATCTGCAGCCCACCGTGGCTCACGGCGCACTGGCCGATCGTCACCTTGGAGCCCATCACGACCGTGCCGGTGCGCTCGTTGATCACCACGCGGGCCACGGAGTCGGGGGTCACGTCGACCCCCTCGAGGCGAGCGGCGAACCGGGCGAAGCGACCCTGGAACTCGTCGGGAACGTCCACCACCACAGTGCCCGCGTCCCGTGCCATCGCGATCTCGGCGCCGAATTCGGCGTTGATCGCCTCGGCCACCCGGTCCGCCGTGGTGAAGTCCGGCCGCGAGAGCACGAAGTCCACAGAGGCCTTGCTGTTGAAGTCCACCGCCGTGTTGGTCTCGACCTCGACGATGGCGCCTGCTTCGACCCGTCCCGTGGTCGTGATGTTCTTGCCGCTGCGCTCGCCCCCCGCGCTCAGCTGGTAGCCGCCCACGGTCACGTTGCCCTGGGCGACGGCGTGCACCTTGTTGTCCAGCGCCTTGAGGGGCGTCGCCAGCAGCGTCCCGCCCTCCAGGCTGGTCGCATCGCCCACACTCGCCACCGTGACATCCAGCCGGGTGCCGGTGCGGTGGTGCGTGCTCAGCTCCGCGGTCACGGCCACCAGCGCCACGTTGCGGCTCTGGACCTGGGTCGCGTCCACCGCGTAGCCCATGCCCTGGAGCCGCTTGACCAGCGCCTGGACACTGGCCTCGTTCTGCCGGCTGTCCCCGGTCCGATTCAGACCCACGACCAGCCCGGTCCCCGTGAGCTCGTTGACCCGGTCCCCGAGGAACGCTCCCACGTCCTTGATGCGCACCGCGTGGGCGTCCGGCGCGAACAAGAACAGAGTGAAGAGCAAGGCGATGAGCCGACGCAAGGCGACCTCCGACGGTCCCGCATCGGACGCCGCGGCCGGGCCTTGAGGGGGTCTACCGCCCGAAGGGCAGGGTGATCCCGATGGTGACGCCCTTGTTGGCGGTGTCGTACCCGACCATCAGCGGGATGTTGCCCACCTGCACGCCCACCTCTGGGACGGCGCTGAACTGCCCTTGCTCGTCGACCCGGAGCCGGGCGCCGGCGATGCCCTTCCAGTCCGAGTTGATGTCCATGGCGCCGTGGATCCCGGTCTCGTAGCTGGTGCCGGCGCCGCTCATGCTCACCCGTTGGTTCAGGCGGGTGTAGACGTCGCCGAGCTTCTCCTCGAGGGTGAGGTCGATGGCGTGGGTGTCGGTCTCCGAGGTGTAGCGGTACTTCGCCATGTAGGTCTCGAACTGCTTCGGATCCCGGAAGCCGAAGTAGCCGCCGACCTCGTAGAGGCTGGTGTCGCTGAGCTTGAAGCTGGCGTCGGCCCCCAGGGAGAAGTTCCCGCCCAGGTCGGTGTCGAGCTTGCCCTTGCCCTCGTAGGTCCCGAGGCTGGACAGCGCGGTCTCCAGCTCGAAGTCGAAGTCGTCGGTGTCGAGCTTCAGGCCAAAGTTGGCCTTGACCTCTTCCTGGAGGTCGTAGCTGGTGTCCGCGTCGCCGGCGGAGAGCACGTAGCCCAGGCCGATCTTCCCGGAGAAGCGGTCGGACAGCTTGCCCTCCAGGGCAGCGCTGGTCTCGCCGGAGCCGTCGGAGCCGACGCTGTTGTTCACGCTGAGCTTGGCCTGCCCCTC
>CAYFPX010000333.1:0-5708 GCA_964344945.1 uncultured Enterobacterales bacterium
GCAGCCACACGACCAGGGCAGCGGCCGTCACGACGCCCAGGATGAGCACCAGGACCAGGGTGAGGGCCCGGCGGGGCCCCTTGTCCGCGACCTGCGCCGAGGCGGGTGGCTTCGGCTTCGTCGCGGTCGGGTTCGACTTGGGGGCCGGGCGGGGCTTGCCCTTGCCGCGCTGCTGCAGCCCCTGGACGACGACGAACTTCTGCGGGGCCAGCAGGTCGTCGTCGAGCATGACGTCCCAGCCGGTGTGCGGCAGCGGGCTGGGCAGGGCGAGGCGGACCTCCTTGGTCCTCGGGTCCGCGCTGACCTCCTGCTGGTTGGCCAGCCAGTGGTACAGCAATGACAGCGCCGCCTTGCGCTTCTTCCGCCGGTACGCCGGGACCAGCATGCCCCGAAGGGCCTCCCGGGGGATCTCTCCTGCGGCTGCGACGGCCCGCTCGAGCAGGGCCTCGACGCCCAGCTCGTGGATGCTCAAGCCGGTGATGCCCTCGGTGATGAGCGCACCCCCCATCAGCACGTCGTGCTCGACGGCGCGCTCCCGACCCTGGGCGTCGGCTTGGTTGGTCCCGCCCCAGCCGACCAGGCGGATCTGGTTCCTGGGACACACCAGGATGTGCTCCAGGTCCAGGTTGCCGTGGGCCCGGCCCGCCTTCTCCAACTTGTGGAGGGCGGTGTAGACGCACACGATCAACTGCAGCTGGTTCAGGGCATCCCTGTCGATCAGGCAGGCCAGGGACTCGCCCCGCACGTCTTCGAGCAACACGGCGTCGTGTGCCTCGTCGCCGCCCTCCTTGCGGCGCACCCGGCCGTGCCCGAGCACCTCTGGCGCCAGGCCATCCGGCAGGCTCTCCAGGTTCGCGAGCATGCGCTTGAAGTGCTCCGGCGGTAGCGCGGAGGGGTCGGCGCAGGCCTTGAACACCGCGAAGCCCTTGCCGTACAGCACCCGCAGCAGGTGGTGCCGGCCTTCGCGCACCGCATCGAGGGGCATCTTCTTCAGCCTCACCGGGATCCTCCCTGGGCGCTCAGGCGCCCGGTCTGCAGGCGGGCCTCGAGGCCGAGCTCGACCACGGGCAGGGTGTGACCCGGGGTCCAGCGCACGGCGATGCGCGGGCCGAAGCGGGTGCGGTACAGGGTCGAGACCACCGCTGCCTCGACGATGGGCAGCGGTTCGCCCAGCCAGATGGCGCCGAAGGACACCCGGCCCTCGACCCAGCCGGGACGGGTGGCGCCGCGCAGGAAGACCGAGGCCAGCACCGTGGGGCCCACGGACCACCGCAGGGTGTAGTTGCCCTCGGGGGCGTCGGCCTTGGGCACGGCGATGACCGAGGGGGCGAAGGCCAGCGCCAGCATGCCGCCCATGTGGCCGCTGACGCCGCTGATGCCCAGGCCGCCGGTCGGGGCCAGGCCGCCGCTGCTGCCGAGGGTCGGGTCGACCCCCCGGGTGGCGATGCCGCCCCAGCCGTTCAGGGACCAGCCCCGCTCCCAGAGGCAGTCTTCGCCGGGTCGGAGGCGCTGGTCGCCCCGGGTGAGCTCCTGCCACTCCGAGCAGCCGTTCGAGGTCCAGGTGAGGTGGGCCAGGCCGGCCAGGAGCGGGTCGCCCTCGACGCCCTGGACGGTGAAGGGGAAGTCCGCCCGGGCGGAGACCTCGCCGTAGTGTGTCCCGTCCTGCTCGTCGGTGAAGGCCTTGAGCACCGCGAAGACCTCGGCGGCCAGCTCCGGCCAGGTGCTCGCGACGTGGCGCAGCTCCCGGGGATCTTCCAGGATGCGGACCCAGGCCTCGAGCTCGTCCCGGGTCGGGGGCGCGGAGAAGTTCGTCAGCTCCTCCAGGCGCAGGCCCCGGTCGTAGCGCTTGACCTGGGCGGCCTGGCAGGGCGCCAGGCCGAGGGTCCAGGTCAGCGCGATGGTGCCAAGGGCGACCACGTCCTACTCGCAGGCGTCGACGGCCCAGGTGCCGATGGCGGTCGCGGTCTCGCCGGAGCGGCCCTCGATGACCTGGCCGTCCTCGATGCGGTCGCTGTCGGCGTTGCTGAAGTCCCAGCAGTTGCCGTCGCGGTCGAGCTGGCAGGGGTCGGCGAAGGGGCGCAGATCCTCGTCCTCGAGGCGGCCGCGCTCCATCAGGATGCTGGCGACCTCGGTCTCGGTGACGCCGTAGAAGGTCCAGGGCAGGCCCTCGAGGGTGTCCAGGGACAGGGGGATGTCGCTGTAGTGCAGCTCCTCGCCGTCGACCGCCAGGTAGTTGCCGGTCAGGTCGATGGTGAAGCGCAGCTCCTGGTGGTGGTCGCTGGACAGGCTGGCGGTCAGGGTGATGGTCGTGTTCGAGCCGTCGGCCTGGCGGCCGCGCACGGTCAGGGTGACCACGTTGCCCACGATGTCGAGGGTGATGTACTGGTACTCGCTCTCCACCACCAGCAGCGGGCCGGAGTAGTACGGGTCCGCCTTGAGCACCACGCGGAAGGTGATGCCCAGGACCATGTCGCTGAGCGGGTCCAGCTCCAGGGCGGTGGCGAGGGTGGCGGGCTCGATGCAGGTGCCCCAGACGTCCAGGGGGCCCACGTAGACGAGCTCGTCGTCCTGGTGGGAGCGGCCGCCGAACTCGTTGATGACCGCGGTGCAGACGATGGGGAACTCGGAGTCCACCGGGGTGCCGAGCACGACCTCGGACAGCGGGAAGGTGTGCTCGGAGTCACCAGGGGAGGTGTCCAGGGTCACGACCTCCTGCTGCACGCCGGCGATCTCGCAGTGCAGCTCGGTCTGGTCCGCCAGGGACTCCACCAGCGCCGTGACCTTGGGCGCCTCGGAGCCGCGGGTGATGGACTGGGGCTGCACGTTGAGGGTGATCACCGGGTCGGCGGCGACCGCCAGGGTCTCGGTGCCGTCCCAGGTGCCGTAGGTTCCGGCCTTGCACTCGTAGTCGAGGTCGAAGGGGTCTTCGCCGACCACGACCAGGTCGCCGTCCTCGCTGATCTCGGCGCTGCCGAAGGTGGAGAGCTTGGTGAGCTCGGCCTCGCCCATCGGGGTGCCGTCGGAGCTGCAGTCACAGCGGAAGCTGTCGGCGGGCACGGTGGTGCCCTTCTCCACGAAGCCGTCGGTGAGGACGTCGGAGGCCAGGGTGCAGGTCAGCTCCGGCAGGATCATCAGCTGGCCGGAGAAACCGTTGATCCAGTCGTAGGAGCCGTCGGGGAACACCGGGTCGCCGGTCTTGCAGCGCAGGACCCCGGGGGCGGCGTCGTAGAGCGTGGCCAGCGGCGTGGTGCCGGCCTCGTTGTCGGGCCACAGCTCTTCGTCGAAGTTGCAGCGGGGGTCCTCGTCGGTGCAGCTCTCCGACTCCACGTCGCACGCGAGCGGCACCATGATGCCCGTGTGGTCGGCCTCGCCGAAGACATCGATGCCCTCGATGGTGGGGACCTCCAGCCAGAAGCTGCTACCCACCTTCTTGGTGGTCGTCGAGTCGAGGCCGCAGGCGGTGAGGAAGGCGAGGGGGAAGAGACGCATGACAGCTCCACGGGTGGAAGGACGTGCGCATGATGACTTAAAACTTCGACCTGTGAACACCAAAGACGAAATAAGTGGAAATTCGGGTCCGGCGGCTCGGTGTCGAGACCGGTGTCGCCGGACTTGTCGTCGCAGCCGGAGAGGGCGAGGAACAGGGCGAGGCTGAGGGTGGAGCCGAGCATGGGGACGTCCTGACACGGTGGGGCCGGAGGTCCGGACTTCGGACCCCCCCGGAAGGCGCCGCAACTTGACCGGCTGGCTTGACGGACGGACCCTGGCGCGGCATGGGGCCCCCCCCAAGGAAGGGAGGCCCCTGTGTCCGAGCTCCGCAACATCGCGATCATCGCCCACGTCGACCACGGCAAGACCACCCTGGTCGACGAGATGCTCAAGCAGTCCGGGACCTTCGGGGACCACGAGAAGGTCGCGGATCGGGTCATGGACTCCATGGACCTGGAGCGGGAGCGGGGGATCACGATCCTCAGCAAGAACACCGCGGTCAGCTACGGCGACATCAAGATCAACATCGTCGACACCCCCGGGCACGCCGACTTCGGCGGCGAGGTCGAGCGGGTCCTGAAGATGGTCGACGGCGCCCTGCTGCTGGTCGACGCCAGCGAAGGCCCGCTGCCCCAGACCCGCTTCGTGCTCCAGAAGGCCCTGGCCCACGGGCTGGAGCTGATGGTCTGCGTGAACAAGGTCGACCGGCCCGACGCCCGCATCGACGAGGTCGTGAACGAGGTCTACGACCTGTTCATCGACCTGGACGCCGACGAGAACCAGATCGAATTCCCGCTGCTGTTCGCCTGCGCCAAGGAGGGCGACTGCTCCACCGAGCCCCACGAGCGCGGCACCGACCTCAAGCCGCTCTTCGACGCCATCGTCGAGACCGTGCCCGCCCCCAAGGGCGACCTCGAAGGCCCCCTGCAGGTGCTGGTCACCAGCCTGGACTACGACAGCTATGTCGGCCGGCTGGCCATCGGGCGCGTGGTGAACGGCACGCTGAGCAAGCGGGCCGAGGTCTCCCTGTGCACCGAGCAGGGGATCAAGAAGGCCAAGGTCAACCAGCTCTACACCTACGACGGCCTGAAGCGGATCGAGGTGGAGCAGGTGGTGGCCGGTGACATCCTGGCCATCGCGGGCATCGACGCCCTGAGCATCGGCGACACCATCGCCGACATCGAGGATCCCCAGCCCCTGCCGCGGGTGGTGGTGGAGGAGCCGACCATCGGCATGACCTTCTCCGCCAACACCGGCCCCTTCTCCGGGCTCGACGGCAAGCTGGTCACCGCCCGCCAGATCCGGGAGCGCCTGGAGAAGGAGCTGCTGCACAACGTGGCCCTGCGCATGGAGGACGGCGAGGGCAGGGAGTCCATGCGGGTCTACGGCCGCGGCGAGCTCCAGCTGGCGATCCTGATCGAGCAGATGCGGCGGGAGGGCTTCGAGCTCTGCGTGTCCAAGCCCCAGGTCAAGCTCAAGCGCAACGGCGAGGACGTGCTCGAGCCCTGGGAGCTCGCGACCCTGGACTTCCCGGACTCCTTCATGGGCGTCGTCACCGAGAAGATGAGCGCTCGGAAGGGCATGATGCAGGACATGCGGCACATGGGCTCGGGCCGGGTGCGCATGGCGTACGTGATCCCCAGCCGCGGCCTGATCGGCTTCCGCGGGGAGTACCTCAACGACACCCGCGGCCAGGGCATCCTGAACACCCTCTTCCACGGGTGGGACACCTGGGCCGGCGCCATCCAGTACCGGGCCAGTGGTGGCCTGGTGGCGGACCGCAAGGGTGTGGCGACCACCTACGCCCTGTACAAGCTGCAGCCCCGGGGGCGCCTGTTCGTGGGCCCGGGCACCGAGGTCTACGAGGGCATGATCGTGGGCGAGAACGCCCGGGGCAACGACATGAACGTCGACCCGACCAAGGCCAAGCAGCTCACCAACTTCCGCAGCTCGGGCGCCGACGAGAAGCAGATCCTGGCTCCGCCGGTGCCGATGACCCTGGAGAAGGCCCTGGACTACATCGACGA
Organism: uncultured Enterobacterales bacterium; assembly: GCA_964344945.1. GTDB lineage: Bacteria > Myxococcota_A > UBA796 > UBA796 > CAJQPC01 > CAYFPX01. The sequence goes on from CAYFPX010000333.1 coordinate 5,517, forward strand.
CCAGGAGCTGGTGGAGATCACCCCGCAGCACATCCGGCTGCGCAAGAAGACCCTGGCGGCGAACCAGCGGTCGGTGATCCGGGCCGCCAAGGGCCCCGACGCCTGAGGGGCCGGTCCAGGGTGAGCAACGACGTGGTCCCGGCACACCTTCACTCGGCTCGCCTGCGAGCGGACCACCAGCACCTCTGGCTC
>CAYFPX010000334.1:0-5662 GCA_964344945.1 uncultured Enterobacterales bacterium
GAAGTGGTCCGTCAAATCGACGCAAGGTCAGTCCCTAGTTGGTGGCGCGGGGGTGGTCCCATGAACGTGGCGCTTGACAGCCGGCCCGTTCGAGTCCGCTTCTCGGCTCCATCACCCCTTGCGTTCCGAGCTCTCACGCCGACGGCAGCTGCGTCCACAGCGGGTCGCGGTTCAAGTCCGCTTCTCGGCTCCATCTTTCAAGGGGTTACGCCGAATTCCAATAGGTGATCCTGTTGGCACGGTGCCCGATCCGGCCTGATTCCGGCCCTGGCGGCCGGATCGGGACCGGAGTGATCCCGAGGAGTTGCACCACGGCGAGCAGCTGATGGGTGGTCAGCAGCTCACACCAAGGCACCTGGGGCAGAGGTGCCAGGCTGGAGAGGCGGCCACGTCCCCCCGCTCCGGAGGGTGCGTCCCGGTGGTCGAGCGTGTCCTGGCCGCTCGCGGCGTCGCCCTGCTGCCACGACTCCCTCACTCCCAGTACTCGTCCTCGTCCCAGGGGATGTCCCAGCCGGGGATGACGAAGATGTGGTGGGTGTCCCACTCGCCGCTGTTCTCGGCGCGCTCGACGGCGAGGAAGGCGAGGTCGTCGTAGCCGTCGTTGTCCAGGTCGCCGACGGAGGGGCCGGCGTAGGTGGTGAGGCCGGTGCCGTCGCCTTCGTAGACCTCGATGGTCCACAGCTTCTTGTAGGAGTAGATGTGCTGACCACCGTTCTCGGGGCGCGCGTTGCCGTCGAGGACGTGGAGCTGGTAGCGATAGAGTCCGCGAATCCAGTCGTACCTGGGCATCCACAGGACCAGGTCCGTCACACCGTCTCCGTTGAAGTCCGCCGCCGTCAGCGCGTACCGTCGCCAACCACCGTCCCAGTCTGTGCCGTCTTCATCTACCCAGGGAAGGAGGTGCCATGTCTCGGTCAAGCCGGCTCGACCATCGATCACCCCGCCATCCGGGGATGGAGAGACCACTCGAAGGTCGAGCTGGATGGTCTCTGGGGGGCCCTCACCGGTGGCCAGGGCGACCTCGTCGAGGCCGTCGCCCGTGCGGTCACCTACCCCAGCCGGCTCGTTCGCCACCTGCCACAGCTCCTCGTCCGGTACGGTGCGGTCGTAGATCGGGAATTCCCACTTCGCCAGGTCTTCCAGTGCCGCTCCATCGCCCTGGATGAGATCCGGGCCTGGCACGATCAGCGTGGTGGGTCCGGAGGAGTCCGTGCAGGGAAACGCGACCTCTGGCAGGCCGTCTCCGTCCAGATCGCCAACACTGCGGTACCCCGCCACGGCTCCGCCACAGGAGTGCTCGTTGATGTCGATCATCACCTCGTCTGTCACCAGCCGGTCCGTCGGCCAGCCACCCTCCCGGCCTGGGATGACGTAGAGGTAGTGCGGCTCGTCGTAGTAGGGGTCGTAGTCGGCCACCGTGCCGAGCAGGGTGTCCATCAGCCCGTCCCCGTCCAGGTCCAGGTCGCCCAGTCGGCCCTCCCCCATGGGCTCCCTGCTCCACGGCCCGAAGAAGACGGTGTCCGCGTCACCTGCCATGCCCTCGACAAAGCACTCGCGGTCGCGGTTGGGGCCGGCGTGGAGGGCGAGGGCGCTGGCGGCGCCCCAGTCTATCTGTACAAATCCGAGATCGGCCCGGTTGTCGCCGTCGACATCGCCCAGGTACATGGGACCGACGTTCCCCGCGAATCCGTCCGCCTGGAACAACGCGATGGCCTCCTCACCGATCCAACTCCCAAGAGGAGCATTTCCTGGCTCGACCAGGACTGCCCCCCCCCCGACCCATGTGAGGTCTGGAGGTGAGATGCCTTCGAAGAGGGCTGAGCAGTAGGAACAGCCAACGGCCAGGAGGCCCCGGTCTGCCCCCTGACTTGCGGGCAAGATCGCGGCGCCTTGAAGTCTGTCGGGGTAGCCGAACGCATTGACGGCCTCTCGGTACCACCAGCTCGCTGCCTCCTCCTTCGTCACGACCCGCGCACACACACCGGGTGCCAGCGGCTCCCCGTCGCAGTCATGGTCCCAGGGGTCGCAGCGCTCCGGCGCCCCGGGGTAGGTCGATGGCCGCCGATCGTCGCAGTCGTCGCCGCCAGCCGCGAGGGACAGGTGTCCGTCGCCGTCCGCGTCGTCCCCCCAGGCGGTGCGCTCGATGACCTCCTCGCCCCAGCAGGTGTCCTGAGGTGCGCTGTCGCTGCCCGTGTCGGTGACCGCGGCCGTGTCGGTCACCACAGGGGCTCCCGTGTCGGCGGTGCTGTCCCCGCCGGTGCAGGAGCAGGCCGCGAGCAGGCCGATCAGTCGCAAGGGTTCGTGCCGACCTGCCACCACTTGGACCACTGGTAGATGCCGCTTCCGTTCGTGGCCGCGTAGAGGTCGGAGAAGCAGACCTTCTGCATGGGCTCCAGCCCCGGAACCGTGCGGTCGTCGCCTCCCCAGGCGAGGTCGTTGAAATTGCCGTTGGGAAGGCCCGAGGTGTCGAAGGACCCCACGGACCAGACCTGGGTGTTCGGATCGCCGCTAACGATGCGCGGCTTCGGGGCCGAACAGCCGAACAGAGGCGGGTCGCCGGTGCCGTTCTGCGCGGAGCAAGCGTCGAGGTCCGTGCGCTCCAGGCGACTTCCGAGGAGGTAGGTGTGTTGCAGGTCCGGGTGGGGCAGAACCCGGGTGAAGGTGATGGGGACCTGAGAGGCGTCGACCAGGGCCTGGCGGTCCCGGTAGGTGTTGCTGCCATCCGGCTCCCACTCGATCAGGCACACGCCGCCGACCAGCGCGCTGTTGATGCGCTGCAGACGAGAGGTGACCAACAGGCGCTCGGGGTCCTGGGGATCGAAGGCCACGTCGGTCGGTCCCAGGGCGTCGAAGGGGCAGATGCCGTTCTGGGGCCACTGCACCGAGCCGGGCTCGGTGTTGCCCGTGGTGTCCGCGCTGCCGCCGATGGTCATGACCTGTTGGCGGAGGAAGATCTGCTCCCAGGTCGCGCCGGAGCCCATGGTGCCGCCATCGCTGGCGCTGTCCCAGCGAGCGATCATCAGGCCGCACTCCCCGCCGGAGCCGTGGCGCTGGGCGCCGTTGACCACCACCTCGAACTGGTAGTCGGAGGCGTCGCTGAACCAGGAGCCCTGGGAGTTTCCGTCGTCGTCGATGTAGCCCTGGCGCACGGCCACGTGCACATCGCCGGCGAAGAACTCGGACTGGGTGCAGTCCTGCTGCACGCCGGCCTTGTGGAAGGACATGCTGAAGTTGGCGACGGTGCTCCAGGTGATGCCTCCGTCAGTGGTGAGGATCAGGCCCTCGGTTCCGGTGAACGCATTCGACTGGCTGGCAGCCACCAGGACGTCGCCGTTGTCGTCGAGGGCCTCGATGTCGGTGGGTGAGCCGACATCCAGTGAGCCGGGCACGCTGGCGAACTCATTGGCGCCAGGGCTGCACTCCGGCCATGGCGTGATCGGATCGCTCGCCGGGTCCGGGTCCCCCGTCCAGTCCTCCCAGAATTGGCACTCGGTGGCCGTGGAGAAGTCCTCGAACCACCCGGCACCCCCGGTCCCCGTCCAGCACCACGTCGCGCCCCCGTCCGCACTGTGGAAGATCGCCTGTGGTCCGTTGCTCTTGTCGTCGGCCGCCCCGTTGCCCAGCGCCACCCACACGTGGGAGTCGTCCAGTCCGGTCCCCCACACGGTGTCCACCGCCGCACCCGGTCCGGCCCAGTCCGCGAGCTGACAGGGCACCTCGCCCCGCCGGACCTCGCCGGCCACGGTCCCGCCGATGTCCTTGGCCGTGCCCCACACAAGGTCGGAGGCACCGTCCAGCGCCAGGACCGAGAGGTCGGTCGCGACCGTGAGCTGGAAGTCGTCCGGGACCGCGTGGCGGAAGTGCAGGGCGCTGTCGAAGTCCGTCCCGTCGGCCCAGAACCAGCCGTCAACGAACCAGATGCCGAAGCCGTCGGCGATGACCAGGCACTCGTTCCCGCCCGAGTAGCTGCAATTGAAGTCCGACGGGACCACGTCGGTGAACAGCCCGTCGACGGCGTAGGCCGGGGCCCACAGGGGTCTGGCCACCTGGTCGTCGATCCAGTGATCCCGGTCGGCCCAGTCCCCGGAAGCGTCGAGCCCGGCGCTGATGTTCGGCCAGCGCTCCTGCTTGTTCGTGTGGTCCTCGGTCGTGACCTCGGGGTTCTCCAGGTCGATCCACGACCAGCTGCCGGTGATTCCGGTCCGCTTGAGGGTCGGGAAGCGCACGTCGCCGTAGTCCCGGTGCTGGCCACCCGGGAAGAAGCCAAACAGGTAGTGCTCGCTGACCACGACAGGCGAGACAGCGAGACCGACGAGCTCCTTGTAGATGCTCGACCCGGTCACGCCCAGGGAGGCGGGCTCCAGGATGGTGTCGGACCACGTGCCGCCCGACCAGGAGCGGGTCCACTCAAGCGCCATCGGGTCGGTGAAGACACAGCTGTCCGAGGTCGCGGCGCTCTCCCGACCGCCATCGGCCACGTAGGCCACCATCGGATCGATGGGGTCGACCTCGAGGTCGCGCACGTCCAGGCCGTTGCTGCCCGTCACGACCTCGCAGACGATGTTCGAGGTGTCGGCGCAGCTGGGCTGCGACTCGCCTGTGCTGGGTACCTCGCAGCGCATGAGTCCGGGCTCTCCGGCGTCCGCCTTGAAGCCGATGAGCAGGTTCTCCGTGTCTTGTGTGGCACCGTCGGCCAACACGAGGGCGGAGACCGGGGCGTCGGGCGCTCCGGGAAGACTGAGGGCACAGGACTGACCGGTGTCGTCGACCAGGTGGACTCCGGGCGCCGTCGTGGCGTGGGAGCCCACGTACAGGGCCCAGTGCGTGGCGGGCACCGGCACGGTCGTGCTGGGGTGGTGGTTCAGGGCCATCAGGTGACCGCCCGCGCGGGCCACGACCTCGCCGTCCTCGCAGTCCCAGATCCGGCCATAGGCTGCAAGCCCGTCCTCGGCGCCGAAGTCCCGGGTCCAGGTGTCGCCGCCATCGACGGTCGAGTAGAGGCCACCGGCGTCCACGGTCACGCTGTCGGCGGCGTCGACGCTCAGGGCGGTCTTGTCGCCGGTCAGCGCCCAGACCCGACCGCTCCCGTCCGAGGCCAGGTCCCAGATGGCCAGCTCCTCCGACGGCCACAGGTGCGCGTGGTTGGCGTCGTTGTCCAGGTCATTCATCACGTTCCAGACCTGGCCGTCGTCCGTCCAGGCCGCGCCGCCGACATCGCTCCCGGCGTAGAGATCCTGGCCGTCGAACAGCAGGACGTTGTTGGTCGCGCCGCCCATCGGCGTGTTCGTCTCGACCCAGTGGCCCACCAGGTCGTTCTGGTTGAGGTCCGACTCCGGCGGCCAGATGTAGGGGTAGGTCCCCAGGGTGATGAAGTCGATCGAAGCGACCCCCGTGCCGTAGCAGCGGAGCTCCAGCTCGTCGATGGTGAACGGCGCGACGCCGGCCGGGGACAGATCGACCTGGTGGATGCCGGTGGTGGAGAAGGTCTCCGTCATTGAGCTGTCGCCGACCACCGTCAGCTCGCACGTGGCGTTCGTGAGGTTCTGGACACGGACCGTCGCCCACGCCTCACCCCGCGGCCAGTCGAGGGTGTCCGACAGGGTGACCCAGGAGTCGACGAGCAGGCTCGTGCTGTTGTCGAAGTAGGGGTCCATGATGACCA
>CAYFPX010000335.1:0-5661 GCA_964344945.1 uncultured Enterobacterales bacterium
CTGGCTCTGAGCCTTCAGCGCCGGTTCCGGCCCAGGTAGGCCAGGTGCACCGTGACCCGGGTCTCCTGCTGGCCGTGCTCGAAGCTCGCGTCGGCGAAGGACGGCACACTCAGGGCGACCTGCGAGGTGTTGGAGTAGCCCCGGCCCTCGGCGGGCACGCCCACGCTGGTCAGGTCCAGCCGGCCGTTGTCGTTCTCGTCGTGGTAGGCCGCCGCGGCGTAGGTGCCGGCGGGGATGTCCTCCAGCCCCACCAGGGTGTCCACCTTGCCGGCCTTGGCCTTCGCGCTCGCCACCGGCGGGTCCCCGCCGAAGCGCCGGAAGCCCCCCTCGGTGTAGAGCCCCACGATGATGCTGCCACGGCCGTGCAGCTGCCCCTGGACGTCGACGAGGATGCGTGCCATGGGCTCAGTCCAAGACGCGCCGCCGACCACAGCTGTCCCAGGCGACCGGAACCCCATCCACCGTGAGGGTCTGCCAGTCCGGGCCCGCAGCGTCGACGACCAGAGCCCGGCGCAGAGCCTCGGCGGGTCCCAGCGCGTCGCCCCTGGTGGACCGCACCAGGATCAGCACGTTGCGGTCCCGGATCAGCAAGAGGGAGTCTCCGTCGCCCCAGCGGTCCGGTCCCAGGGCCGGCAGCGCATGCTGGGCCGCGGTGAAGACCCGACGGGCTGCCGCGTCGAGCGCGGCCTGCTCGGAGTCGTAGATGGTGACGTCGACGAAGCCGCCCGCGTCGAGCGGCGCACGCCAGACCGACCCCAGGTGGCTCAGGGTCGGCTCCCCCACCCCCAGGGAGGGCAGCGCTTGGAGGGGCACCCCGGCCCAGGGTGGGTCCGCCGCCAGCGCAGCACCGACCAGGAGCGTCGTGAGCATCACTGCCAGGTCCCCGCGGCTTCGTAGGCGTACTCGACCCGACCGGACTTCACGAGGCGGTCCAGGTACTCGTCTTCGTCGACGCCCTGCACCATCAGCACCTCGGAGGGCAGCTGGCTCGGCTCGGCGTCGCCGTCCAGGGCGAGGGTGGCGTCCCAGATCGCGCCGTAGTCCAGGCCGCCAGTGACCGCGTGGTAGCTGAAGCCGCAGCCGCCCTGGCCGAAGGGGCAATTGGAGAAGTCCGCCCCTCCGATGGCCAGGATCTGGAAATTCCAGCCGATGATGCGGTAGTTCAGCGGCACCCCGAGCATGCCGGCGTAGCCCATCAGGATGGACGCGCAGTCGCTGCAGTTCACGGTGGTGCCGAAGCGGCGCTCCAGGAAGTCCGAGAAGTAGAAGTGACCCTGGGTCCAGTCGTCGTCGAGGTAGGCGGTGTAGTAGCTGGCACCCCAGCTCGTGTCGTAGCTCAGGCCCAGGTCGTGGAAGATCCAGTCCACCAGGGCGTCGAGCACGGCCTCGGCCTGAGACGGGGTGCCGTCGATGGCCAGCAGCGCGGGCTGCACCGCCGCCGGCCACACCGCGCCCTCCGGCACCTCGTGCAGGGCGTAGAAGCGCACGGGCAGGAACTGGGCGCCCAGGTCGTGCTCGCGGCCGTCGGCGTCGGTGGTGGAGAAGCCCAGGCGCAGGGTCTCGTCGACCACGCCGACCGCGTCGGAGAGCGGGGCGTCCCGCTGCAGGGTCACGGCCTGGCCAGGAGACAGGTTGCCCTCGGTGAGGACGGTCCAGCCGTCGACGGCGAGGGACAGCGCCTGTTCCCCGACCACCGCCGCCTCGCCCAGGGACACGGTCAGCAGGGGCAGGCTGTCGTGCACGTAGGCCAGGGGCTGGCTGGCGCCGTCGAGGGGGCGGCCGAGGGTGGTGGTGAGCTCGGGGAAGTCCAGGGCGACCCCGTCGGCCTCCAGGGCGTCCAGCCGGGAGAAGGGCGTGTCCTCCTGCTGGGTGGTCCCCGTGGCGTGCCAGGTCAGCGGCACCCGGGTGCCCGTGACCCCGTCGTCGTCCTCCGCCCAGGCCTGGTCGAAGCCCAGGCGCACCACCTCGACCTCGGCCGTGCGCTCGGCGCCCTCGCCGTCGCTCCGGGTGTAGAACCCGGTGAGGAAGTGGTCGCCCAGGGCTGGGACGTCACCGTCGACGCCGCCCCAGGTCCAGTCCGCGATGCCGTCGTCGTCCACCACGAGCGACTCGCTGTGCACGAGCGTGCCCGCGGCGTCCGCCACCGCCAGGTCCAGGGTGCCCGCGTCGTCGGCGGTGAAGCGCACCGCCAGGGTGCTCTCCAGCAGGGGGTCCCAGGCCGGCGCGACCTCGAGGTCGAGGGTCGCGGGGGCCGGGGGGTCCTCGTTGAGGGTGACCCCTCCCCCGCCATCGGCGCAGGACAAGAGCAGGACGGCGAGCATCTGGAACGGTCTACCAGAGGCTCAGCGGTGTCCGCGAGCGCTTTGCCTCGACTTCACCGGTGGGGGAGCCGCTGAGGTCCGAGGTCCGAGGCCCGCCGAGGTGCCCCAGCGCCCGAGGCCCCGGGCCCCTCGGTTCGCGTGAGTCCAAGCTCCGATCCGGACTCACTGGAACCACAGCCGGTGGCAGTGCTGCAGCGAGTCCCGCAGCAGCCGAGACACCCCGACGATGTCCAGCTCCCCCGGCACCTCCAGCCCCGAGGTGAAGCTCGACTGGGAGAAGCACCGGATGATGATGCGGGCCGGCGCGTCCCGGCTCTGCAGCCACAGCCCGGTCTGCAGGTTGGACCGGTCGTCGTCGCTGCCGAGCACGTAGACGGGCGTCGGTCGCTCTCCCCCCTCCTCGGCGGGACCGGCGTCGATGGCCTCGTCCACCCGCTGCCAGGTCCGCGGGTCCTCGAGGTCTCCAGCGATGGGGGTCCAGGTCACGGCCTGGGAGAACCCCACCCGCAGCTCGAATTGGCGCGCTCGCACGTCGGCGTGCAGGTCCACCACGACCACGTGCAGCAGCTCGTCGGCGAACTTGCGCTGGAGCCGCTCCAGGATGGTCTGGCCGAAGCGCCCGAAGCCGGCCAGCACCACCACGTCCCGGGCCGCGGTGTCCTGGAAGTGCCGCACCAGGTGGCTGTCCACCAGCTCGGTCGCCGCGATGTCGTGGCTGTTGAAGACCGTGACCTCGGACTGCCCCGCCAGGTGCTCCCGGATGGCCCGCTTCATGCGGATGTCCGAGCAGTGCACGATGACGCGACCGGGCACCACCGACGCCACCTCGGTGGCCGCCTCCAGGTTCACCAGGTCGTTGCCGGTCACGAGCACCACGCCGTCGGCCCGGTGCAGGACCAGGGCGTCCCGTGTGACCGGGTGGGTGATGTCCCCCCGGTGGAAGAGCACGCCGTAGCGCTCGGAGGCTTCGGCCACGTTGGGGTTGTACGCCATGTCGACGACCAGCACCTGCCGGTGCGGCTCCGCCTTGCGCAGCGCCTCCAGGTACAACATGCCCACCCGCCCGAGGCCCACGATGACGATGTGGCGGCGCAGGCGCAGCCGTCGCAGCAGCCGAGGCCGCAGGGCCCGCAAGAGCCCCTCCACCACGGCCCCGGTCGTGATGGCCGGCGCCGTGAAGAAGGCCACCCAGAGCGCCGAGCGCCAGGGACCCTCCGGCCCCGCCGGGGTGCCCAGGTCCAGGCCCCCCAGGAAGAACAGGGACACCGCGTAGTACAGCCGCGCAGGCCAGCCCACACCGTCGCAGCCGGGCTCGCCCACCCCCAGCCCGCACCGCTCCGACAGGCCCACTCCCTGGGAGAACGCGGCGAGCACCGTCGCAACCACGATGGCCACCGCGCCGCCTCGAAGCAGGATTCCCACAGACTGGCGTCGGCGGCTCGGCACGGGCCGAGCATACAGCGCCGGTCCGGCGTGCTAAGCCCGCACCGTGAGCGTCCTCGAGACCCAGCTCCGCTACTGGATCGCCTTCGTCGTCACCTCGGTGGCATCGGTGCTGTTCATCATCGGCCTGCTGCTGATCTTCCCCTGGCGCCAGGGCCGCGTGCGCGCGTGCAATTTCTGGGGCAAGACCGTCGGCCGCTTCAACATCTGGATCACCGGCGCCAAGGTGCGCGTCGCCCACAGGGAGCGCGTCGAGAGCCAGAAGCCCGCGATCTACATCTCCAACCACACCTCGACCCTCGACATCTGGATGGGCATGTGGATCTGTCCCTACGGCGGGGTCGGTGTGGCCAAGAAGGAGCTCCTGCGGGTGCCATTCTTCGGCCAGCTCTACGCTCTGAGCGGCCACCCGCTCATCGATCGGTCCAACCGCGAGCGGGCCATCGCGACCCTGAAGGACCTGGCGGACTTCGTGAGGTCCAACAGGCTCTCGATCTGGATCTGGCCAGAGGGCACCCGCAGCCGCAGCGGCGAGCTCCTGCCCTTCAAGAAGGGCGTGGTCCACATGGCCGTGGCCACCGGCCTGCCGATCGTGCCGATCCTGGTCTGGGGGGCCCAGGAGATCTGGCCGATCAAGAAGGTCTGGGCCCTGCGCTTCGAGCGCGCACCGCTGGACCTGGAGGTCATGGAGGCCTTCGACACCAGCGACTGGTCCCTGGACACGGTCGAGGAGCACCGGGCGGCCCTGGAGCAGTACGTGAGGGACGGCCTGGCCCGTGGCCGACCCCCGGAGCGGGACCCGGCCTGATTGTCGAGCCGCCGTCAACGAGACGTGCGGACTCCGTCAACCCCCGCCAGGACACCGATCCGCCGGGCGTTCACCGCTGTATACCGGGGGCGCACCGATGATCTGGACCTTGCTCGCGCTGCAGTCCGGGCCCGCACTGGCGGGGTACGGCGACGTGGTCCAGGGTCGGCCGACCTGGTCCCAGCGCGAGCTGCTGGTGCTGACGAACCTGGTGCGGGTGGACCCGGAGGCCTGGGACTACGCCTGCAACATGAACCAGTGGAAGAGCTCGGAGCGCACGCCCAAGGCGCCCTTCTACTTCCACGACGGCCTGACCGAGATCGCCCAGCTGCACAGCGAGGACATGGAGCGCCACGGCTTCATGAGCCACGACAGCTCCGACGGCACGGACTTCGGGGACCGGGTCTGGCCCTACTACGACGGCCGCACCATCGGCGAGAACGTGGCCTGGGGCTACCGGGACAACGAGGCCGCCGTCTTCGACGGCTGGATGTGCTCCAGCGGTCACCGCGCCAACATCATGAACGCGTCCTTCGAAGACCTCGGGGTCGGGATCGAAGACGACTACTACACCCAGGACATGGGCGGCGGCGCCGGCACGCGACACGTGCCCGTGGCCATGGGCGTGCACCAGCCCGAGGTCCCGAACCGGACCGTCTCCTTCACCGCCACCTGGGACGACGACGCCGCCCCGGCGAGCTTCGCCGTGGAGACCGCCGAGATCTGCGACGACCTGGTGCTCACGGTCGGGAGCTACACCCGCGGGGTCTGGGAGACGAACCTGGACACCGAGGGCGACTGCACGGCCTACCGCTTCACCTGGACCACCCAGGGGGGCGAGACCGGCCACCTGCCGGCGAACGGCGCCTACCTGTACGGCCAGGGCTGCCCCCTGTGGACCGAGATCGCACCCGACGCCTGCGACCCGGTCGTCGAGGAGGACCCCGAAGACACCGAGCCGGGCACGGACACCGAGACCGCCGACGGGACCGACCTCGACGACGGCATCGCCCTGGAGCCCGGGACCTGCGCCGAGACCCCGGTGGACCGCAACGGCGACTGCGAGCGGGACGGCTCGGCGGACGGGGC
>CAYFPX010000336.1:0-2331 GCA_964344945.1 uncultured Enterobacterales bacterium
CGTTGGGCCCGGCCCAGCTGGAGAGATGGCCGCTGAGCGGTCATCGCTCGCGTTGGGCCCGGCCCAGCTGGAGAGATGGCCGCTCAGCGGTCATCGCTCGCGTTGGGCCCGGCCCGGGTCCGGCGCCGGCGACCGACTGACGGGCACCTGCATGGCCCCGAATGAGCCCGGACCGCGCTGAGCGGCTTAGTCCCCGCCGGTGCCGTTCCGCCTGATCGTCACCGAGAAGCCCTCCGTCGCCCGGGACCTGGCCCGGGTGCTGGGCATCCAGGGCAAGGGCAAGGGCGTGTTCGGCGGCACCGGCCCGGTGCGCATCACCTGGTGCCTGGGCCACCTGACCGAGCTGGCCGAGCCCGGGCGCTACGACCCCGACTGGCGATCCTGGCGCCCGGACACGCTCCCGATGCTGCCGGACACGTTCATGCTCCAGCCCCGCAAGAGCGCCATGGACCAGTGGCGCATCGTGCGGGATCTGCTGCGCAGCAAGGACCTGGACGAGGTGGTCAACGCCTGTGACGCCGGCCGTGAGGGCGAGCTGATCTTCGCCAACACCTACCAGCTGGCCGGCTGCAGGGCGCCGGTGCGGCGACTCTGGATCAGCGCCTTGACGCCCCAGGCCATCCGCGACGGCATGGACCGGCTGCGCCCGGGCGCCGAGCTGGCCCCCCTGGAAGCCGCCGCCCGCTCCCGCTCCGAAGCCGACTGGCTCGTGGGGCTGAACGCTACCCGGGCCATGACCCTGCGCCTGCGCAGCGGCACCGGCGGCACCCTGCTCTCCCTGGGGCGCGTCCAGACCCCGACCCTGGCGCTCATCGGCGCCCGCGAGGACGCCCTCGAGGCCTTCGAGCCCCAGGACTTCTGGCGTGTGATCGTGCGCTTCGGGGTGGAGCACGGGGTCTTCGAGGCGACCTGGTTCGGCCCGCCCGACGTCACCGGCTCCCCTCACCAGCCCGAGCCGAGGGACGGCCGCAGGGACGACAAGGACAGCCCGTCGGACGAGCGCATCTGGGATCAGGGCGTCGCCACCGCGATCCTGGCCCGGGTCGAGGGCCAGGACGGCGTGGTCACGCGCGTCGAGGGCAGGGACAAGCGCGACAGGCCGCCCCTGCTCTACGACCTGACGGCACTCCAGCGAGAGGCCAACAAGCGCTTCAGGTGGTCGGCCCAACACACCCTGGGCCTGGCCCAGGCGCTCTACGAGCAGCGCAAGGTGCTGACCTACCCGCGGACCGACAGCCGCCACCTCACCAGCGCCCAGGTGGCCGACCTGCCGGACCTGGTGGCCGCCCTGCGCTTCGGCCCCTACCAGCAGGCTGCCCACGACGTGCTCGCCCGCTGGCCCTTCGCCCCGGGCCGGCGAGTGGTCGACGACGACGAGGTCAGCGACCACCACGCCATCATCCCCACCGGGGTCGACCCGCGGACGGCAGGCCTGACCAACGACGAGAAGCGGCTGTACGACCTGGTGGCCCGGCGCCTCCTGGCGGCGCTCCACCCCGACGCGGTCTTCAAGACCCAGCTGGTCGAGGTGACCGTCGGCCGGGACCGCTTCCGGGCCCGAGGGCGGGCGCTCATCACCCCGGGCTGGCGGGCCATCGATCCCCCACGCACCCGCAACAAGCCCAGGGGCCTGCTCCCTCGCGTGTCCCTGCACGAGCCCGCCACCAACGAGCAGGCCGAGGTCCGCCAGGGCACGACCCGGCCCCCCCGCCGCTACACCGAAGGCACCCTGCTCGGCGCCATGGAGCGGGCCGGGGAGACCCTGGACGAGGCCGCCTTCAAGCGGGCGATGAAGAAGCGCGGCCTGGGCACGCCCGCCACCCGCGCAGCCATCATCGAGACGCTGATCCGCCGGACCTACATCGCCCGCCAGCAAGGGGAGCTGGTGCCGACCCCCCAGGGCCGCGCGCTGCTCGCGGTCTTGCCGGTCGAGGCCCTGCGCTCGGCCCGCCTGACCGGCGAGTGGGAGGCCCGCCTGGGAGCCATGGCCGAGGGCACCGAGGACCGCGAGGCCTTCATGCGGGACATCCGCGCCTTCGCCACCCAGGTCGTCGGCCAGCTCGCGCAGGCCACCCTGGACGAAGCCAGCGCCGCCATCCTGCGCACCCAGGAGTCCCCCGCAGGCGAACGCCTCGCGGCCTGTCCACGCTGTGGCGCCGACGTGCGTGCCGCTCGTCGCGGCTGGGCCTGCGTGGGCTGCCAGGTCCGCATCCCCGCCCGGGTGGCCTCCCGAGACCTCTCCGCACGCATGGCGAAGACCCTGCTGACCAAGGGCGAGACAAGGGCCGTCAAGGGCTTCAAGAACAAGCACGGCAAGGCCTTCTCCGCGGC
>CAYFPX010000336.1:2341-3548 GCA_964344945.1 uncultured Enterobacterales bacterium
GCCCTGCGCCTGACGGACGACGGCAGCGTCGGCTTCCACTTCCCCGAGCCGGATCCGCTGGGAGCCTGCCCGGTGTGCACCCGTCCCGTGCGCGGCCGCGGCCGGATCTGGACCTGCGACACGGGCCGGGACTGCGCCTTCGTCGTCTTCCAGGAGATCAGCGGCCACACCCCCGACGACGACAGCGTCGCCGCCCTGCTGCGCGACGGCCAGGGACCCGTCGTCGCCTTCGAGGACCGCCAGGGCCAGCGCTTCTGCGGCCGCCTGCACTGGAACGGCCAGCGGGTCGCTCCCCTGCGCGTGGACCTGCGCCAGGAGTCCGGCACCGCCGCCCGCTGTCCCCGGGACCAGGGCGAGGTCCGCTTCGACGACGGCCGCTGGCGCTGCGCCACCTGCACCTTCCAGCTGCCGGGCAAGGTCGCCTCCCGCCCGGTCCAGCCGGAAGACGTCGCGGCGCTCTGTGAGCACGGCGAGACCGTGCGCCTCTACGGCTTCCGCCAGGCCAGCAGCCACAAGATCATGAAGGCGGCGATGGTCCTCGACGGGGACGAGGTGCGGCTGGACTGGAGCAAGGAGCGGCCGGACTGGAACGACCTGCCGGTGCCGCCCGGATCACCTCCCCCTGCCTTTGGCGAGGGTCGCACCGTGTGCCCGCGCTGCCTGGACGCCGCCGAGCCCCGGCCCGGCTGGATCGTGCGCGGGCGCAGCGCCTGGGGGTGTAGTCGATGGAAGCAGGGCTGCGGGCTGCGGGTGCCGCACCAGCTCTTCGGCGAGCCCCTCGACGACAAGGCCGCCCAGCGCCTGCTCGGCAAGCACCGAGCGACCACCTACCGCAAGCGGTCTGTCGACGAAGAAGGCACGATCGCCCGGGCACGACTGGTGCTGGACCCGGAGGCGCGGCCATGCTGGCGAGTCCAGCGCTACGGCGAGGACTGAACTTCAGCCCGCAGCCACCCTCGCCACCGCATCGGCCAGGTCGAGCGCCACCTGCTCCCCCGTGCGCAGGTCCTTCAGCTTCACCACCCCGGCCTCGGCCTCGCGAGTGCCGACCACCACCGCCCAGGGCACCCCCAGCTCGCTGGCGTGCTTCAGCTGCTTGCCGAGCTTGCCGCCCTTCAGCGAGACCTGGGTCGGGATGCCGGCACGTCGGAAGGCCGCCGCCGCCCGCTGGCTCGTCGCCTTGAGCTCGTCGAGGCGATCCTCCGCG
>CAYFPX010000336.1:3558-5555 GCA_964344945.1 uncultured Enterobacterales bacterium
CTCACGCCCAGGGTGTCCGCACCGAACACCGTCACGTAGACCTGGGTCCGGGTCTGGACCTCGGGCAGCATGCCGAGCTCCTCCATGACCACCAGGATGCGCTCGATCCCGAGGGACACACCGACCGCAGGCACCGCCTGCTTGCCGAACATGCCGATCAGGCCGTCGTAGCGACCCCCGCCACCGATGGAGCCGATCCTGGGCTCGGTCACCACGGTCTCGAAGACCGGCCCCGTGTAGTAGTCCAGGCCCCGAGCAAGGGTGGGGTCGAAGAGCACCCGCTCCGGGTCCACCCCGAGATCGACGATGTGAGTCAGGACCTCGGCGGTCTGGTCCAGGGCCTCTTTGGCGGGGTCCCCCAGGGCCTCGCGGAGGTGGGAGAGAGCCCCAGGCCCATCATGGGCCAGCAGCGCCCACAAGGTGTCGATGGCGCTGTCCGACAGCTCCGCCCGCTCCGCCAGCTCCTTGCTGACCCCGTCGCGGCCGATCTTGTCGAGCTTGTCCACCGCGACCAACACGCTGGCCTCTCGATCCGCGGCGCCGACGTGCTCGACCATCGCCCGCAGCAGCGCCCGGTGGTTCAGCCGCACCGTGAAGTCGTCGAACCCGAGCGCCACCAGGCTGTCGTGTACGACGGCGATGCACTCGGCATCCGCCGCCATGCTCGTGGTCCCGATGGTGTCGACATCGCACTGGTAGAACTCCCGAAAGCGCCCCTTCTGGGGGCGATCCGCCCGCCAGACCGGCTGCATCTGGAAGCGCTTGAATGGCAGGCGCAGGCCTGGGTTCATCGCGATCACGCGCGCCACGGGCACGGTCAGGTCGTAGCGCAGCGCGAGATCCACCTCGCCCCGCTCGCCGCCCGCCCCACGCTTGAGGATCCGGTAGATGAGCTTCTCGCCCTCGTCGCCGTACTTCCCCGTGAGCGTCTCGATGCGCTCGAAGGCCGGTGTCTCCAGGGGCTCGAAGCCATAGCGGGTGAAGACCTCGCGCAGGGTGTCGAAGACCTGTTGCCGCCGGTGCATCGCCGCGGGCAGGTGATCGCGGGTGCCCTTGGGAAGGTGGACAGCCATCGCTCGCTCCAGGTCGAGGGGGGCCGCTCCCTAACCCACGGGCTATTCGCTACGATGCCCCGTCGGAAGTCCGACCCAACAGAGAGAGACAGGTGAGCAGCTGGCACTACACCCGTGAGTCCGGAGACGAGGGCGCGATCCTGACCAACGACGGCGACGCCGAAGGCGTCACCGTCGTCGACCTCCTGGACAACGACCCCCCAGGCCTGAAGGTCGCCCTCGAGATCGGCTCGGCCGTGGCCGACATCCTCACGATCGCGGAAGAGGACGAGGCCCTCCACGGCGACATCAAGCCCGGCCTCGTCCGGGTCGACGCCACCGGCTCCGTCTCCATCGACGGCTTCGGCGAGGTGCGCCGGGTCACACGTGCGCCCGAGGGCAAGCCCACGGGCCACCACACCGACGTGTACGGCCTGGGCGTGGTCCTGCACTCGCTGCTCTCACCAGAGCCCCTGGGCCGCCTGCCCAGGGACCCCGACGCCCACGACGACGAGGTCGTCGATCGGGTCCTGGAGATGGACTTCTCCGAGGTCGAGGGCAAGAAGTGGCTGGAAGAAGTCCGCCGCTTCCTCTGCAGCATCCTGGCCTTCGACGCCGAGGAGCGCCCGCACCCTCTGGACGCCGCGAACGTGCTCGCCCACGTCGCCGAGGAGTGCCCCGGCGAAGGCCTCGAGGCCTGGGCTCGGCTCGCCGTGCCCGCCGCCGGCGGCCAGGCCGCCGAGGCCCATGCCCCCGTCGCGGAGGACCTGTCCGGGCCCTCGTCGGTCAGCGCCCCCTTCCAGTCCGAGTCCGAAGCCCCCAGCATCCGCATCGCGCCCGCCGCCAAGGGCCAGGCGACCGCCTTCTGGTCCAAGGAGAAGATCGCCGAGATGCTGATGGGGGACGACGACGACGGGCCCGAAGAGGATCTGCCCGGCCCGTCGG
>CAYFPX010000337.1:0-5301 GCA_964344945.1 uncultured Enterobacterales bacterium
GCCGAGGAGATCTGGTACGACGACATCGACCAGGACTGCGACGAGCTGTCGGACCACGACGCCGACCTGGACGGCGCAGACCTGGCTCCCACCGGCGACGACTGCGACGACACGGATCCACTCATCAACCCGGGCGCAGACGAGGTCTGGTACGACGGCATCGACCAGGACTGCGACGGGGCCTCCGACGGCGACGCCGACCTGGACGGCCAGGACAGCAGCGCGTTCGGCGGTGAGGACTGCGACGACGACGACCCCGACACCTGGCTGGGCGCGCCTGAAGACGACGACCTGGAAGACGACGACTGCGACGGCCTGGTCGACGAGGACCACCTGAGCACCGGAGATGTCGTCATCACCGAGGTCCTGGTGGAGCCGGAGGCTTCCTACGCCCACTACGGGCAGTTCGTGGAGGTCCTGAACGTCTCCAGTCGCCAGCTCGCCCTGCAGGGCTGGGCGCTCACCAGCGACGCCGGCGGCGACCTGGGTCTCGTGAGCGAAGAGGTCCTGGCGCCCGGCGGGCGGGCCTTGTTCTGTCTCAGCGAAGACCTGGTGGTCAACGGCGGGTTGGCTTGTCAGGGCCTGGTGGACGGACCGACCCTCACGACCGTCGACGGTCTCACCCTGAGCGCGGGCGCCCTCGACCTGGACGGGGTCTCCTGGACCCCGCTGTGGCCACTCACGCCCGGTGCGAGCCTGTCCCTGTCACCGGAGGCCGAGGACCACGAGGCCAACGACGAGCGGACCCAGTGGTGTGCAGCGACGACCGAGATGGGGTCCGGAGACCTCGGCACGCCGGGCTCGGCGAACGACGCCTGCCCGTGAGCGTGGCTGCAGCCCCCCCTACTGAGCGGTCAGCGTGATCGGCAGCGTGCCCGTGGCTCCGGCGAAGCTGATGGTCTTGGTGACCTTGTAGAAGGTCCCTTCCTGGACCACGGTGAAGGTGTAGGTGCCCTCCTGCAGCGTGGTGGAGACCGGGATGGGGCCCAGCAGCTTGTCACCCAGGTAGACCTTGGCGCCCAGGGACCCGTAGATGATCACCGGCCCGGAGCGCACGTCCTGGGGCAGGTTGAAGGACAACTCCTGGGTGGCCGACTGCAGGTCGATCACCATGCTCTTGTCCTCGTAGCCGTCCTTGGCGACCCGCACCTTGTGGGAGCCGAAGGGGAGCTTCACGCTGACCGGCGCGGTGCCCTTGGGTTCGTTGTCGATCCAGACCCTGGCGCCCCGTGGGTCGGTCGAGATGCTCAGGGTGCCCTCGGTGGGATCGTCGGCCTGGCCCCAGGGATTCGCCGCGCCGGACGGCTCCGCCACCGCCACGGGCTCCGACGACTCTTGCTCGGCTGCCCGGCGCTCGGCCTCCCGTCGCTCGATCTCCTTGCGCTCTCTGTCCTGGCGCTCGGCTTCCTGGCGCTCGGCCTCCTGCCGGTCGCGCTCGGCCTGGTCCTGTGCGGCGGCGTCGGCCTCGGCCTGCCGCTGCTGCTCGGCTTCGCGCTCGGCCCGACGCTCCTGGCGCTTGCGCTCCCGCTCCCGGGCGCGGTCGGTGTTGCCGATGCCGTGCCCGGACTCGCTGGCAGGCTCGGCCCCGGGCGCAGCCGGCTCTTCCGTCGCCGGCTCGGTCCCGGTCTCGGCCTCGGTGGCAGTAGCCACCGGCGGAGGCTCGGCCGGGGGCGGAGGCTTGGGCTCGGCCGTCACCGGAGGCTTCCTCGGCGGAGGCTGGGTGCGCTCGACCTGCTCGGTCGGGGCGGGGTCCTGGTCCCCTTCCCCACCGCCCCCGCCGCCGAAGGCGAACAGGGCACCACCGACCAGGAGCACGCTGGCGACCGCCAGGTAGACCGGCAGCTTGTCCTTCTTCTTGGGGGTGTCCGCGTAGGGGATGCCGCCGTACAGATCGTCGTCGTCGTCGGCGATGTCGGTGGTCTCGTCGGCGAAGAAGTCCGTGGTGTCCGGCTCGGTGAGGTCCTCGGGCAGGTTCGTCGGCGGGATGTCGACGGGTGCCAGGCCTGGCTCGGGGTCCGGTGGGGAGCTGCCCGCCTGGGGCGCGAGGTCGGGCTCCAGGGGCGGAACCTCGACCGGGCCCGGCGCCGACGACAGCGAGTCCACGGACAGCTGCTCCGGGTCCGGCGGCGCGGGCCGCTCGTAGGGGGCCGGGTCGCTGGGCGGCAGGGTCGGCTCGCCGGTGAGGGTCTCCGGCGTGACGGGCGGCGGCGGCGGCGGAGGGTCTGGCACGGCCGGAGCCCGCATGCTGGTCGGCTCCGGCGCGTCGGTGATGTCCAGGCCCCGGGGCTCCGGAACGTCCAGGCTGTCGCTGAACCGCGCCATGCCGCGCTCCGCGAGGGCCGCGGCCTCGACTTCGGGGCTGGCCGCCACGAGGGGTGCCCCGTCGCGGAAGCAGAAGTCCACCCGTTCGTCGTAGGTGGAGCTGCAGAGCGGACAAGCCTTCATCGACGCAATTCTGCCTGGAGGACGCTGGAGTATAGGCCCGGGGCGCCTCGAGCCCTGGTGTCACGGGGGGATAACGCGCTGCCACCCTGCGGATCTTCCGAGTTCGTCAGGGGCGATCGTACTTCCGCTGGAGGTGCCGGGAGATGACCAGCCGCTGGATCTGGTTGGTGCCCTCGACGATCTGCATGACCTTGGCGTCGCGCATGTAGCGCTCCACGGGGTACTCGCGGGTGTAGCCGTAGCCGCCGAGCACCTGGACGGCGTCGGTGCTCACCGCCACCGAGGCGTCGGTGGCGACGCACTTGGCGATGGCGGCCTTCTCCGAGTAGTTCCGCCCGGCGTCGCGCAGGGCGGCGGCCTGGCGCACCAGCAGGCGGGCGCACTCGGTGTGGCACGCCATGTCCGCCAGCATGAAGCCCACGCCCTGGTGCTCGATGATCGGGCGGCCCATGCTGCGCCGCTCGCAGGCATAGGCCGCAGCGACGTCCAGGCTGCCCTGGCAGATGCCGACCGCCATCGCCGCGATGGTCACCCGGCCACTGTCCAGGGCGCTCATGGCGATCCGGAAGCCAGCGCCTTCGACGGCGAGCAGGTTCTCGGCCGGAACCCGGACGTCTTCCAGGATGAGCTCCACGGTGGGGCTGGCCCGCAGCCCCATCTTCTCCTCCTTCTTGCCGTAGGTGAGCCCCGGCGTGCCGTGCTCGACCAGGAAGGCGCTCACGCCCTTGGGACCGGGCCCGCCGGTCCGCGCCATGATGATGTACAGGTCGGCGACCCCGCCGTGGGTGCACCAGAACTTGGTCCCGTTGAGCACGTAGTGGTCGCCGTCGAGCACTGCGCTGGTCGTCAGCGAGCCCGCATCGGAGCCGGCGTCGGGCTCGGACAGGGCGAAGGCCCCGAGGGTCTCGCCGGTGACGAGGCCCGGCAGGTACCGCTGCCGCTGGGCCTCGGTCCCGTACTCCAGGAGGATGATCTGGGGCAGGCCGTTCACGCCGATGGTCACGCCGTAGCTGGCGGACACCCGGGAGACCTCCTCCAGCACGACCGCCAGCTCGCTGTAGCCGAGGCCGAGGCCGCCGTACTCCTCGGGCACCGGGATGCCGCAGAAGCCGTGCTCGGCGAGGGCCTGGAAGTGCTCGCGCCGGAAGGTCTCGGTCTCGTCGTCCTGCCGCGCGGTGGGCCCGAGCACGGCGGTGGCGAAGTCCCGGGCGGCCTCCTTCAGGGCGAGCTGGTCTTCGGTGTACTGGAGCAAGGCGGCCTCCGTGCCCGCTGGTCCGGTCAGTGGAAGTGGGTGTCCCGACGTAGCACGTCCACCCGATCCGGCGTCAGGGACAGCAGCTGGAGCAGGTCCTTGGCGCGGGTGGTCCTGCCGTCCACCGTCCGACTCCGGAACCGCAGCTCCACCGCCTGGTCGCCGTGATCGTCGCCCAGCTGGAGCTCGGCGATGCCCGGGCGCATGTCCTGGGTGACCATCACCCGGCGGCCGCGCTGCTTGGCCCGGCGCTTCAGGGGCAGCTCGTCGGCGGCCATCAGCGCGTCTACCTGGGCTCCGAGCGCGGCACCCGTGGTGCCTCGCACCACCAGGCTGTAGTCGAAGCCCGTCACCTGGCTCATCAGCGAAGGCGACCGGAGCGGCACCTCGGTCGCCGAGAGCACGTCCATGCCGGGAGGCAGGCGATCCCTCAGGCACCCGGCCACCTCGGCCGGGTCCCGGCGCTCCACCAGCAGCAGATCCATGTAGTCGCCGGTGCTGGACTCCCCCACCGGAAAGGCCGTCGAGAAGCTCACCTTGGGGTGCGGGTGGTAGCCCCGGGAGTAGGCCAGTGGCACCCGGGCCCGGCGGAGGGCGCGGAGCCAGGCGTTCATGGTCTCCAGGTGCGACAGGAAGCGCAGCTCGCCGGTCCGGGCGACCCGCAGGCGCAGCCGCTGGACCGGCTCCGGCTCCTCCAGCCGCCCGGCCTGGGGGTCGAACCGCTTGCGCACCCGCACCGCATCGCGGTCGTCGTCGGGCCGCTGGCGGCCGGCGCCCATCTTGAAGGTGCCGTCTTCCTTGGCGCCGGCGATGCTGTTGCGCAGCATGTGGGCGCACAGCGGGCGCTCCCGGTCGATGACCCCGCAGCGGTGGCACCTGGCGTGGCGGCAGTCCTCGGCGTGCTGCAACGCGACGGCTCGCTGCCAGTCCTCGACGAACCACGCCTTCGGGATCATGACGTCGATGTGATCCCAGGGCAGCCGTTCGTCGATGGCCCGCTCCCGCAGGGCGTCGTCGACGTCGTAGCCGACCTGCGCGATGGCCCGCTCCCAGGCAGCGAAGTCCAGGTGCTCGTGCCAGGCATCGAGCCGGGCACCCTGGTGGAAGGCCGCCTCGATGAGGTCCCCTGCCCTGCGGTCGGCGCGGCTCACCAGGCCCTCGAGGAAGGTCTCCTCGGGGTTGTGGCGGCCGAACTTGATCCCGCGGTTCCGGCCGAAGCGGGCGTCGAGGAGGGCCTGGCGGCGCGCGGCGTGGTCCCCGGCCCGGCGGCGCCCATCGCCCTCGCCACGCTCGACACGGGCGCGATCGTCGCGGTCAACGTCTACGAGAGCGACACAGCGAAACCGACCAACGCGGATGCCGTGATCAAGCTCGACAACAACCCCGCGGTGAAGGCCCTCACCGGCGTCGACCAGTCGGCGACCGGCTTCACCACGACGTACACCGACCAGATCTTCTTCTACGTGCCCAGCCAGGGGTCCAGCGACCAGATCCGACTCCTGGGCTACCGTTCCAGCCTCCTCGAAGCGAAGGTGTCACCGTGAGCACTCCCACCCCCGGTTCCGTCCTCCGCGGCGCCGTCGACCTGTCGTCGCTGCGCAACC
>CAYFPX010000337.1:5311-5522 GCA_964344945.1 uncultured Enterobacterales bacterium
GCGCAGGGTGAGGTCCGCGATGGCCTCGATGTCGTCGTCGCGCTCGGTGGGCAGCCCGATCATGAAGTAGAGCTTCACGTGGCCCCAGCCCAGGCTGTAGGCCTGGTCGGCCATGTCCAGCAGGCCCTCGTCGGGGATCCACTTGTTGATGAGCGCCCGCAGCCGGGGACTCGCCGCCTCCGGGGCGACGGTCAGGCCTGTGCGCCGAACG
>CAYFPX010000338.1:0-5443 GCA_964344945.1 uncultured Enterobacterales bacterium
AGGACTCCCGCGACCCCATCGGCGACGTCTTCGACGCGATCGAGGGGGGCTACCTCGCCGAGCAGTGCGAGGAGCTGGAGTCCAAGGTCGCCGGCGCCGGCCAGGCCGTCACTCGGCTGCTGATGGCCAACCCCCGCTCTCGCTACCAGACCGGCCACGACCTGCTGGCCGATCTGCGGCGCCAGCTCTACCGGGACCGCGGCTCCTACATCCAGGAGTTCGCCGAGTTCTTCTTCGAGAGCCTCTACCGCCTCGACGACGCCCCGGACCCCAACAGCGCGGGCACCGCGGTGGCTGGCGGCGGTCGGCGCCAGTCGGGCGGCCGCAAGCGGCGGTCCATCGAAGAGCGCCTCGCGGCGTCGCAGGCCCGCCGCACGTCCGCCCGCAAGCGGTCCGATGACGAGGACTCCGGCAGCGGTCGCAGGCTGGCCCAGGCCACGCGCTTCACAGCCGGCAGCGGTCCGGCCCGGCCGGAACCGGAGAAGGCCAAGCCCAAGAAGGCCAAGATCGTGGGCGCCCGGTCCGCAGACGAGACCGGCATGATGGAGCTCGGCTCACTCTCGTCGGTGCTGGGTTCCGACGACGAGGGCAACGAGCCCTCGGCCACCACCTTCTTCCAGATACAGACCCCCAAGGAGCGCGCCGCGCCCTCTCCGGCGGCGCTGCCGTCGGCCCCGGGGATCGCGCCGACCCCCCCGATCGGCGTCCCTCCGCCTCCCCAGCCCGGTGGGGGCATGGCGCCCCCGCCCCCGATGCCCTCCATCAGCGGCCCGACCCCTGGGTCCATCTCGGGGCCCACCCCTGGAGCCATCTCGGGGCCCACCCCGGGCCAGGCCGCCGCAGCCGCCAACACCAACTTCGGCGCCAGTGCCCCGCCGCCGGCCGGTGCCGGAGAGCGCACCACCTCTGGGCGGTTCTACGCCCTGCTCCTCGGCATCTTCGCCGTGGTCGGGATCGCCGTGGTGGCGGTGGTGTGGCTGCGTCCGGGCGCGGAAGAGTCCGAGCCGGACACCGACCCGGCGGGGATCACCGCCAGCCCGGGCGTCACCAGCGCCCCGCCTCCCGCTGGAGGCGACGTCGAGCCCGAGGGTGGCGACACCGGCGATGCCATGCCCGAGGCGACGCGACCGCCCAAGAAGCGGACCAAGACCACGCGGAGCTCGGGCACCTCCAAGAAGTCCTCCTCCACCCAGTCCAGCGGCACCTCCACCAAGAAGGCCGCCAGCACCTCGAGCGGAGGCGCTGGCACCCTGACCATCAAGCTCTCCGACAAGGGCAGCTGCTTCGGGGTCGAGGTCAACTGCCCGAGCGGATTCCGCGCCCGCGGCAACTTCAACAACAGCGGCACGGCCTCGGTGGCCAAGGTGCCCAGCGAGTCCTGCAAGATGAGCCTCAAGGGCTGCATCGGCAGTCACTCGCCGGTCAGCGGTGGCCAGACCATCAGCTGCAGCTTCTCCGGCCAGTCGCTGGTCTGCAACTGAGCCCCTCCCGTCCCCCAGCAGGCAGCATGACCCGCAAGCTCCTCGCCCTGATCGTCCTCCTGTTCCCCGCGCTGGCCTCGGCCGCCGAGGTCAAGTCCAAGAACAACGAGGCCCGTGTGGTCGTGCTCAAGTGGCCGAACACCACCGCGGACTACCAGGACGAGAACCTCAAGCGCATCGCCAAGAGCCGGACTGCGCGGGCCGATGCCATCTTCCTGCCGAGCACCGACCTCTACCAGAAGGGACGACAGGCGCCGGACCGTGCCCTGAGCCCCGGTCAGCAGCCGGCCGAGATCCCGGAGCGCAACCTCCAGGCCATCCGTAGCGAGGTCGATCGGGTCTCCCAGCTCGCCTGGGACGCCCTCTCCCCCGGCGAGTGGGGCCAGGAGGCGGAGCACCTGAGGCGCCTGGTGGACATGCTCTGGTTCGTGTCCAAGCCCGAGGAGCGTGAGCCGCTGTTCCTGCTCTACAGCCAGATCGGCCGCGCCGCCGAGAACCGCAACAACAACGCGCCGCCCTTCTACGAGGCCATCGCCGGCCAGCTGGTCAACTACTACTACTACCTGGCCGCCACCCTCGCGGCCGAGGACCCGGCGCTGCTCGACGCCATCACCGACCCCGAGGTCCGCAGCTACGTCGAGGTCTACCTCAACCAGCTCAACTCCGGCGGGTTCCCAAGGTTCCCCTTGGACTTCGAGCTGGACAACGAGTTCGACGTCGACGAGTTCGGCAAGGAGTACAAGGTCTTCGTGAACGGCCTCGAGGTCGTCCCCGACGAAGACGCCCGGGTGATGGTCCCCCTCGGCCGGAACGACATCTACCTGCAGACCGCCGACGGCGGACATGGCCTGAGCGACCGCCTCATCGTCGACAAGTTCGAGGACAAGGCGTACTTCGTGCGCGACGTGGCCCGGAAGCGCATGGGCTTCGACCTCATCGAGGAGCTCATGCTGCACCCGAACGAGTGCACGCCCGAGCTGGCCGGCGAGATCCTCACCTTCATGGCCATCTACGCCAAGATGCACCCCAGCGCCGAGATCTACGTCGCCGTGCCCGAGGAGGGCAACGCCAACAAGATGTGGATCTGGCGGTACGACCGCCGCCAGTCCGCCCTGAGCCTGGTCGGCGGCAGCGACAACCAGTTCCCGGTGCTCTTCTCCGGCAAGGTCGGCGCCGGCATGCTCTACAACGGCGCAGCCGTCACCCTGCCAGACGGCCTGACCGCCGAGGAGCAGGCGGCCCTGGCCGAGGGCGAGGCCCCGGCGCTGCCCGAGGCCGAGCTCAACAGCTCCACCATGCCCGTCAACCTGGAGCTCCGTGCCCACTACAACCGCATGATGACCGCGGTCGGCATGACCTTCGGGCTGAACCTGGAGGGCGACGCCGGCTGGGCCGAGCGCTACGGCCCCTGGCAGGACGAGCACGTCACCGTCAACGAGGAAGACCCCTACAGCGACGAAGGCGAGCTCAACGAGGCCCTGAACAGCTCGGTCTTCAACCGGTACATGTACATCGGCTGGTCCATCCTGCTGCTCAAGGACGCCGGCATCGGCCTGGGCCCGCGCATCGGCTTCCGGCTCGGCTGGACCAACATGCCCTACGCCTTCCAGCCGACCCTGAACGTCGGCTACAACCAGACCCTCGAGAAGTTCAGCATCAACGACCGAGTCCGCGCCTACGCCGACGTCGACATCCAGCTGGGCGCCTCCGTCCCCATGGGCAACTCGATCTCCCAGAAGGTCGCGCCCGTGGCGGGCATCGTCCTCGGGGTCGGCTCGACCTTCTGAGAAACGCTCGCGCGACCCACTGGTCGGCGTCTTTCTTGTTCACCGCTCGGGCGGCTTTGTCGGCGTCGGCGGCGGAACCCGCTCCGGCCCCGCCTCGTCGCTACGCCGCCCCCACCTCTGGGGCACGTTCCGGGGCCCGTCCGGGGCCCCTCCGCTCGCGGCATGCCTTCCCTCCTGTTCGCACGAACCCGGTCGGTACGCAGCGACCCCAGGAGGGGGGGCGGCTCGCTGCGGCGGGGCCTCCGCTGGACGGAGGTGCCGGGTCGCAGCGTCGGTGAGGACAGGCCAGGAGGGCCCTGGCGTGAACGCTCAGCGAAGGCCGCGTCGCAGCGAGCCGGCCCGGACACAGGGACCCGCTTGCGGGGCGAGCGCAGCGAGCTGGGTGCGAGCGTGCCCCGACGGCCGGGACGGCGAGCGACGAGGCGCGGCCGAGCGGGTTCCGGCACCGACGCCCGTCTCACCACCAGCGTCCAACCCAGGCGATCGTTGCGCGAGCGATCTCCCCAGACCTTTGCAAAGCCCCCGTCGAGGGCACTGTCCACGCACCCCTGGGGGTTAGCCTCCTGACTCTCGCCGGAGTGCCAGATGAGTGCCCTCGCCGCTGCAGCCCTGTTCGCCCTCTCGACCCCCGCTCAGGCCCAGGATCTGACCTGGAAGTGGCAGGACCACGAGCAGCTCTCCTTCCGGATCCAGACCTACATGCAGTTCCGCCCGGGCGAGGTGCGCCTCTACGCCGGCCAGAACCTGGACGCGCGGGTCGAGGACCTGGCGCTGGGCCTGGAGATCGACTGCGAGAACACCATGCTGGCCCGCCGGACCCGGGAGCTCGAGTGCAGCGTCCGTCGCGCGGAGATGGGGCTCGGGGGCGCTCGGGATCAAGAGAACGCCACCGCCATCGCGGCGGAGTATGCCCAGCTGCTCTCGGTGGCCATGATCCAGGTCGAGCAAAACCGGGAGGGCAAGATCAAGGTCCTCGACCTCGAGGGCATCCCCAAGGACACCGAGCGCGAGAACGCCCGACACGAGGCCCTGCGCATGATCGTCTCGCGGGCCTTCGGCGCCCTGGAGCTCGAGCTGCCCAAGGACGGCGACCATCGCGGGGAGCCCTGGAGCCAGGGTGGCCTGCCGATGATCATGCGCCTGCCCGTCACCTCGGGCACCGTCGGCAAGGCCAAGGTCACCCATCGGGTCGAGTCCACCGCCGACGGCATCGTGACCATCCAGTCCCAGGGGGAGGGCAGTGCCCAGTCCGGCGCCGAGCTCGAGCGGGCCAAGGCCGGCTTGGGCGCGGCCCGCATCGTCCAGACCGTCTGGGTGGGCACCGCGACCTTCGACGAGCAGCGAGGCCACCTGATCTCGAACGACTACAAGATCCAGGGCGCTCTGACCGCCAGCGGCAACGCTGGCGGCGACGACTACTTCATGACCCAGGTGGGCCTGGTGGAGTGGGTCGAGGACTGGGAGGCCGAGGCCGCGGCGAAGAAGGCCGCCGAAGAGGCCGCGGCCGCCGAGAAGGCCGCCGCCGAGGAGGCTGCTCGCAAGATGGCCGAAGACGAGGCGCGGGCGATCGAGGCCGCGAGCGAGGCCGCCGAGCCGGCCGAGGGCGAGGCGACCACGGCGGAGTAGCCCGGGCTACAGATCGGCGACTTCGTCGTAGAACTCGCCGAAGTGGACGCGGTTCACCTGCTTGCCCATCTTGACGAGCTCCTGGCCGACCGCCCGGACCGCGTGCTTCATGGCCACGGGCTCGTCGTCGGTCGCTGCCAGGATGCAGGCGTTGATCGCGGAGTTCACGATCGAGCCGCCCGCCAGGATGAACTGTTCCGCCAGCTTCTGCTCGTCCAGGTCCCCGCTGCGCGGGGCCTCGGAGGGGATCGCCTTGCGCCAGAGCTTCTCTCGCTGGACCGCCGAGGGCATGGGGAATTCCACCACGGCGCCGAAGCGCCGCAGGAAGGCCTCGTCGATGTTCTCCTGGAGGTTGGTGGTGAGCACCGCGCAGCCCTCGAAGATCTCCAGGCGCTGGAGCAGGAAGCTGACCTCCTGGTTCGCGAACCGGTCCTGGGCCTGCTTGACGTCGCCGCGGGCGCCGAAGAGGGCGTCGGCCTCGTCGAACAGCAGGATCGCGCCACCGCCTTCCGCTGCGTCGAAGATCTCCTTCAGGTTCTTCTCGGTCTC
>CAYFPX010000339.1:0-5407 GCA_964344945.1 uncultured Enterobacterales bacterium
GGGCACGCAGGTGTCGAAGGCCAGGGCCGGGTTCTTGCCCGTGTAGTAGTAGCTGCAGGTCTGACCGAGCTGGACCGTGCCCTGCTGGACCGCGTCCATCACCTGCAGGCCCGGCACGATCTCGCCGGCCGGGTAGGGCCGGATGGTGAAGTCGCCGCCGCTCATCGCGGTCACCCGCTCGGCCAGCACTTCGGCGCCACCGTAGATGGTGTCCAGCCCCCGCGGAAAGCTCGACGCCAGCCGCCAGATCACCTTCTTGCGGCTCTGGACCGCAGGGCCCTGCTGGCTCTGGGCACAGCCCGCGATGCCCGCGGTGCCGAGCAGGGTCGTGGAGAGGAAGGCGCGACGCTTCATGGGGGCTCCGGGTCAGGAGCCGCCCGTAACGTGGGTCACTCCAGGAAGGTCCAGGCCGGCACGCCGGTCTGCTCGAAGGTCATCGAGATCTCCTGGCACGTCCCGTCGGCGTCGGGAGCGAGGTCGCTGGCGCCGAAGAGCATGGCCTCGAAGAAGGCCAGCACGTCCGGGTCGATCTGGTCCTGGTCGGCGGCATCGAGCATGAACGTCACCGGAACCCGCCCCCCGAAGCTGCCCGCCAGATCGCCGTCGTCACCCAGGGCGACCCGCAGCCGGGCTTCGCCCATCGCCATGCGCAGGTCGGCGTCGAAGACCGGGAAGGGGATGTCCAGGGAGAACGGCGGCGTGTCGAGCTGGCCGTCGACCAGGGACAGGCCGGCGAAGTCCGCCGAGGCGTGATCCGGGTGCCAGTCGAAGGTCTGGCCCGGGAGCAGGCGGTCGTCCGGGCCGACCAGCGGCTCGCCGTCGGCCTGGCCGAAGCGCAGGTCCACGCAGTCGTCGTGCCCCGGGTCGTCCAGGCCCGCGAGCTCGATCAACACCAAGAGCCCTCCGCTGTTGATCTCGTTCTGCAGCGCGGGCTCCAGAGCGCCCGCCTCGGACTCCTCCATGAACGGGACCAGCGGGGCGAAGGCGTTGTCGATGCCGGTCGTGCCGTCGGGGTGGACGAAGTCCGCGACGCCGCAGGTCTCGGTGTCCTCCTCGTCGCTGACCCGCCCGTCCAGGTCGAAGCCGACCGAGACCCCGTCGGTCTCCCGCGCCAGGGTCAGGGTGGTCCAGACCCAGGTGTGGGTCTCACCGCTGGCCGCGCAGCCCTCGGGCGCCGCGCTGTCGCCGGTGGACGTGCCGGTGCAGGCCAGCAGGAGACCGAGCATCACAGGGGCGACAGCTTCGCGAGCCGGGCGGCCGCCGGGTGCCCCGCCGGGATGGCGGGCGCGTGGCCCTGCGCCTGGAGCCTGGCGAGGGCGTAGAGCCCCGCCACCCGGTCCAGCCCCGAAGGACCGTCCGAGGCCAGCGTCAGCAGCTGGGGCACCGCCTCGGTCCGACCGGCCCGGGCGAGCTCCAGGGCGGCCAGACCGGCGTGGCCCACCCGGTTCCAGGCCTCGTCCGGGACCGGCGCTCCCCGGCGCAGCTCGGCGATCAAGCGGGTGGTCGCCGAGGCGTCATCGTGCACCGGGAGCAGCGAGCGCGCGGATCGCTCGGCGAGCAGGGCGGCCGAGGGCTCCAGGGTCACCGTGCCCGGTGGCAGGGCGCCGGGACCGGTGACACAGGCCAGGCAGGCCTGGCCGAGTCGCTCGCGCCAGCCCAGCAGCGCCAGGGCGGCGTCTCGGGCGGCGGTGGCCTCGGTCCCCGGCGGCGCGGGAGGCACGTCCAGGAGCAGGGCGGTGGACCAGGCGCCCGCGTCCACGGCCGCTGGAGCCAGCGGGCCAGCGCGCACTCCCCACGCCGCCGCCGCCACGTGGCGGCCGGAGGGACCCGCCAGCCACGGCTGGAGCCCCAGCCGGACCAGCCAGCCCGGACCGACGGACGGCGAAGGGATGGGCATCACGGCCAGCGCGTGACGTGTCGTGGCGCAGGCGGGGGTCTCGAGGGCCACGCCCTGGCAGCCCTCCCAGGCCGCGGCGTCGGGGAAGCCCTCGAGCAGAGGCGCCCCGGCGGGCTCGTGGGTGCCCGCAGCCCGGGCGTCGATCCGCTCGGAGGCGTCCCGAAAGGCCTCGGCCGTGTCGCGGGCCGATCGCACCCGGTCCTGCTCCCGGGCGGCCGAGCCCAGGAGCGCGACCAGGGCGACCACCAGCGCTGGCCAGGGAGGGAGCCGGTCCACCCCCCTATGATAACGGCGCCGTGAGACCCCCCGACGAGGCTGCGGAGCGCTGGTGGTGGACCCTCGGGACCATCGCCCTGCTCCTGCTGATCGGCGGCCCGGCCGCGGTCAGTCCGGACGGCTGGGACGTGCTCGCCCAGGCGGCGGGCTGGCTCGAAGGCCGGGGCTCTCCCGAGGTCACCGCCCGCTGGCCACCCCTCTGGACCGCGCTCATGGTGCCGGGCGTGGCCCTCGATGCCGTGCACGCCTGGGGCCGCAGCCTCAACCTGGTGCTCGCGGGCGCCGTGGCCTGGCCGCTGTACACCCTCACCCGGACAGCGGCGGGCCCCAGTGCAGCCCGCTGGGCGGTCCTGGTGTGGGCCCTGGTGCCGGGGGTCCGCCACCTGGCGGTGATCCTGGATGCCCGGCCCCTCGCCTGGTGCCTGGTCGCCTACACGGCGCTCTGGGCCATCGAGCACCACCGGGGGCAGCGCGGCGCGGCCTGGATGTGGATCGGTGCGGCCCTGGCGCCGCTGGTGCGGCCCGAGGGCCTGGTCCTCCCCGGGGTCCTGGCCGTCGCCGGCCTGGTCCGCGGCCACGGCTGGCGCAGGGCCCTCTTGCCCGCGGCGCTCGCCCTGGTCCCCAAGCTGGTGCTCGCGCCGGGCGTGCGGGGCTTCATCGAGATCGAGGCCTTCTTCGGCACCTGGCTCGGGGTGTGGTCCCAGCCGGATCTCGTGGCCCTGCTCGGCCCCACCACCGTCGAGACCCCCTTCCGCGCCTTCCTCGCCGAGGCGGTCGGCGCCGGCCTCGAGCAGCCCCCCCGGGAATTCGGGGCGCTGGTCCGGGCCCTCCCGGCGGCCCTGGCGTTCCTGGGCATCGGCGTGGTCGAGGCCGCCGGCGGGCTGGCAGCCCTGGCCGCAGCGGCCGGACTGGGACTCTGCGTCCGGGCCGGCGGCGGTGCGCGGGTCGCCGCGGTGGCCTGGGCCGTCGTGGTCCTGGCGATCGGCCTGGTGCCGATGTCCCGCGGCCAGGGCACCGCGGCCACCAACTTCCTCTGGCTGGTGCCCGGGGGGCTGGTGCTGGCGGCGCTGGCCCTCGCTCGCCTCGGTGCCCCCCAGTGGGGCTGGCCCCTCTGGGCGGCCCTGGTGCTGGCCGAGACCCACCTCTCGCCG
Source organism: uncultured Enterobacterales bacterium (assembly GCA_964344945.1). Lineage (GTDB taxonomy): Bacteria > Myxococcota_A > UBA796 > UBA796 > CAJQPC01 > CAYFPX01. The sequence continues at coordinate 3,325 of CAYFPX010000339.1, forward strand.
GCCCGGGTCCTGCCGGCGGAGTTCGTGGAGTCCGGGCCAGCGGCCATGCTGGCCGAGGCCCACCTGCGCCAGGACCCGCCGCCACTGGGCCGGGTCGCCAGCACCCTCACGGGCAAGGCCGTGGTGCTGCGGGCGGGCCTGGACCACGAGTCCCTGCCCACCACCTGGGAGCACTGGCGACCCGAGCCCGGGCTGGGCGCCCTGGTCTCGATGGCCGACGCCCACGGCGAGGACGGCGGCCGCACCCTGGCGCTGGTCGAGGACCCGCGCTGGCGGCTGGTGTGGGTGGCCTCGGACGACGTGGTGCGGGCCTGGACCGGGACCGAGGAGCCAGGGGACGAAGCCGAAGGACCCTGGTTCGCGCTGTTCGTCTACGAGGGGTAGTCTGGGGCCGATGCGCCTGTTGCTCCATCGGCCTGGCAACCCGTACCACGCGACCCCGTTCTCCGAGAAGGCCCCGCCCCTCGGAGCGCTCTCCCTGGCCGGGTACGTCCGCCACCACGGCGACCACGAGGTCCGCCTGCTCGACGGCAGCGAGGGCGATGGCCTGCGGGCCCTGGCCCGGGTGTGCCGGGACTGGCAGCCGGACCTGGTCGGGCTCTCGGCCATGACCGCGACCGCCTACGACGGCATGGTCTGCGCCTCGGTCGTGCGCCAGGCCGCCCCCGACGCCTGGGTGCTCGCCGGCGGCATCCACTACACGGCGGAGCCCGAGGAGACCCTGCGGCTGTGCCCCGACATCGACGCCATCGGCCTCGGCGAGGGCGAGCAGACCCTGCTGGAGACCGCCGAGGCCCTGGCGGGCTGTGGCGGGCGCCGCGGACCCTGGCGGGAGGCCCTGCGCGAGATCGCCGGCCTCTGCTGGCTGGAAGGCCACGGCCCGACCCTGAGCGACACCCTGGCGCCCACGACGGACCGGCCCCTGCACTTCACGCCCCAGCGCAGGCTGATCCAGGACCTGGGCCGGCTGACCATGCCCGCCTGGGACCTGCACCGGCCCGACCGCTACCGCATGAGGCCCTGGTCCTGGCGGGACATGAGCCTGATCGAAGGCTCTCGGGGCTGCCCGTACCGCTGCACCTACTGCCACAACAGCCAGTTCTGGGAGTACCGCTGGCGGGCTCGCCCGGTCGAGGCCGTGCTCGACGAGGTCGAGGCGCTGATCCGGCTGGGCCACACGAACCTGTTCTTCGTCGACGACAGCTGGGCGACGAGCCGCAAGCGCACCATCGCGTTCTGCGAGGGCATGCTCCGGCGGAACCTGCGGGCCCACCTCTGGGCCCAGTGCCGGGTCGACGATCTCCACCGGGACCAGGACCTCTTCCCACTCATGGAGCGGGCGGGCTTCTACGGCCTGCTCATCGGCTACGAGAGCCCCGACGACGCGGCCCTGGCCCGGTGGGACAAGGGCGTCGGCTCGGACAAGGCCTACGCCATCGCTCCCGCCCTGACCCGCCACTTCCGCTGCGTCATGGGCACCTTCATGGTCGGCGACCTGGAGACCGACCCGGGGACCTTCGACCGGGTGAGCGCCTACGCCGACGCCCTCGGCGTCGACATCCTGCTGATGATCCCCTTCAACCCGATCCCGGTCACCGTGCCCATCTGGCAGGAGTACGCCGGCCTCGCCGAGCTGGACCTGGTCTGGGACTACGACCTGGCGGGGAGCTACCGCGGCGGCATCAGCACCCGACACCTCTCCCGGGAGCAGGTCCTCGCCCTGAACCAGCGCCACATGCTGCGGTTCTACCTGGACCCGCGCAAGGCCGGGCATGCCCTGCGCTCCGGTCGCCACACCCGCCGACACTTCTTCCACATGCTCGTCTCCGCCGGGATCGACGCCGGGGTGAGCCCGGTGCGCCAGCGCATGAGGGCGCGGGACCCGCGGCGCTGGGCACGCCTGCGCGAGCACTACCGGCAGCGCCACCTGGCGCTGTCGGCGAGGCGCCTTGCCGAAGAGCGAGGCAGCCGCGTGGTGGCTTGACCGTGGACGCGGTGCGGCCACCGGTCCTATGCTGCTCGCACGACTCGGAGGAGCCCCCATGAAGACCTGGACCCTCGCCGGCCTGCTCGCTGGCACCTT
>CAYFPX010000340.1:0-1016 GCA_964344945.1 uncultured Enterobacterales bacterium
GGTCGTCCATCCGGAACTCGGCGTTGTCGACGCGGGCCAGGCCGAAGTCGAGGATCTTCACCTCGGCCTTCGGCGTGATCATGATGTTGGCCGGCTTCAGATCCCGGTGGACGAGGCTCAGGGGCTCGCCGTTGTCGCCCGGGGTGGTCCAGGCCTGGTAGAGGCCGTCGGCCAGCTCGATGAGGATCTCGAGCGCGGCTTCGGTGAAGACCTGCTCCCGGGCCTTGGCGCACTCGTCGAGCACGGTGCGCAGCGTGACGCCGTGCACGTACTCCATGACGACCGCGGAGTCCTCCTCCAGGAATTCGAAGACCCGGACGATGCACCGGTGCTTCACCTGGTCCAGCAGGGCGAATTCCTGGTGCAGGAGCTCGATCTGATCGTCGTCGGCGTCGGCGTGGAGTTGCTTGATGGCGACCAGGCGCCGCTTGCCAGCGCTCAGGCCGCGGCCGGGCACCTCGCCGACCGCCGCATAGGCGGTGCCGAAGTGACCAGCACCCAGCTCGCGCAGGACTTCGTAGTTTCCAATGAAGCGGGACACCGTGCCTCCGGGCGGCGAAGATACAACAGCCCGCCCGCCGGATCCGGCGGGCGGTCGGGACGGCGGTACAGACGGCTCAGCCGGGCTTCGGGTTCCTGGGCCTGCCGCGGAAGATGGCGCGCCGGACGTTGTACGAGGCGGCGCCGAAGAAGGTGATCCCGAGGAGCCCCCCCAGGATGGGGAGCAACAGCGCGAGCGAGGCGCGCAGGGGGGTCGGCACCGCCCGACCCTCGGCGCTGGTGGTGGCCGTCGGGGGATCGAACCAGGCCGAGGGGTGGAAGGTGATGACGCCGTTGGCGCCCTTGTAGTTGGAGAGCTTCACCCGCGTCTGGAAGGAGCGGCGAAGGTAGGCGGGCGCGACGCGGTAGCGCAGCTCGAACCACCGATAGCGCTGGGCGGCCGCTGCCGCGAAGGCCTCTCCCAGGCCCTTCCTCTCCGTGCGCACCTAGGCCTCGCCACCCTCGGCATCGGCGAT
>CAYFPX010000340.1:1068-5126 GCA_964344945.1 uncultured Enterobacterales bacterium
GACCTTGCCCCGGCAGAGCAGAGGCCCGTCGACCACCTCGACCAGCTTGTCGGGCAGCTTGTAGTTGGGCCAGGTGGGCCGCCCCAGCCCGACCGTGAAGACCGTCGGCCGGGCCCGCAGCTTGGTGTTCCGGCCGGTGCGGGCCAGCTTGATCTGACCGAGGAGCTTGGTGAGCAGGGGGGCGTTGTCCTGGCACTGATCGTCGGCCTCGAGGTTGTTGAAGCCGTCGGTCAGCACCACCACGGTCGGTGTGGCTTCCATGCCGTCGACCGCGCCCTGGATGTCCTCCTGCTTGAGCAGGTTGCCCGTCGCGTACCGGACAGCGTTGTAGAGGTGCGTGTAGCCACCCCGTACGTCGAGCTCGTTCTGGACCTTGTCGAGGTAGTCGGCGGAGTTGGTGACGATCTCGGGGCCCTCCCCCACCCAGAAGGGGTCCCCGCTGGTGAACTGCAGCAGGGCGACGCCGGTGTAGGTGTTGCCCTTCGGGAAGAACCGCCTGACCACCGATGGCTGCATCAGCGCCTTCTTCACCCGGTTCATCCGGGTCTGGCGCTTGCCCTCCTCGGCCGCCAGCCCCATCGACCCGGAGCCGTCGATGACCAGGATGTAGAGCTGGTTGGCGTCCATCGGCCCACGGGGGATGAGCTCGACATCGGAGACGCCCCGCTTCATGTGGTAGACCTCGAGCTGCTCGGCACCGAGGCGGATCGGGAAGGGCTCGCCGTCGGCCCGGATCCGGAAGGCGACCCGCACCTCGCCGTGGTCCCCCTCGACCGACCGGAGCACCCGCGGGTAGCAGTCCTCCGGCGCGAACTGCTCGGTGTCGCAGTCGTCTGCGCTGAGGACTTCGACCTGGAGCTGGGAGTCTCCCGACATGGGGTCGATCGCCACCCGCAGGGCGCTGCCGGGCACGGTGTCGAGATCGCCACCGCAGCCGGCCAGGGCGAGCAGCCACGCCGCGAGCATCAGGACTCCTCCCGCGGGAGCATGATGAACTCCAGCTCCGTGGCCCGTTGTCCGTCGCCGATGCGCAGGCGATCCCCGGACTGGATCTTCGACACCACCGGGGCCGGCCGCCGGGGGTCATACCGCAGGTCGAGCTTCTCCAGGAAGCGCCGCAGGCTCACCGGGTACTGGCTCAGCCCGTGGGCTCGGTAGAGCTGGTTCTGGTCGACGCTGATGCTCACGTGGAGCTCCTGGACGCCCTCGTCGACCGGCAGCCAGAGGTCGGCGCCCCGGGGGAAGTGCCCCACGAAGCGCTCCTTCGCCCCCGCGTCGACCGCGTCGACCGGGATCCGCCGACCGAAGCGGCTCCCCGAGAGCACCCGCAGCCAGCCGGCGTACAGCGAGTCCGGGATCCCCCAGGCCAGCAGCCCGAAGGTGAGCCCCCAGGTCAGCGCCCCCGCCGCCCCGGCAACGTAGAGATCGCGCTCCGCGGGCCAGCGAGTCCACAGGAACCAGACCGCCGCCCCGGACAGACCGGCAGCGACCCCCGCGCCCAGGTGGACCCCGACGTCGCGGAACCTGCGCCCAGACAGGGTCCCCACGGCGCTGCCGAGTCCTCCGATGGCGAAGATCAGCAGGGTGTAGCGAAGGGAGACGAGGGAGGGATCCCCGGCGTCGACGCCCAGCTCGTCGGGCATGATGATCCCGCCGAGCACGCGCACACCCACGGCCCCCGCCACCGCCACCAGGGCAGACAGGGCGAAGGCCAGGGGCACGCGGGTCGCGAACCACTTCAGGTCGTGGCGACAGAGCCCGCCTTCGGCCAGCAGGGCGCCCACCGCCACGGACGAGGCGACGAGCCCGATGTACACCGGTCCGTCGGCTTCGATGGGCCAGGGCGCGCCCAGTCCGAAGACGATCATCGCGAGGATCCACCAGGTGACCAGCGCGCAGCTGCCGGTGACGGTGGCGACGTGCACGTGGCGGGCCCAGGTATAGGGCACCAGGTAGATGTTCACCGTGCGGCTCCGTGGTCGGCTCGGGCCGGCATTCTGGCACAGGCGAGCCCCTTGATAAGCTCCCGGCGGAGTCCACATGGCCGACGAACTCGCGCTCTATCTGAAGCTGACAGATGCCTTCGGTGGCACCCGCTTCGGGCCCTTCGAAGGGGTCGAGATCAACCTGGGCTCCGACCCGGGCTGCGACATCGTGATCCCCGAGGCCTTCGGGGTCGCGCCGGTGCACATGAAGGTCCTGCGCCAGGAAGGCATGGGGCTGATCGTGACGCCTGTGGAGCGCACCGCAGCGGTCTTCGTGTGGAAGGCCGGGGCCCGCAAGCCCCAGCAGATCGCCACGCCGGTCGCGGTCAACCCAGGCGACGACGTGGTGCTCGCCGCCCCGGAGGGACCGCGCTTCACGGTCCAGCTCGACCAGCTGCCCGAGGAGGTCCGCAAGCAGCGGGAGCTGGCGGCGGGCCTGGGCAAGCACAAGCCGTCCGGCGACGCCATGAAGAAGGAGGCCAAGCGCCAGGTCCTGTTCCGGATCTTCGCCTCTGGCCCCGGTCAGCTGGTCGCCACCTGGTGGGCGCTGATCAAGTCCGGCCAGATCTTCACGCCCCGATACCTCTTCGCTGCGGCGGGCATCCTGGGCGGGTACGTCATCGCCGGGTTCCAGTCCGGCGAGCTGGGCGAGCTCAATGTCGAGATGGAGGCCAAGGCCGAGGAGCTCGAGGACTGCGAGGAGCAGATCAGCATCAACGACCCGGGCGGCGAGCCCTCCTTTGCCGCGATCGCCGCGAACGTCTCCGGGGCCAGCACCCTCAAGGTCGCCCTGAGCAACGACGAGATCCTCCGGGGACTGGTGAAGGAGCGCGCAGCCACGATCTTCGCAGCGCCCGACCGCTACGACTGGCTGATCAACCCGTCGAAGGGCACCCGCCAGGCCGGCTGGTTCACGAAATTCCGTACGAACCTCGAAGGGGCGGACGACCTCCCGCCCGATGCCTCCAAGGTGCTCGCCTACCTGGCCGCCAACCCCGACGTCACCCGGTCCGGCTGGAGCGTGGTGACGGACTCCCGCGGAGAGAGCGTGTGCGCCCGGGGCCCCCTGGGACTGACCTGGCGCCAGGCGCGGTCCCTCGGGCTGGAGCCCAAGCTCGACGCTCTGATCGAGGGCTCGCCCCGAGGCTGGGAGACCGACGAGTTCGAGCAGGACCGCCTGAAGCTGCTGACGGAGACCGCGCGCATCGCCGGCATCGATGACCCCGACGACCTCATGGGGGAATTCGACGTCGAGCTCGATCCGGTGCGGCAGGGCCTCCAGACCTGCCTGTACGTCGACGGCGAAGACGGGCGGGACACCGACCGGATCCGTCGCGCCGTGGGCAAGCTGGAGAGCCGACTGAAGAAGGACCGCACCAAGGTCCTGCCCCGAGGGACCGACGGTGCCGCGCTGCCCATGCGCGTCGCGGCCGTGTACGCGGCGGACTGGCCGGGAGTCGACTTCACCCGTGACAAGACCAGTCCGGAGATGAACGTACCGAAGGTCTCCCAGGCGACGACTCAGCTCGAGTCCCAGGGCGGCCCCTGGATCCTCCAGCAGACCGCCGAGGTCCTCGCGCGGTCCATCACCCTGCCGTGCATCGCCGTGCTCAGCCAGAAGAGCACCGGTGCCGACGACGCCGCACTGGTGGAGGTCTTCGGCGAGCCGCTGCCGCGACCGCTGGACTGCATCATCCTGCGGTACACGATCGAAGGACTGTAGCCAGCGCTACCTGCGCCGCAGCTCGATCTTCACCCGCTCCCGGTCGTCGTCGTCATCCCTGCGGCGGGTGATGACCAGCCAGAGGGCGATGGCGGCGAGGGTGGCGCCGACCTGCACGGTGCCGCTGCTGTCGCAGCCGAAGCCGCAGACCGTGGCGGCGGCTTCGGCGGCGCCCTGGCCGGTGCCGGACCAGGTGCCGGAGTCGCCGGTGGTGCCGGAGTCGCCGGTGGTGCCGGAGTCACCGGTGGTGCCGGAGTCACCGGTGGTGCCGGAGTCGCCGGTGGTGCCGGAGTCACCGGTGGTGCCGGAGTCGCCGGTGGTGCCGGAGTCGCCGGTGGTGCCGGAGTCGC
>CAYFPX010000341.1:0-5041 GCA_964344945.1 uncultured Enterobacterales bacterium
CGGAGCTGCTCGGCGGTGAAGGTCTCGGTGTTGATCTGCGGGATCTCGCCGCCGCCGTTGATCGTGTACTGCCGCCAGAAGTCGCCGTTGACGTAGCCGCGCTCCTGGGCGACCCGGTACAGGTCGGTGCCCGGCAGGGCGGTCGCGACGGAGAAGCTCGCCCAGTCCAGGCCGATGCCCGAGGCGAAGTTGATGGTCTCCTCGATGTCCTGGGGCGTGGCGTCGTAGTAGCCGATCATGAAGTAGCCGCGGGTGTCGATGCCCTCTTCCCGGGCGACCCGGAAGGCCTTCTCGGTCTGCTCCCGCGTGATCTCCTTGTTCATGATCTTGAGCACCCGGTCGGTGCCGGCCTCGACGCCCATGTGGATGGAGCGCAGCCCGGCCTTGCGGAGCCAGCGCAGCACGTCGCGGTCGACGGTGTCGACCCGGGCGCGGATGTTGAACTTCACCTTCAGGTCCCGGCGCAGGATCTCCTCGGAGAACTTCTTCATGCGCTTCTTGCCGATGGTGAAGGTCTCGTCGAACATGACGATCTCCTTCACCCCGTGGTTCTTCACCAGGTACTCCATCTCGTCGACGACGAGCACCGGGTCCCGGAAGCGCAGGCGGTCGCTGTAGACCTGGGAGCAGTAGCCGCAGTGCCACGGGCAGCCGCGGGTCGTGACCATGGTGGCGAAGGGCCGCAGCAGGGTGAGGCAGTGGTAGTCCTCGAGGTTCACGAGGTCCCAGGCGCTCATCGGGTACTTGTCGATGTCCCGGGGGACCGGAGCGGCCTGGTAGAGCACGACCTCGCCGGTGTCCTTGCGGAAGGCGGTGCCGGGGATGCCATCGAGGGCGGCCAGCTCGGGCTGCTCCTCCCAGCGGTTGCAGATCTCCAGGAAGATCTCCTCGCCGTCGCCGGTGACGGCGATGTCGAAGCAGTCCCAGGTGAGGGACTCCTCGGCGTAGAGCGACAGGTGGGGCCCGCCGACCACGATGAGGGCCGAGGGCTTGGCCCGCCGGACCATCTGGGCGATCTCGATGACCGCCGGCCAGCCGAGGGTCTTGGCGGTCAGGGCCACGATGTCCGGGTCGAAGTCCTGGACGTACTGCTCGCCCTCCTCGGGGAGCAGGTTCTTGGCGTGCAGGTCGAGGTAGTCGACGGCGTAGCCGTTCTGGCGGGTCCACGCGGCCAGGCCCAAGAGCGGCAGGCTGGGGAAGATGCCGAGCTTCTCAGCGGCCTTCTTCGACAGTGGCTGCTGATCGGCGGCCTCGTGGTACTTGATGAACAGGACTCGGGACTTCTTGGTCGCCACGTGGGAATCCTTCCGGTTCGGAGACAGACGCGCCCGCGCCAATCTACCACCCTTACGTACACGTTCGGGTGATGCCGCGCGGCCCCGTCGGTTGGATCAGGGCCCCCCAGAGGATACCCCCGGGCTCTCCTTCCTTCGAGAGCGGTCGATGTTCGAGCGGATGCGCCTGTCCCCTTCCCTCCCCTTCGTCGGCGCGGCCCTGCTGGTGGCCTGCTCCGGTGGCGAGCAGCCCGGCCCCCAGGGCGCGGCCGTGTCCGCCGACGGCCCACGCGACACGCTCGTCGTCGGGTTCCAGTCCGACGCCGACCTGCTCAACCCGGTCGTCTACCAGTCCGCGTCCGACAGCCACGTGATGAACACCATCTTCGCGGCCACCTACAAGAACGAGATGGACTGCGAGCTGACCTACACGCCGTACCTGGCCAGCTCCTGGGAGTTCAGCGAGGACGGCACGCAGATCGCCATGAAGCTGCAGGAGGGCTTCCAGTGGGCCGACGGCACCCCGGTGACCGCCCACGACATCGCCTTCACCTATGAGCTCATCCGCGACCCGCTCGTGGCGAGCCCCCGGCTCACCCACACCCAGTACATGACCGAAGACAGCCCGGTCGTGGTCAATGACTACGAGCTGGTGTGGAAGTTCACCCGGGCCTACGACCGCACCACGATGACCGCCCACACCGGCATGCCGCCGGTGCCCAAGCACAAGCTCCTCGACGCCGACCGGGCGACCCTGCGGGGCAACCCGCTGGTCCGCGAGCCCCTGCAGTCCGGTCCCTTCAAGATCGAGCAGTGGCTGCCCAACGAGAAGATCGTGCTCGTCCCGAACGACAAGTACGCGGGCCCCGACGAGTTCAAGGCCAGCCTGAACCGGGTCATCTTCAAGATCCTGCCCGAGTACGCCACCCGCCTGGTCGAGCTGGAGAACGGCTCCACCGACGTGGCCGAGGCCATCCTGGTGGCCGACGCCGACCGCCTGCGCAAGGAGCACCCGGAGATCACCCTGCACCGCCGCGGCTGGCGGTCCATGGACTACGTGGCCTGGAACCGCTTCGACGGCGCCGACTACAAGGCCCGGAAGGGCGAGCTCGAGGCCGGCGCCGAGGTCGACTGGAACGCCGTCGAGCCCCACCCCTTCCTGAGCGACAAGGCCGTGCGCCGCGCCTTCGCCAAGGCCGTCAGCGTCGACAAGCTGATGAAGGACCTGCTGACCAGCGAGACCGGCGAGGTCTACGCCAAGCGGTCCGTGTCCACCATCACCCCGGCGCTGTGCAACGTGCACAACTCGGACATCACCCCGATGCCCTTCGAGGTCGAGGCCGCCAAGGCCGAGCTCGACGCCGCCGGCTGGACGGACACCGACGGCGACGGCATCCGCGACAAGGACGGCGTGCCGATGGCGTTCACGCTCATGACCAACTCGGGCAACGCCCGGCGGGCCAAGGGCGCGATCATCATCCAGGCCCAGCTCAAGGAGGTCGGCGCCAAGGTCGAGATCGAGACCGTGGAGACCAACACCTTCTTCGAGCGCCTGCGCAAGAAGGACTTCGAGGCGGCCCTGAGCGGCTGGTCCGCTGGCCTGTTCGTCGACATGTCGACGATGTGGAAGTCCGGCGATGCCTTCGAGTTCAACTTCCCCAGCTACGAGAACGCAGAGGTCGACGCGCTGATCGACCAGGCGCTCGCCGAGCCGGACCCGGTCAAGAACGGCGAGCTGTGGAAGCAGGTCCAGGCGATGATCTACGAGGACCAGCCCTACATGTTCCTGTACTGGATGGACGAGATCGTCGGTGTGCACGAGCGTTTCGGCAACGCCAAGGTCAACGTGCTCTCCCCGTTCCACGAGCTGTGGACCTGGAGCGTGGACCCGAACCAGGTCAAGTACGCCCGCTGAGGGAAGACCCCTCCGTTAGACTCGCCGACCCTTCCGGGCACGCCAACCGATGTTCTCCTACGTCATCCGCAAGCTCCTGCTCGCGATCCCGCTGTTGATCGGTGTCATCACGCTGATCTTCGGCCTGATCGAGCTGAGCCCGGGTGACGCGACGGATCGGTTCTTCACCCCGGAGACCCCGCCCGAGGTCCGGGAGCTCATCGAGCAGAAGTGGGGTCTCGACAAGCCGGCGGGCCACCGGTACCTGCTGATGATCGGCAACCTCGCCCGGGGGGACTTCGGCCGCTCCATCTTCCAGGAGCGCCCGGTCTTCGACATCATCTTCGAGGCCCTGCCGAACACCATCCTGCTGAGCCTGGTGAGCCTGCTGATCATCCAGCTGGTGGGCATCACCCTGGGCACCATCCAGGCGATGCGGCAGTACACGCCAGCCGACGCCGGCATCTCGGTGGTGTCGCTGCTGTTCTACTCGATGCCGCGGTTCTGGCTGGCGCTGATGCTCCAGCTGATCTTCGCGCTCATGTGGCCGATCCTGCCCAGCAGCGGCATGACCGACGCGGTCATGCACGACTACATGACCCCCTTCGAGCAGTTCCTCGACTACTGCAAGCACCTCGTCCTGCCCGGCTGCGCCCTGGGCATCGCGAGCGCCGCCGGCATCGCCCGGTACATGCGCTCGAGTCTGCTCGAGGTCATCCGCCAGGACTACATCCGCACGGCCCGGGCCAAGGGCCTGAGCGAGACCAAGATCACGGTCAAGCACGGCATGCGGAACGCGCTCTTGCCGATCATCACCATCCTCGGCCTGCAGCTGCCCTTCCTGTTCTCGGGCTCCGTGCTGGTCGAGACCATCTTCGCCTGGCCCGGCATGGGCCGACTCATCGTCGAGGCGATCTTCACCCAGGACACGCCGGTCATCATCGGGTGCTTCTTCGTGATGACCCTGCTGGTCGTGGCCGGCAACCTCATCGCGGACATCCTCTACGCCCTCGTCGACCCGCGGATCCGGTACTCCTGATGGTGAGGTCGACCGACGTGCCCGCCACCCGCAAGCTCGGCCTGGCCGTGCCCGGCCTGGGGCACCTGCTCGAGAAGCAGTGGCTCGACGGCCTGGCGCTGCTCGCGTACCTGGGCATCCTGGTGTGGGCGCTGGTGGGCGGCCTGGGCCGCTTCGACGCCCTGCTCTTCCCCGCCGCCGAAGACGGCGGCTTCAAGCTGCACCCCTGGATCGGCCTGGTGAGCTTCATCGGGTGGACGGGGCTCTGCTGGTTCAGGGCCTGGCGGTTCGTCAACCCCGTGGTCACGACCGAGCAGGACAAGTCCAGCAACTGGAAGGACTTCAAGAAGCAGTTCGTGAAGAACCGGGTCGGCGTGTTCGGCATGCACCTGGTCGGCTGCCTGATCCTGATGGCGCTCGTGACCCCCTTCATCGCGCCCTACGACCCCGACATCATCGACGTCGGCGGCCAGCGCATGAGCCCCCAGCTCGGCTACCTGATGGGCACCGACGAGTTCGGCCGCGACGTGTTCAGCCGGGTCATGTACGGCGCTCGGATCTCGCTGAGCATCGGGTTCATCGCGGTCTCGCTGTCGGCGAGCATCGGCACGGTGGTCGGCGCGGTGGCCGGGTACTTCGGTGGCTGGATCGACAAGACACTCATGTGGTTCGTCGACCTGCTGCTCAGCATGCCGCGGCTGGTCCTGCTGCTCGCCATCGTGGGCTTCTTCCGGACCTCGGGCGCCCAGAGCATCTTCCTCATCGTGGTCATCCTGGGGCTGACCGGGTGGATGGGCGTGAGCCGCATCGTGCGCAGCCAGATCCTGAGCCTCAAGGAGCAGGACTTCGTCCAGG
>CAYFPX010000342.1:0-5041 GCA_964344945.1 uncultured Enterobacterales bacterium
CTGGTGCGGGTGTTCTTCACCCGCGGGCTCGAAGCCCCCTACAACAACCACGAGCAGATCCTCACCGACAAGCTCAACGAGTTCCGCGCCTGGTCCAACGGCCAGCTCGAGGTCCAGGTCACCGACCCCACGGGCATCAAGGAGCTCGAAGAAGAGGCCGCCCGCCACGGCATCCAGCCCATCCAGTACCGCTACCGCTCCGCCGACCGCCAGGAGCTGAAGCAGGTCTACATGGGCGTCGCCCTGATCTACGGCGATCGCCAGGACGTGATGCCCGCCGTCACCCAGGTCCAGACCATCGAGTACGACCTGGCCCGGTCCATCAAGGCCCTGATGAACGAGGAGGGCCGCAAGAAGGTCGGCTTCCTCACCGGCCACGACGAGCCCGACCTGCTGAGCGGGCGGGGCCCGGTGGAGACCCTGCGCAACCGCATCCTGGAGAACCACGACCTCGTCGCCGTGGACCTCTCGGAAGGAGCGCTGCCCGAGGAGCTCGACGCCCTGCTGATCATCGGGCCCCAGAAGCCCCTGAGCCTGCGGGAGCAGTACCTGGTCGACCAGTACCTGATGGGCGGCGGCCCGGTCGCGGTCTTCGTGACCAACTACAAGCCGGACATCCGCACCAGCCGGGCGCTGCCCATCTACCACGGGCTCGAGCCCATGCTCGGCCACTACGGCTTCAAGGTGGATCGGGACCTGGTGGTCGACCGCAAGAGCAACGGCCAGATGCGCTGGCCGGTCCGGATCGGCAACCAGATCATCCAGCAGCCCATCAACTACCCGCTGATCCCCAAGACCACGGACCTGAGCCAGGAGTCCCTGGTGGTGCGGGACCTGGACACGATGATGTTCCCCTTCGTGTCGAGCATCACGCCGCTGTCCCCCAATCCACACGGCGCCGAGGTCCAGGTCCTGGCCCGCTCCACCCCGGAGTCCGGCCGCATCCCCCACGTCCAGCGGGTGGACCCACCGGCCTACCGCCTGCGCGATCCGGCGGAGACCCAGGGCGCCTTCCCCCTGCTGATCTCCGCCCGGGGCAGCTTCACCAGCTGGTTCGCCGACAAGGCCATCCCCGAGCCCCAGCCGGGCGACGACGAGGCGCGGATCCGCGAGTCCGGCACCACCCGCCTGGTGGTGGCCGGCAGCGCGGACTTCGTGGCCAACAACCTGACCTTCATGCAGAACCTGGTCGACTGGATGGTGCAGGACGGCTCCCTGGTCGCCATCCGCTCCAAGACCGTCCAGGTCCCCGGCCTGGAGCCCCAGGAGTCCGGCACCCTGCAGGTCGCCAAGGCTCTGAACCTGCTGGGTCCCGCGGGCCTGCTGATCCTGATCGGGGTCGCCCGCCTCGCCCGGAGGCGCACGACGTGACCCTGACCCGCAAGACCCTCGGCCTGTGGGCCCTCGCCCTGGGCCTGGCCCTGGCCCTGCTGCTGCCCGACGGCGGCGGCGACGCCCGGGCCGCGCTGCCGTCACTCCCGGGACTGGACAAGGACACGGTCACCCGGGTGGAGCTGACCGTCGGGGTGCGGGACCGAATCGCCCTCGAGGGCAACGTCGAGAGCGGCTGGACCATCGTCCAGCCCTTCGAGGCCCAGGCCGACCGCATCCTGGTCCGCTCCCTGCTCAACCAGTTCCAGAAGCCCGTGGCCATGGACACGCGGGTCGACTCCGGCGACCGGGAGACCTACGGCCTGGACCAGTCCAACCGCATCCTGGTGGAGCTGTTCACCACCGGCGACGTGCCGGCCCTGAGCGTGAACATCGGCGGCGACCTGCCCGGCGGGGTCAGCTTCGTGCGCCTGCCCGACGACGAGGGCATCTACCGGGCCAAGGTCGGCGGCCGGCGCCGGGTCGACAAGTCCGCCAAGGCCTGGATCGACCGCATGATCCTCGAGGAGGCCGCCGAGGGCATCAGCGGCATCCGGCTCGTCACCCCCACCGACGACCTGGCGTTCACCCGGGAGCCCAGCGGCGAGCTCGAGATGGACGGCTCGGTGCAGCTGGGCCCCTGGTCCTTGGTCGGCGACCCCGGCTTCGACCTGGACCAGCAGACCGTCGACTCCACCGCGAGGAGCCTGGCGAAGTTCCGGGCCGGCGAGATCCTGTCCCCGGAATTCGAGGGTGGCTGGGCCGAGCCCGCCGCGACCGCCACCCTCACCTTCGTCGACGGCCGGACAGCCCAGCTCACCTTCGGCAACCGCACCCTGGAAGGCGCCGCCTTCGTGCGCAGAGGCGATGCCCGCGAGGTCTACCGGATCTCGGAGACCTACCTCGGCGGCGTGACCCGCACCCGCGGCGACTTCAAGAGCCTCCAGGTCCTGGACTTCACCCAGGAGCAGGTCGCGGTGATGACCCTCGAGGACGGCGGCATCCCCGTGCGGGTGATGCACCTCGACAGCGGCAGCTGGCGCATCACCGAGCCAGCCAACGTCTACACCGACGTGAAGCAGGTGTTCTTCGCGGTGAACACCCTCGGGGACCTGAGGGCCCTGGAGCGGGTGGACATCACCCCCGCGGACGCCGGCCTGACCCCCGCGGCCATGACCGTGACCGTCGACCTGGTCGACGGCAGCCAGCGGGTGCTCGAGGTCGGGGACCGCATCGCCCGGGCTCGCAGCCGGCCCCTCTGGTACGCGAGGATCCAGGGCCAGCCCGGGGTGTTCACCCTGGGGTCCGGCACGGTCTCCCGGATCCGTCAGGGCTTCGGCCGGGCGGAGTAGGTGGGCGCGGGCTGGTTCAGCTTCCACGGCGGCCACAGCGGCCAGTTCTGCAGGCACGCCAGGGGCCGCCTGGAAGAGGTCGTCCTCGCCGCGATCGACCGCGGCTTCAGTGTCCTGGGCCTCACGGAGCACTGCCCCCGGGTGCGGGATCGGGACCTCTTCCCCAACGAGCTCGCCCGAGGTGTGGCGGGGCTCGAGGAGGACTTCTCGGCGTATCTACAGGAGGCGCAGCGCCTCCAGGCAGCCTTCTCGGAGCGCCTGGAGATCCTGGTGGGCTTCGAGACCGAAGCCGTGCCCGCCGACCACGCGGCCCGCACCACCGCCCTGCGGGCACGGGGCTTCGAGTACCTGGTCGGCAGCGTGCACCACGTGCGCGACGTGTGCATCGACGGGGACCCGGCCTGGAATGAGCCGCTCTACGCCGAGCACGGCAAGGCCCGGATCCAGAGCGAGTACTTCCTGGCCGTGGCCGAGCTGGTCCAGGCCGTGCGGCCCGAAGTGGTCGGCCACCTGGACCTGATCCGCAAGTTCGAGCCGCCCGGGTACGCGTTCCCCCCAGAGGTCCAGCCCGCGATCGCCACCGCCCTGGACGCTGTCGCCGACTGCGGGGGACTGCTCGAGGTCAACGCCGCGGCCTGGCGCCGCTACGACTGCCCGCCCTACCCCGACGGCCCACTGCTGGAGGCCGCCAGAGCCCGCGGGATCCCGGTGACCCTGGGCGACGACAGCCACGGCCCCCACGACGTGGGCGTGGGCCTCGACGCCTGCGTGCGAGCGATCGCAAGCGCCGGGTACGACACGGTGCACCGCCTCCGCCGAGGTGGCTCGATCGAGGCGGTGCCTCTCTCTGCGGTCGGGTCCTGACGGGACCCCGAGAAAGATCACTTTTCCCTGAATGGTCCCCGGGGCACCCTCGTCACAGCTCGCGTTGACTCCCAACCCCTTGGAGGCCACGTGCTCAGCTCCCTGATCATCTCCCTGGCCCTGACGAGCTCCCCCACCGCCGACGCCGCCGAGCTCTCCCTGTTCGAGGCCCTCTTCCTTCCCAAGATCGAGGTCGAGGCCGACGACGAGCCCGCGTCCCACTCCGCCGAGGCCAAGAAGGGCAAGGGCGGCAAGAAGGGCAGCAAGACCTCGTCCAAGAAGGGCAGCAGCAAGAAGGACTCCGGCAAGAAGGCCGACAAGCCCAAGAAGGGCAGCAAGCCCAAGGCCGACAAGGAGCGCCCCAAGAGCGGCAATGCCGAGGGCCAGTCCCGCAACGGCGACAGCAACCCGAACCCGAACCGCGATCGCGCCGACTCCCACGAGCGTCCGGACCGGTCGGACCGGTCGGACCGGGCCGGCGACGGCCACCCCCACGCCCACGACGTGCACGCCGAGCGCCCCGACCGGCCCCAGCCCGGCGCCACCCCCCACAGCGCGCCGGAGCACCGGCCCGTCCCCCGTGGTGAGGCCCCCCAGACCCGCCCGGCCCAAGCGAGCAACGGCCCCAACGGCAACGCCCACCAGGCCAACGAGACCCGCCGGGATCGCACCCAGCAGGCCAACCAGGCCCACGCTCACAGCGGCGGCCACGTGCGCCCCGGCGACCGGCCGCCCGCGGCCCGGCCCGGCCCGGCGCACCCCCACGTGGCCAAGCACGGCTGGCGACCCCACCGCTTCCGCCCGGTCCCCCACCGCCTGGGCTGGACCGTCGGCTGGTTCGTGCACCCCCACTACACCGTGGTCGTCGGCGGCGGTGGCAGCACCAGCAGCTCGGTGGCCAGCGTGAACCGCAAGGTCGACCGCTACGACACCTTCAGCGTCGGCACCAAGGTCGGCTCGACCCTGGGCGCCTACGAGGGCCAGGCCGACAGCGCCTACAGCGACCTCGGCGTGGGTGTGTACGGCCGCTACCGGCTCGCCGAGCCCCTGGGCCTGGAGCTCGCCTACACCTACAGCTCCACCAGCGACCCCGACGCCCCGCTGCGGTACAGCCACACGCTCCAGCCCAGCCTGCAGGTCTTCCTGTTCCCCTGGACCCGCGTGAGCCCCTACGGCACCGCCGGCCTCACCTTCGACACCACCTACGACGCCGACCGCGGCACCGACGGCCAGAGCGCCCCGGTCAAGGACAGCGCCTGGGGTGGCCACGTGGGCCTGGGCATCGAGTTCGCCATCGGCGACAACCTGGCCCTGGACCTCGAGGCCCGCGCCATCCAGTACGTCGAGGGCCACCCGGACACGCTGGACAGCCAGATCCAGACCCACGCCGGGCTCAGCTGGTACTTCTAGGAGCGTGCGGTGAGACCCGGACCGAGCCCCGGTCGCGGATCTCG
>CAYFPX010000343.1:0-5030 GCA_964344945.1 uncultured Enterobacterales bacterium
CGGGACAGCGAGGCCTCGACCCGGCGCACGTCCAGGAAGGTGAAGCCGTCCAGCGCCAGGTCCACGACCTCGACCACCTCGGTCTCCCAGCGGTCCACGCCCTGCTGGACGAGCCCGCCGATCAACGCGTCGTGGAAGGCCGCCTCGTGGCTCCAGGACCCCTCCAGCGGGAGGGACCAGAGCAGCAGAGGGCTGTCGTAGACGACGTCCAGGCCCGGCCCCCAGAAGGACTCCAGCCACAGCCCCTGGTCGTCGACCAGGAAGTCCCCTGTCCACGGGACGTCGACGGACAGGCCCTGGACGTGGCCCTCGGTGACGGGCAGCTCCCGGATGGTGTCCAGGGGCCACTGGCCGGGCGCACCGAGGGCCTCACCCGCGCCGAACACCGGGGCGTCCCCCACCTGGACCGGCCAGGTGACGCAGCCCTCCGACGAGAGCCGGTCGGGCTCCGCCGTGCCACAGGACACCAGCAGGATCAGAAGACCCACGCCAACCGTCCTTCGGCGAGCCAGTCTCCCTCCAGGGTGGCCGCGAAGTCGCCCCGCACGTTCAAGCCGCGCCAGGCCCGCCACCAGGCCGTGAGGCCCGCCTCCGGTGGCGCCCGCCCGTCCAGGCCAGCCAGGGGCAGGGTCCAGGTCAGCCAGGGCTCGAGCTGGACCTGCTCGACGACCGGCACGAAGGCCGACGCCCGCAGCCAGGCGGCCTCGGTGAGCGGCCCCAGACCCCGGCGCCAGCCGATGCGGTCGATGGTGTGGTTCTCCGCCACCGTGAACGCCGTCCAGGCGGTGTCCCGGGGGGGATCGACGGGCTGCCCGCCCAGGCCGGGGGCCGCGTCGCCGCTGGCGAAGCCCAGCTCCCCCTGGAGCCAGCGCCACTGGACCTGCCCGGCCCCGCCGGCCTGTCGCACGGTGATCTCGGGGAGCTGGAGGCCGGGCGCGACCGGGGTGAAGCGCCCGGCGACCGCGACACCCTCGAGCTCGAAGCGCCAGGGGCCGGTCTCGACGCGGGCCCAGCCGTCGACGAGCCCGATGAGCAGGGCGTCCGAAGAGCGCCAGCGCACGCTGCTCCAGACGCCGTAGCCCGCCACGGTGCGGTCGGCGTCCAGGGCCCGGCGGCGGGCCAGGTCGGTGGGCAGGTGCCCGGCCAGCGCGGTCACGGTGGTGAGGTCGTCTGGCCCCAGGTCCGCCGCGACGCCAAGGGCATGGCGGGCCAGCTCGGTGGTGAAGCCCACCCGGTCCACGGTCACGTCCGAGACACAGTCCAGGCAGCCGCCGGGGTCGGCCACCAGGCCCAGGCCCCAGAGGGGCAGGGGCATGCGGCCCGCCACGACCCGGCCCACCGGGGTGTGCACCTCGCCCCAGATCGCCACCGGGTCCAGCTCGACCGCCCCGGCGACGTCCACGTGCACGGCGGCGAGGGCCCGGAGCTCGACCTCCGGGACCGGGCTCAGCATCGGCGCCAGGCGCAGCTCGGTCGACAGCTCGCCCACCGAGGCGGCCTGGACCTGGTGGAAGCCGTGGAGCTCGACCTCGAGCGGCGGGGGCAGGTCCACCGGCTCAGTCCAGGAAGTCCCGGACCAGGGCGTCGAAGCGCTCCGGGGCCTCCAGCATCGGGTGGTGGCCCACCTGGTCCAACACCGCCAGGCGGGCGTGGGGCAGCTGGCTGGCCAGGCGCCGGCCGTAGCCGGGGTGGGTCACCCGGTCCTGGGCACCCCAGACCACCAGGCTCGGGGTGTCGATGTCGGCGTAGTCCCGGGACAGGTCGAGCCCCCGGGCCACCGCCAGGGCCGCGGCCTTGGAGGCCGGGCGGGACAGGTCCCGCCGCACGTCGTCCACCTGCTGCCAGGTGAGCTGCTCGGGGGCGTGGAAGGAGTCCTCCACGCGGCGGTCCAGCTCCGCGGTGTAGAAGGCGCCGAAGAGCACCTCGCCCAGCAGCGGCACGCGGGCGGCCCGGAAGAACCAGGGCACCTGCGCCGGGTAGACCCAGCTGCTCACCAACACCAGCTGGTCCACACGCTCCGGGTGCCGACGCACCAGCTCCAGGGCGATGGCGCTGCCCCAGGAGTGGGCGACCAGGTCGACCCGCTCGAGCCCCAGGTGGTCGAACACCGCGACCAGGTCCCGGGCCAGGGCCGCCCGGGAGTAGTCGCCGGCTGTCCGGGAGGACTTGCCGAAGCCACGGGTGTCGATCTGGATCAGGCGACGGTCCGCGTCGAGCCGGCTCTTGCGCCAGGCGTTCGAAGAGGCCGCGAAGCCGTGCACCAGGACCAACGGCTCCCCGGCCCCTCGCTCGGTGACGTGGGCCGTGCCCGAGGGCAGGGGCACGCCGCCGTCCGGCGGCAGGGGCTGGAAGCCGACACAGCCCAGCCAGAGCCCGATCACAGGCCGAGCCCCGCGAACTCGGTCTCCGTGATGCGGGCCACGGCGCCGACGCAGGGGGACAGGAAGGTCCAGGTCTCCGAGTCCTGGTGTCCGAACGCGCGGCCGCCGCTGTTGGTCGCCCAGGCCTCGAAGGCCAGGTGCACCCGCAGGGCCTCGTAGGACCCGGCGTCGACCTGGAGCTGGCCGCGCTCCTCGGCGGTCAGGGTGAGGGCGTGGGTCAGGGCGATGGTGCCGTGGGTCGGATCCTCGTAGGGGTAGTCCTGCCCGTCCAGCAGGCCCTCGGCGGCCACCTCGCTCGCCTGCTCCTGGCCCACACCCAGGGGCCAGGACCACAGGACCACGGCGGGCCGGTAGGTCAGCGCCGTCCAGGAGGGGGTGTCCGAAGCCGTGCCCAGCAGCCAGAGGCCGTCGTCGTCGGCGCGGTAGATGGCCCAGGCGGTGGCGGCGTTGTCCAGCGCCGCCACGTGGGTCGCGCCGTCGTAGCGCTCGGCGAACCAGAAGCCCTCCGGCGCCTGCACGGAGCTCTCGAGGGCCTCGGAGCCGACGCCGCGGAAGTCCCACCCGGTCGGGTCCAGCTGGACCTCGGCCGCCCTGTACCGGGAGACGACCGCCGGATCGAAGGGCAGCTCCGCCCGGCTCAGGTCCGGCTCCTCGTCCGGGCGGCAGGCGTCCGGGGACAGGCCGGTGTCCGGCCAGGCGGTGTCGAGCACCGGCCCGGGAGACGGCTCCTCCAGGGCGGCCGAGCACCCGGTCGCGGCGACCACGGCCAGGGCGGCGGCCCTCACTTGGCGGCCTCCGACGCCAGGGGCTCCTCCAGGCCCGCCAGCCTGCGGGCCGCGGCCATGCGGCCCTCCCAGTCGGTGTGCCGCTCGATCACGATGCGCTGCGCCGCCGGGGAGCCCGCGCCGTGCATGCACTCGATGCGCAGAGGCACCGCCCCGGCGCCGTAGGTCATGGACTCCACCAGCCGCAGCATCCGGGCCCGGGCCTCGCCGCCGACCGCCGTGCGAAGAGCGGGCCCCAGGGTCGGGTGCCGCAGGTCCGCCAGGGACGGCAGTGTGGCCACCAGCCCCCCCGCCAGGTCCTCGGCCAGCCG
This sequence comes from uncultured Enterobacterales bacterium, assembly GCA_964344945.1. GTDB lineage: Bacteria > Myxococcota_A > UBA796 > UBA796 > CAJQPC01 > CAYFPX01. The sequence continues at coordinate 3,478 of CAYFPX010000343.1, forward strand.
CCCGATCTCGTAGGGCAGGCGGGTGACGTTCTGCTTGCACACGTTGGCCAGGACCCGGTGGACCTGCCACACGCCCGCGCTGTGCCGCGCGCCCTTCAGGCTGGCCGCCAGGCCGGTCCCGTGGATGGTCTCGGTCAGGTGCACCATCTCCACGAGCTTGTCACGAACGGCGGCCTTGCGGCGCACGCCGTGGTCCTGGGCGAGCTGGCTCACGGCCCCGACCAGGGCGTCGAAGTTGCCGGGCTTGCAGCCGCCGTAGCTGGCCCGGTGGTAGCCGGCGAAGGCGTCGAGCAAGGTGCCGCAGGCGTCGAGCTCGCCGTCCAGGAAGACCCGCTCGCTCGGCACGAAGACGTCGTCGAAGAGCAGCACGGCCTCCTGGCCGCCGAAGCGGGCGTTGCCGGCGTCGGGGCCCCCCTTGCGACCGTCGGAGGGCTGGCGCCCGAGCACCAGGGAGAGCCCGGGGGCACCGACAGGCACTGCCGCGACCACGGCGAAGTCCTCCTCGCCCGGCCGCAGCATGCCCCCGGGCATGACCAGGACCTGGTGGCTGTTGGCGGCCCCGGTGATGTGGAGCTTGGCGCCCCGCAGCACGACACCGTCCGCTCGCCGCTCGACGATGCGCAGGAAGCTGTCGGGCTGGTCCGCCGGGCGCTTGCTCCGGTCGCCCTTGGCGTCGGTCATGGCACCGCAGACCATGTCGTCCCGCTCCTGGACACCGCGGAGCCAGGCCAGGAAGCGCGCGTGCTGCGCCGGGCCGGCCTGCCAGGTCGCGATGAAGCTGGCGTTGATGCCGTCCAGCCCCACACAGCGCTGGAAGCAGGTGCCGGTGCGGCGGCCGAGCTCCCGCTGGAGCGCCAGCTTGGCCACCAGGTCGCCCTGATCTCGGAACAGGTGCACGAAGCGGTTGACCGGGCCGTCGATCAGCTCGGAGTGGGCCGTGGCCAACGAAGCGGTCTCGCGGCGCTCGGCCAGGGCATAGGTCTCGGCCACCGCGTTGATCGCGGGGCGGACCCTGGGGTGGTCCACCGGGTCGGTGAGCCGCTCGCCGTCCACATAGAGGGCGAGGTCCCGCTCCCGGAGGCTCTGGAGGTACTGGTCTGCGGTCCTCATGGCCTCAGCCTCCCGCCATGAAGGGCACGAGGGCGTCCACCAGGGCCGCGAGGCTCGCCTGGCCGACCAGGGGTGCCACGTGGCCACCGGGCACCTGCACCGCCCGGCCCCCGGTGCGCTCGGCCAGCGCGGTCACGCTCTCCGGTGGGATGATCGTGTCCCGCTCCGCACCCACGGCCAGGGTCGGGCAGGTGATGGCGGACAGCTCCGCCAGCTCGCCGGTCCACAGGGCGTTGTCCTGGTAGAAGCGGCGACCCCAGTCCCGGAAGAAGGGCCCGCTCAGCGCCACGTTGTCCGCGTTCCAGAGCTCGGTCGCCAGGAAGTGCTCCAGCGTGCCCGGTCGGCGCCAGTCCCGGAGCAGCCGCGCCAGCTTGGCCAGCTGGATGGTGGGGCGCAGGGCCCAGAAGGGCGCGTGGACCCAGGCCGCCGGGACCTCGGCGTAG
>CAYFPX010000344.1:0-5008 GCA_964344945.1 uncultured Enterobacterales bacterium
AGTACGACCCCGCTACACCCCCCTCAGCGCAGGCGGAGTCCCTTCCGGCGTGCATAGCGGCGCACCGCTTCGTCATGCCGGAGGTCCGTGTCGAGCAGGCCTGCGAAGCGGTCGTCGCCGAGCAGGCGTCGCAGCAGGCGCGTGTCTGCGTTGCCCTGCTGGGGGACGTTTCGCACGGCCCGGGGCTGGACGCCGACCACGCGGGCGATCTCGGAGCTGCTGAGCGGCGTGAGCGCCCGCAGGCCACGGAGCCAGAGGGAGCGGGCGCGGCCTCGCCTGCCCAGCTGGTCGAAGGGCACCCGCAGCGTCTCCGTCACGGCCGTCTCGACCTGGGCGGCGGTCGGGACCTCCAGCACGCCCCAGGGAAGGGGCGTGCCATCGACCCGGGCTGCAGGGTCCGAAGACACGTAGCGGTGGAGAGCCTCCGGGTCCGGATGCCGCCGACCCCAGGGCACCAGGGCGAGCCCCAGGCGGTCACGGTGGGTGGACCAGGGCCAGGCCAGCGGGTCGCCGACGAGGCCTCCACGGCAGGGGTTCAGGTGGATGTAGCGCACATGCCGACGCGTCTTGAGCCCGGCCTGGACGGTCTCGGGCGCTGGCTGCGGCGCGAAGACGGGCCCCGACCGAAGCCACCTGGCGTTGCGCCACCGCGCATACCCGCTGGCCACGTCGCCGATGTCCGCTCGGGCCTCCTGCGCGAGCAGGAGGTGGACGTGATCAGGCATCAGGCAGGCCGCCAGGGCACCGGGCAGACGCAAGCGCAGTCGGTGCCATAGCTCGGCGGCCTCGACGTGGTCGTGGAAGAGAAACGTGCCTCGCACGGCGGTCATCAGGTGGTGAACAGGCATGGCCGCCCCGCTGGCAAGGGCCGCGCCAAGCACCGGAGCCCCGCGGCAGGCCGATCGACGAGCTGCCGGGTGTCGTCCGGTCGACAGGTGCCGAACACCCACCCGGTCAGCCACCCGTCTGCCCCTCGCGGGACTGCATCTGCCGGCCCTCGTGGTGCCGTCGAGGCTGACCAGGCACCTCGAGCGGCAGCTGGGCGAGGCTACGCTGCCCAGAGCGGCAGTTCGTGCCAGCTACTCGGAGGGAGACAGCAGCGCAGCCACGATCCGAGCGATGCCTCCTTCCATGCGCTGCCAGTCCTGGTCGGTGGCGATGGGCACACCGGAGAAGACGTCGATGTCCCGGCCCCGCACCGCGAGGTAGTTGATCGCGGCTGCGAAGAGCGCGACCGCAAGGCCGACCAGGGGCTCCGGCGGCCCCCCCGCAGCGACAGCCCGGGCCAGGTCCCCGGCCCGACGCTCCCGCACCGCCTCGAGGGCGATCGTCAGCGGCGTGCGCTCGCTGCACTCCTGGGCCAGCAGTGCCAGGGTGTGGGGACGGCGGCGCAGGGCCCCGGCGTAGCTGCCCAGCGTGGCGGCGATGCGCCGCGAGGGATCGGGCTCGTCGAGCAGGCGGCGATCGGGGCCGAGGATCTCGTCCACCGACGGCCAGAGATCGGCCCCCTCGGCGTAGGCGGTGAGCAGGCCGTCCAGGTCGCCGAAGTAGCGGTAGACCTGGACCTTGTCGGCCCGGGCCAGGGCCGTGATGCGCTTGAGGCTCAGGCTGGCCGGGCCCTCGGTCCGCAGCAGGGTGTCCACCGCCTCGACCAGCCGGCGCTCGGTGTCCAGGCGGCGCTGCTGCTTCTTCATCACGTCCTCCGGGACCCAAGGAGAACACGTCGATCAAGAAATGTCACCCAGTGGCGACTTTCTTGTTGACGACCCCGGGCCAGGGCCCTAATGTCTCCCTTGAGAGACATTCACAGACCGGAGCCCACCATGACCGCCCACCTCCTCGGCCTCTTCCTCCTCGCCCCCGCCCAGGCCTCCGAGCCGGAGACCCTGGTCTACCTGGAGGCGGATCCCCTCGCCTACATCAACCGCGGCTGGTCGGTGCACCCCGGGATCGAGCACAAGGGCCTGCGCTTCGACCTCACCCTGGTCCAGGTGGACTTCCCCGAGCGCTACGAGCAGGCGCTCTACGACACCGACGCCTTCGACCTGGTGACGGACATCCAGGGGCTGAAGGTGGACTGGATCGGCGCCGACACCGACGGCCCCTTCGTCGGGGTCGACGTGCACCACCAGGCCCTGCACTTCACCCACCGGGACACCCGCCAGGCCGAGACCCTGCACGCGCTCTACGCCGGCGTCCGTGCGGGCTGGAAGTTCACCCTGTGGCGCGGGCTCTACGTGACCCCGTGGGTGGCCGGCTGGCGCAACGTGCTGCCCCAGCAGAGGCTGACCGTGGACGGCGACACCGTGGACACCAACCCGTGGGACGCCCTGGTGACCCTGCACGTGGGGTACCACCTGCCGGTGGCGAGGTGAGCGCACCCCGGAGCGGGTGCCATCATCGGCTGCGGTGGCAAGTGGAGAGGAGCAGCATGCAACGCAGCGGGTGGTTCCGGTGGCTTCACGTGGTGAGACCTGTGCGGAGTGCCAGCCTGCGCCTGGTGCTCGCGGCGCTCCTGCTCGCGGCGGTGCCCCGACCCGGTCGGGCCGACGAACCGCTCCAGGACCCCGCCAGGCGGGTCGAGGCCTCCCTGCTCAGCCTGGCCTTCCACGCGGATCCACCGCCAGAGCTCGACTGGGACGCCCTCACCCCCGAACAATGGACCGCCCTGGCGCCCCTCGGCGCCGAGGAGGCGGTGAGCGAGGTCGCGCGCTGGGGCACCGCAGGCGACCGCCAGGAGGCCGTGGCGCTGCTGGAGCGGGACTGGCAGCGAGGCCACGGAGCCCTGGTCCGGGAGCTGGTCCGGGGTCCCCGGCGCCCCGGAGTGGCCTGGCAGGACCTGGCCCGCTGGACCGTGCTGGGCCTCGACGGCGAGGTCACCCCCAAGGAGCTGAACCAGCGGCTCCTCAAGGAGGGGGTGACCGATCCCTCCGTGCTCTCCTGGTTCAAGGACCTCCCGCCCTCCTGCGCCCGAGGACCGGCCCGGGCCGTGACCCTGGTGCCTCCGACCGGCGGCGCCCCCAGCACGGTGGCCTTCGCGGTGCCCACGACCCCGGAGCCCGGCGCCAGCCCGGCCCTCAGCCTGGACCCCCAGCACTGGGACACGTGCGACCCGGCACACTTCGCCGAGACCCACCTGGCCCAGGCGAACAGCAGCGGGGCCTACGAGCCGGACGCAGACGGGCGCGTCCCCCCCGGCACACCCCCGCCCTTCCCGGGCACACCCTTCCCCCAGACCGTGCTCTACGAGCACTTCACCTTCCACTACGGACGGTTCCAGGGCGCCGAGGTCAGGGTCCTGCTGGACATCGAAGCGGTGGCCACCGACGGCGGCCACACCATCACCTACCGCCTGAACCAGGCCCTGAAGACCCGCTTCGGCCCGCTGCCCGTGCAGCCGGGTCCGACGGTCGACGAGGGCGTGCTGGAGACCGGTCCCTGCACCGGCACCTGCGGGCCCACGGCGTGCGGCAGCCACACCACCTGCGTCCAGCTCGAGAAGTCCGTGCGCTTCGAAGGCCTGGGGCCGGTGCTGGACCCCATCGCCAACCACTGGGTCTACCTGGCCATGAGCCGCCTGGGAGACCAGGCCGGCGACGTGGTGTGCTGCCGCCCTTGATCAGCGCAGGGGGACGAAGCGCCTGAGGAACCGGGCGAGCCCGCGGGTGAGCCGGCGTGGCCAGCGGTCGCGCCCGCGGGGGTGGAGGTCGTGGGGCGCCAGGCCGCTCGCCTCGAGCACCGCGCTCGCCGCGAGGAAGCCCGACGCCACGGCGTGCTCCATGTGCCAGTGGTTGTCGGGGTTCCAGGTCCAGTCGCCCGCGAGCAGCAGCCCGGACACGCCGGTGGTGGTGCCGGGGCGGCAGTGCGAGGTCCCGGGGGTGTAGAGGGAGAAGAGGTCCCCCCAGCGGTGCACGGCGAAGTGCTCGACGTCTGCGGCGCCCACGGGCTGGGGCAGGGCCGCCAGGTCGTCGTAGACAGCCGCGAGCAGCTCTTCGTCGGTGGCGCTCTGCCAGGTGCCGTCCGGGTCCGGACAGTGCACCTCGATCGCTGGGCCCTCGGTCCAGTCGTCGTAGACCTTGTCCAGCCGGAACAACACCTGGCGGGTCGCCTCGTGCCGCTCCGCGTACTCCTCGAAGTACCGGCGGCCGATGACCCCGTCCTCGTCCCGCTCGAACTGGCGGACGTAGGGCGGGCCGTCATCCCCGAAGCGAGCGAAGAGTCGCCAGCGGCCCATGGGTCGTGCCTCGAGATCCCCCCCTCAGGGTAGCGCAGGAGCGGCGCCTCCAGGGCCGATGTCATCGGCCGGTCATCGGCGTCAGTCGAACCAGAGCACCAGGGCCATCTCCCAGAGCAGCCAGGGCTCGAGCCACCAGCTGGGTGGGGGCAGGAGCGTGCCGGTGGTCCACTCCAGGCGCTTGATCCCCGTGACCTCACGGTCGGCACCGCGGTCCACAGCGGTGAAGCTGCCCTCGTCGACGGCGATCTTGCCGTCGTGGCTCAGGGTGAGGTCGTAGGTGCCGTCGATCCGGTCGACCGACACGTCGAAGGTGACGTCGAAGCTGTTGGTGAGGGTCCACTCGAAGAAGAAGAGCTCGATCCCCACGACCTCGAGGAAGTCTCCGCTCCAGTCCGAGCCGCGGGGGACGTCCCCGGCCGTGCGGCGGGCCTCGATGAAGGTCCAGCTGGCGTCGTCCCAGCCCTGGGGGTCCATGATCGGGCCGAGCTCGGCGATGGTCTTGGAGCAGGTCAGGGTGACCGTGGCCTCGTAGGGGCTGTTGCGGGACCCGGTGACCGCGGCCGTCTCCAGGAATTCCTGGACGATGGGGTCTTCCTCGCCGAGGCTGGCCGCCACCTCGGCGGCGATGCGCTCCGGGGTGTCCCGCATCGTGGCGAGAGGCAGCGGGGGCTGGTCGAAGGAGCGCAAGATCGCGTCGACCAGACCGGTGATCAGCTCGGGCTCGGCCTCGTACCCGCGGAGCAGCTCCCGCAGGGCCAGCAGGCGCAGCGG
>CAYFPX010000345.1:0-4944 GCA_964344945.1 uncultured Enterobacterales bacterium
GTCCTCGACGGGGTCCTCCTCGGGCTCGTCTGTGGGGTCGTCGACCGGGTCGTCGTCGACGGGGTCTTCGTCGACGGGTTCGTCGAGGGGGTCGTCGTCGACGGGATCCTCGGCGGGGTCCTCGCAGTCCGCAGCGCCCTCGTCCACCTCTCCATCGCAGTCCTGATCGGTCTCGTCGCAGAGCTCCTCGGCGCCAGGGTAGGTGGCGGCGTCGTTGTCGTCGCAGTCGTCCGCGGTCTCCAGGGCCCCGTCGCCGGCCTCGCAGGCCTGGACCGTGGTGTCCGGGTCGCCGTGGCCGTCCGAGTCGGCGTCGGCGTAGAAGTCCTCGCCGAGGTGCTGCTCCGCCACGTCCGCGCCGGGCACCCGGTAGGCGGCGCCGGTGTTCCGGCCGCCCAGGTCGTCGCGCAGAGCGCCCAGGACCAGGTCCGGCACGCCGTCGGCGTCGGTGTCGCCGGCCGCGGCGACGCTGAAGCCGGCCAGGGCCCCAGGGCCCCCGCGCAGCAGCACGCTGGCGTCGTCGAGGGTCAGCTCGCCGGAGGTGGGGCCGCTGAAGATGGCGGCACTGCCGGCGGTGCCGGAGGGGGCGCCGACGAGCACTTCGCCGAGGCCGTCGCCGTCGAGGTCGCCGAGGCCGGCGACGGAGAAGCCGGTGTCGGCGCTGGTGCCGTTGCCGTCGATGATCACGTCGGCCAGGGAGAGGTCGAGGTCGTCGTCGATGGGGGACAGCACGACGTAGGCGCGGTCCTGTCCGGGGGCGCCGACGAGGATGTCGTCCAGGCCGTCGCCGTCGACGTCGCCAGCGCTCGAGACGGCCGATCCGGCGTTGCCGTACGCGGTCTCGCCGGTCAGCACGGCGTCGGCGTCGGCCAGGGAGATCTCCCCGGCGAGGGCGCCGCCGCGCACCAGGTAGACCGCACCGGCCTCGGCGCCGCCGGCGTCGTGGCCGATGGCGCCGATGAGCAGGTCGTCCAGGCCGTCGCCGTCGGTGTCGCCGGCGAAGGCCACGTCCCAGCCGGCGGCGTCGGCGGCGTCGTCGCCGACCAGCCAGGCGTCGGCGTCGGCGTAGTGGCGCTCGCCGGTGAGCGGGCCGTAGAAGATCGCCACGGCGCCGGCCATGGGCAGGTCGACGCCGTCCTTGGACCAGGCGCCCACCGCCACGTCGTCGAAGCCGTCGCCGTCCAGGTCGCCGCCGCCGGCGACGCTCCAGGCGAAGCCATCGCCGACGCCGCTGCCGACCAGCTGGGCGGTGCTGTCGGCCAGGTCGACGTCGCCGGTGGGGGAGCCGGTGACCAGGTAGACCAGGCCCTCGGCCAGGCGGCCGTCGTCGAGCTCGGTGACGTGCTGGGTGCTGGTGACGAGCAGGTCGGACAGGCCGTCGCCGTCCTGATCGCCGGCGGGCGCGACCGCGTAGCCGGTGCCGTCGCCCGGGTCTTCGCCGATCAGGGTCGCGATCCGCTCGCCGCCGCTGAACAGCCAGGCCTCGCCCGGCCGGGCCAGCTCGCTGGTGTCGCCGGGCACGCCCACGAGCACGTCGTCCAGCCCGTCGCCGTCGGTGTCGCCCACGCCGGCGACCCTGTGGCCGGCGCTGTCGCCGCTGTACTCACCGGTGGCCAGCACCAGGTCCGTGCCCAGGGCAGGGGACTCGCCCAGCACCGGCTCCAGGCTGTCGATGCGCCCGTCGCAGTCGTTGTCCTTGCCGTCGCAGACCTCGACGCCCTCTGGGTTCACGTCCGGGTCGGAGTCGTCGCAGTCGCCCACCTGGGTCGTCCGGTCCGAGGTCGCCTCGCAGGTGGGCACGGTGTCCTCGTCGCCGTAGCCGTCGCTGTCCAGGTCGACGTACCACCCATCCATCCCGTCTTCGTCGATCGCGCCGTCGCAGTCGTTGTCCTGGCCGTCGCACAGCTCGGGAGCGCCCGGGTAGGTGTTCGGGTCCCGGTCGTCGCAGTCGTCGTCGCGGTCGACACCGTCGCGGTCCCAGTCGCAGCTGGTCAGCGTGAGTGCGCTCAGGACGAGGAGCAGACGAGCTCTGGCCATGAATTCCCCGAAGACGGACCCGGACCTCTGACGGATCGGCACGTTTTGTGGGGAGCGTGAGGGGGTGTCTCCGAGGGGAGGGGTCGGTGGCGGTTCGGGCCCGGGGGCCGAGCGTTCGCCTCCGCCACCCCCCGCTTCGAACCGCCACCGACCTTCGTGCCCTGAGCGAGAACCTGGACCTACCCGAACACCGCCTCATTCAGCGCCGACCGATCATCCGACCGAATCGACTTCCCCAGCCCGATCGCCCGCGGCAGCGTGTTGGCGACCACGAAGTCGAGCCCGAGCACCTTGCTCCGGTAGAAGCGCTGGTCCGTGCCGGACGCGCCCGCGTCCAGGGCCTGCTGGGCGACCCGGGCCTGCTCGAGCGCGTGCACGGCGAGCACCACGATGCCCATCATCTCCAACAGCGGGCTGGCCTGGAGCATCACGGCGGCCAGCTCGTCCTGGGCGCCGATGCTGCCCAGGTGCATGGCGGTTGCGCCGACGGCCTGGACGGCCTTCTCGATGGTGTCGGCCTGCTCGCCCAGGCCCACCTCGCGGGCGGCGGACACGACCTCGCCCGCGGTCTGGATCCACTGGAGCAGCAGCACGCCGCCACCGCGGGTGAGCTTGCGGCCGAGCAGGTCCATGGCCTGGATGCCGTTGGTGCCCTCGTAGAGCGAGGCGATCTTCACGTCGCGCATGTGCTGCTCGACCGGGTACTCGCCGATGTAGCCGTACCCACCGAAGGTCTGGATGGCGAGGCGGGTGCACTCGAAGCCCAGGTCGCTCAGGTGGGCCTTCACGATGGGGGTCATGAGCTCGACCAGGTCGTGGTTCTGCTCGCGGGTGGCGGAGTCCGGGTGGCGGGTGGCCAGGTCGGTGCGCAGGGCGGTGGTGAAGACCAGCGAGCGCATGGCCTCGACGGCGGTCTTCTGCAGCAGGAGCATGCGGCGCACGTCCGGGTGCTGGTCGATGGTCACGCGAGGGGCGCTGGGGTCACGCCAGTGCTCGACCGCGGAGCCCTGGGCGCGCTCGCGGGCGTAGGCCAGGGCGTTCTGGTAGGAGACCGACGCGGACGCGAGACCCTGGAGACCCACCTGGATCCGGGCGTCGTTCATCATGTGGAACATGATGCGCATGCCCGTGTTGGGCTCGCCCAGCAGGTACCCGCGGCAAGGACCGTTGGCGCCGAGGACCAGGGTGCAGGTCGCCGAGCCGTGGATGCCCATCTTCTCCTCGATGCCCACCACGTAGGCGTCGTTCCGCTCGCCCAGGCCCTCGCCGGCGATGTGGAGCTTGGGGACGAGGAAGATGGAGATGCCCTTGGTGCCCTCAGGGGCGTCCGGGAGGCGGGCCAGGACGAGGTGGAGGATGTTGTCCGTGAGGTCCTGGTCCCCCGCCGTGATGAAGACCTTCTCGCCCTCCAGGTGGTAGACGCCGGGCTCATCGGTCGGGGTGGCGCGGGCGCGGTTGTCGCCCACCGCGCTGCCCGCACCCGCTTCGGTCAGGCACATCGTGCCGGACCAGTCGCCGGCGTACATCCTGGGCAGGCACAGGTCCTTGATCCAGTCCGGCCCGTGCTCGGTGATGAGCTCCGCCGCGCCGCGGGTCAGGCCCGAGTAGGTCATGAGGGCGGTGTTGGCGCCGGAGAAGATCTCGCCCACCGCGGCGCCCACGGGCCGGGGCAGGCCGATGCCGCCCCACTCCGCCGGCGCCATCGTGCCGATCCAGCCGCTCTCGCGGAAGGTCTCGTAGCCCTCCTTGAAGCCCGGGGGCGTGGTCACGTTGCCCTCGCCGTCGAAGGCGCAGCCGTGCACGTCCCCCGGCTTGTTCAGCGGGTACAGCACCTCGGTCGCGACCTTGACCGCCTCCTCGAGCATGGCTTCGTAGAGGTCCTGGTCCATGTCCGCGAAGGCCTCGAAGTCTCTCAGGACCTCCTGGACCCGGAGCTGCTCGAAGAGCACGAAGTGGATGTCGCGGAGGTCGACGGTCAGGCCGGTGGCGCTCATGGGACTCCCGGAATGAATGGTCATTCAGATCGCGACGAAGGCGTAACCGATAGGGCAACGTGGACTGACGGGAGGTCGCGGGATGGTCTGGGCCCTGGCGCTGGCGTGCACCGGAGAGAGGGCGGAGGAGCCGGTCTTCGACGAGGCACTCGCTGCGGAGCTGCAGGCGGCGCTGGAGGCAGGCACGCTGGCCATCGGGGCGCCGGGCGCGGTGGCCGCGGTCGCCAGCGCGGACCTGGGCACCTGGCGGGGGTCCACCGGGACCACCGACCTGAGCTCGGGCGTGGACATGGCGGTCGGGGACGCCTTCCGCATCGGCTCCATGACCAAGACCTTCGTGGCCGCCCTGGTGCTCCAGGACGCCGGCGACGGCCGGATCGACCTGGACGCAGCGGTCGCCGGGTGGCTGCCCGAGCTGCTGGCGCGCGGCGACGAGATCACCGTGCGCATGGCCCTGAACCACACCAGTGGCCTGCCCGACTACACCGAGACCGACGAATTCCTGCTGCACCTGACCGAGTCCGTCGACCCGCTCGACGTGGTCGCCTGGGCCGACGCCGACGAGGACCTGTTCGAGCCCGGCCAGGGCTGGTCCTACAGCAACACGAACTACTTCGTGTTGGGACTGCTGCTCGAAGCCCTGCACGGGGTGGGGTGGGAGGTGCTCCTGAGCGAGCGCATCCGAGAGCCCCTGGGCCTGGCGGAGACCTGGGTCGAGCACGAGGAGCCCGCGGCGCTGGACCTGGTGCCCGGGCACGTCGGTGGGGTCGAGGTCTCCGGGCTCTACGACGGCACCTGGGGCTGGGCCTCGGGCGGCATGGTCTCGACCACCCGGGACGTGGTGACCTGGATGCAGGCCCTGCTCGGCGGCCAGGTGCTCGACAGCCACCTGCTCGACGCCATGCGCACCCCCACC
>CAYFPX010000346.1:0-2471 GCA_964344945.1 uncultured Enterobacterales bacterium
GGCCTCGGGGGCTTCGTGCATGGACATGCCGCAGGCGACCAGGGTGGTGGCGAGGACGATCAGGAGGGGCGAGGTGCGCATCGAGAGACTCCGGTGGGTCGGTTGGACGGACCCGGAACGAAGTCGGTTCCCCGGGGCTTACACCGGGCTGCGCACTTTTCTCACTGGTGCTGCTCGACCTCGGCCAGGCGGGCCTCCAGCGCGGCGAGGCGGGCCTCGAGATCGGCCAGCTTGCCCGCGGACTCGGCGGGGGTGGGCGGGGGCTCGTCGGCCCGCTCGCGGATGGCGGTCGCGGTCCTCGCGGCCCGCTCCTGCAGCCGCACCACCGTCTCGCTGCGCCGGAAGTCCTCCAGCACGGCCACCGTGGTGTCGTCCCCGACCTCGGCCAGCAGGCCCAGGCCGTGGTGGCGGGTGCGGATGTCCCGGTCCTCGAGCATCGGCTCCAGGTCCCGGGCCAGGGCCGACTGGAGGCGGCGGCGCTCCCCGGGGCTCTCGACCTGGGCGATCAGCCGCACGGCGGCGGTGCCGGCGGCGTGGCGCGGGCCATGGGCCGTGCGGGGCCGCAGCAGGCGCTTGAGCTCGCCCAGGTCCTCGAGCTCGCCGTGGCGACCGAGGAGCTCGACGGACACGGCCTGGTCCAGGGGCCGCCCCCGCAGGAGCAGGCGCTCCCGGGCCAGGCGGACCGCCGAGTCGGGATCGTGGTGGGCCAGCGCCCTGTGGGCGGCGCAGCGCACGTCGACGTTGGCGTCGCTTCGGGCGACCGTGGCGAGGGCGTCGGCCGCTTCGGGGTGGGGACCACCTGCCCCCAGGGCTTCGGCGGCGGCGAGGCGGATCCGGTCTCCCGGGTCCTCCAGCAGCGCGACCAGGGCGCCGCGGCCGGGAGCGTGGTGCGACAGGGCGGCGATGGCCGTCTCCCGCAGAGCGTCGGCCGCGGCGGCGTTGCTGGCGATGCCCGTGAGCAGGTCGACGGTGTCGGTGGTGCTGTCGGCCTCGCCCAGGGCCATCAGCGCCCGCAGCCGGCTGTAGGGGGTCGGACCGTCGAGGGCCTGGGCTCGCCAGGCGCTGTCGTCCTGGTCGACGCGGAGCTCGCTGAGCACCGCAGCCTCGGGGTCCACGGCGACGAAGGACGGCCGCTGGTCGACGGGCAGGGTCCAGCGGCCCCCAGCCTCGTCGAGCCACAGGCGGTGGGTCGCCCCGGCCACGTGCACGTCCAGCGGCAGCCGGAGCGGCTCGCCGTCCTGCCTCGCGGTCACGGTCAGGGCGCCGTCGGCCCAGCGCCAGCCAACGTCCACCGCCGGGGGCGGGCCCAGGTGCACCCACTGGTCGAAGAACCAGCCCAGGTGATCCCCGGTCTCGGCTTCGAAGGCTCGGCGCAGGTCCGCGGTCGTGACCAGGCCGTGGGCGTTGTCCGCCAGGTAGCGGGCGATGGCGGCGTCGAAGGCCGGCTGGCCCACCTGGGCTCGGAGCATCTGGGCGACCGAGGCCCCCTTCACGTAGACGTTGCCGTGGGGCTCGTGGTCGCCGTCGGGGGTCGACCACCAGCGACCGGCCAGCGGGCCGCTGGCCCGGGCGCCGTCGAAGCGCCTCGCCAGCCAGAGGGCCCGGTGCTCGGGCCCGAAGTGCCGGCCCATCACCTCGTCGGCGAAGAAGGTGGTCAGGCCTTCGTTGAGCCAGAGCTCGGACCAGGTCCGGCAGGTGACGTAGTCGCCGAACCACTGGTGGGCGGCCTCGTGAGCCACCACATAGGGCGCGTGGTGGCGGGTCTCGACCCGGCTGGGGTCGATCAGGTGGCTCTGGTTCAACACCGTGGCGGTGGTGTTCTCCATGCCCCCCCACAGGAAGCGCTGCACGTAGACCGTGTCGTAGCGGTCGTAGGGGAAGGGCGTGCCGGTGAGCTCCGCCAGCCAGGTGAGGGTCTGGCCGGTCGTGGCCCAGGAGGCGGCGAGGACTCCGGCGGGGGTGCCGGGGGGGACCCAGGCCTCGAGGGGCACGGGCCCGCTGTCGTCGACGTGCACGTCGTAGTCGGCGACGGCCACCATGGGCAGGTAGCTGACCAGGTCCTGCTCCAGGGCGTAGGTCCAGGCGTCGCCGTCGCGGGCGGACTGGCCGTTGGACAGGACCTTGAGCCCAGGGGGCGCCGTGAAGCGCCCGGAGTAGGTGAACCGGTCTCCGGGGTCGTCGACCAGCGGGAACCAGTGCTGGTGGTCGGTCTTCTCGCCCTGGGTCCAGGCCTCCAGGTAGGTGTCTGGCGAGTCCCGGCCCGGCACCCGGAAGTGCATGCCGTGGCGAGGCGTGGCGCTGTAGGACACGGCCACGGTGACCGGCTCGCGCCGTGGGCTGGTGTCGACGGTGAGGGTGTGGTCTCCCAGGGTGAAGGGCACCGGCTCCCCGTCCACGGTCGCCTCGACCCCGCCCACGCCGGCGCGGTTGTCGGCCGCCTCGACCCCGACCTCCAGCAGCCCCGCCACGGT
>CAYFPX010000346.1:2481-4928 GCA_964344945.1 uncultured Enterobacterales bacterium
CAGGATGTCGTCGATCTCGCTGTAGCCGAAGCCCACGGTGACCGCGGTGACCGCCAGCGCCCGCTGGTCCAGCACCAGCTGGGTGGGCGGGGGCGAGAGCGGGGTCAGGGACCAGGTCGCGGTGCCGGCCACCCGGCCCCCGGCGATGTCCAGGTCCAGGTCGAGGTGGAGGTGGGTCGCGTCCCAGTCCCGGTCGACGCCGACCGAGCCGGGTCCACCGGGTCCGAGGGCGGCGAGCAGCAGGAGGAGGAGCATCGCCGGCGAAGCTATCGCGGTAGGGTCGGGCCCTGTCGAGGAGGGCGATGACGCTCCTGTGCTGGGTGGTGCCGGTCGCGCTGGCCGACGACGTCACGGGCTACGTCGAGGTGAGGGCGGACTACGGCCACGGGCTCGAAGGTGAGCGGTGGGGGCTGCACGAGCGCCTGCGGCCGACCGTGGAGCTGGCGCCCCACGAGCGGGTCCGGGTGGTGTCGACCTTCCAGGTCGTCCTGGACCAGGGGCGACACCCGGAGCAGGAGGCCGTGGACCTGCTCGAGGCCCAGCTGCCCACGGTGGTCACGAACACCTGCCCGCTGCCGGACCCCGGGGAGCCCATCGACGAGGTCTCGGACTTCCTCTCCCTGGAGCGACTCTTCGTGGACGTCTACGGGGAGCGCGCGGACCTGCGGGTGGGCCGGCAGGCCCTGAACTGGGGCTCGGCGATCCTGCTCAACCCCACGGACCTCTTCGCAGAGACGCTCCTGACCACCCCGTGGCAGGAGCGCCAGGGGGTCGATGCCGCCCGCGCGACCGTGCCCCTCGGGGATCGCCACCAGGTGATGGCGGTGGCGGCGGTGAGCCGCTGGGACGACGACGGCCTGGAGGGCTTGGAGGGTCGGTTCGGCCTGCGGCCCACCCTCAACGTCGCCGGGACCGATCTCTCGCCGGTGGCCAGCGCCACGACCGAGGGCGAGTACTTCCTGGGGCTCGACGCCAAGGGCCAGCTGGTCGTGGGCTGGTGGCTCGAAGGCGGCGTGCACCTGGCGCCGCTCCTCGACGGCGAGGCCCCGCAGCTCGAGGCGAGCGTCGGGGTGGACTGGTCGGTCGTCGTGCTCGATGGGCTGGTCCTGGCGGCCCAGTACACCTACGACGGCACGGGCCTGGCGGACCCCGACGACTACTCGCCGACCGCTCGCGGGAGCACTCTGCCCACCCCGGACTGCGCCTACGCCGAGCAGGAGGAGCCCGATGGGGCGCCCCGCTTCACCATCGGTCGACACTACGCCCTCGCCAGCGCTCGGCTCTCGCTGTTCGATGACTACCAGCTCGCGGCGACCGGGCTCATGAACCTGCAGGATCGCAGCGCGGTCCTGGTGCCGTCGCTGTCCTGGAAGCCTGGCGGGATCTGGTCCCTGGACCTGCTGGGCCAGTTCTTCCTGGGCGAGGGCGAGCTCAATCCCCACGACACTCCGGCCATGAGCACGGTGGTGATTCAGCCGGACCCGGATCAAGACGTGACGCGAATCTACGTGGACACAGCGGGCCTGGTGCCGGCGTGGAGCCTCGTCGCCTATGTGCGAGCGGCTTTCTGAGTGCTACGGGACCTGGAGGAGCGGATGTGGCCATCTGTGAGCTGAAGGGCGTCTCCAAGCGCTACCCGCTGGGCGAGACCTGGGTGCAGGCGCTCAGCGACATCGACCTGACCGTCGAGCCCGGGGAGTTCCTGGTGCTCGCCGGCCCCAGCGGCAGCGGCAAGACCACGCTGCTGAACCTGCTGGGGTGCCTGGACCAGCCCGACGGCGGCACGGTGGCCCTGGACGGCCAGGACGTGGCGGGGCTCACCTCGGCGCAGCTGTCCAGGGTTCGCGCGGCGCGGATCGGCTTCATCTTCCAGTCCTTCAACCTGATCCCGGTGCTCTCCGCCCTGGAGAACGTGGAGCTGGCCCTGCGCCTGAGCGGTCAGCCCTCGGACCTCGGCCGCTGCCGGGCCGCCCTGGCCGAGGTGGGCCTGGGAGACCTGGTGGATCGGCGGCCGACCCAGCTCAGCGGCGGCCAGCAGCAGCGGGTGGCCATCGCCCGTGCCCTGGTGAAGCAGCCGGCCCTGGTCATCGCCGACGAGCCCACCGCCAACCTGGACTCCGTGACCGGCGAGGGCGTGCTCGACCTGATGCGCCAGCTCAACGAGCAGCAGGGAGCGACCTTCGTCTTCTCCACCCACGACCCGATGGTCATCGGGCGGGCCCGACGCATCGTGCGGCTGCGCGATGGCCGCATCACCGGCATCGAGATCCCCTGATGTGGTTGATCGGGCTCGCCGCGCGCAACCTGGCGCGCAACCTCCGCCGCAGCCTGATCACGGGGGTGGCGGTGGTCGCGGGGGTGGCGCTCTTGATCCTGGGCTTCAGCCTGGTCGGGGGCCTCGACGAGAACGTGATCCGAGCCCAGATCGACACGGTGGGCGGTCACCT
>CAYFPX010000347.1:0-4918 GCA_964344945.1 uncultured Enterobacterales bacterium
CCCCTCCGGCCTGCGGCCTCCGGGTCGTGCTCGTGCTCGTGCTCGTGCTCGTGCCTCTCCCTATAGGGCGCCGCCCCAGAGCAGGAATGTCGCCACCGTGTCCTCGCCCGGCAGGTAGGCGCCATAGATCAGCACCTCGTCCCGTCCGTCCCCGTCCAGATCCGGCACCCCGAGAATGTGCCGCCCAACAGCGCCAACGTCATCTGGAGGCACCGAGACCTCGACGTCCGCATGGTTCGTGTCCTGCTGGCCCCAGACTGGCCCGAACCAGACATAGGCCGCCCCCACCTGGACCTCGTCTACCTGGAAGCGGCTCATTCCCACCGCAACGTCCTGGCGGCCATCGCCGTCCAGGTCCTGGTCGAGCGACAATCCCTCGCCGAGACTGGCCTGGTTGAAGTACTCCGGACCTCGTTCCCGAGGCCGGAACAATGCATCCGCCTGCTCCCAGGTCAGGTCGCCCTCGAGAGGTCCACAGAACAGGTAGGCGGCGCCCTCGTACTCATTCGCGAACGGGGCGCCGATCAGCAGGTCGTCGTGGCCATCGCCGTCGCTGTCTCCGGTCGAGCGCGCGCGACCGCTGTTGGAGGCTGGCTCGCCCAGGAAGGCTGCCTGAGAGTCAACCGCCTGTATGACGCCGCTCATCGGCGACTCAATCACAATTGTGATCCCAGAATACCCCGCAGAGTACTCGTCCCCGGTGACGACATCGGGGATCCCGTCGCCAGTCAGGTCCGATCGTGTCCCGAGTTGGCCCGACACGCCGTATCCGCCGGGGCCGATGACGTGCCCATGGGAGCGCTCGTCCAAGCCCCCTTCCGGGGCCTCGCCATCGACGAGATAGAGCCGACCCGTGCCCTCGCCATCAGCGTATTCCTCTGGGGCAGCCACCAATACCGTGGTCTCGGTTTGAGTCGAGAGGATGGCCAGCCAAGAGCCGGCGGAGTTGTGATTCCCCTCCCAGACCCGGTCGGCCTCATCGAGAGTGATGGCACCATCGAGGGGCGTGGAGAACACGAAGACGCCACCTTCGAGCGGGTCTTCGAACGAGATCCGCTGCGGGTGCCCAACGACCACCTCTGGCAGACCATCCCGATCGAGGTCGGCGATATCGACAGACGACCCGAGCCCAGCCGACTCATCATCCGGTGATTCACTGATCTCCCAGATGGCGCTGCAGTCCTCCTCAGACACCTGTGCAATGCCTCCCAGGTCCACGCCGACCACCGGCGCCCGACCCTCGAAGCCGTTTCCACCGTGGGCCCAGAGAGGCGAGCCATCAGCGGTCGGTACCACAACGCCCGTCGACATTCCGCCACAGGGCAGCGCGACAGCGGAAGACCAGAGGTCCATCCGCTGCCTCTTGCTGGGGGACTCCTGAATCTGCTCAGTCTCCTCCCCGTCACAGGCTGTCAGCGATGCGGCAACACCGAAGAGCCAAACCGCCCTCACCACCCTCGGGCCACCGGGTCATTCAGGTCCGTGAAGAACTGCTCCCACACCTCTTCGCGGCGGAAGTCCAGCCAGTCATCGTCCCAACGCGGAATGTCCAGGTCCGGCGCCAACTGATCGAGCACAGAGATTGCGTGGCTGCACTCCCAGCTCAGCTGCATCTCCGACCGGAGCAACACCGGATCGTCTCCTGGCCGAAGGCTCCAGCTGGCCGGCAGGGGAACGTCGCTGTCCGACGAGTAGCTTGGGCCGATGAGAAAGCCTGTGGGAAGATCGCAGGGAGGCAGGTGCATCTGGTAGTGACCGGGGTCCAGGTCGATCTCCTGCACGAGCAGGCCTCCACCAGCGGATGCGCTCGCCGTGAGCACGAGCTGCACGTCCCCGGGAACGACGGGCTCGAAGAGCAGCAGGTAGTACCAGGAAGACGGCTGACCGGCCCGCAGCTCCAACACCGTGCACCAGGTGCGCGCTCGCTCGCGCTCGCTCGACGACTCCAGCCAGGTCTTGAGCTCGGACCGTTCCCGCGCAGTCGGAAGAACGACGCTCCCTTCCCACACCGGACCCAGCACATCCACCAGACGTCGGTAGGCCAACCAACTCGGCCGGGGCTCGGCATCGCTGGCGGGTGCGCCAGAGTCGGTCAAGTCGTAGCGTAGACCGCTGCCCGTGAACTTGTTTTCTTCATTCGGCACTCCGGATTGCCAGGCATGCCAGCCGGCCAGGACCGCCTCAGAGGCCAACGCTCCGCACAGACGACGGATGACCTCGTTGGCCTGAAACCGTTCGCCTTCCTGCATGGTGGAACCGTAGCCGGGCGGCCTCCACTCGGGTCCGCTGCCGCAGGCCCCCCCAGATGCGATATCGCAGACACTTACGCCGTTTTCGGCGACTGTGATGGGAAGACCGTTGAGCGTGCCGGCCAGGTCTGTGCGCAGGGCTGCGCCCACGGCATTGTCGAATGCGATGGCAATTGCCTGTTGGATGGCCGCTACCTCATGCCTGAGCATGGTGATGTGCGTCGCCTCGGCCTTCCGGTGGTAGAAGTGGTAGTCCATGCCCTGGATGAGTCCTGGGAGGTCGACCAGCTCGGCGGGAA
This sequence comes from uncultured Enterobacterales bacterium, assembly GCA_964344945.1. Taxonomy (GTDB): domain Bacteria; phylum Myxococcota_A; class UBA796; order UBA796; family CAJQPC01; genus CAYFPX01. The sequence continues at coordinate 2,549 of CAYFPX010000347.1, forward strand.
GAGGCCCATTCGCGTCGACACCAAGCAAGGTTACTTCCGATACAAATCCTGCAACCAACGCTTCCAGGGTCTGAAGCCGCTCAATCCACGTTCTCCCACTTCCTACAGGGAACGACCCCTGATAGGACGACATCGCCGGGAGGAAGAGTGCGATGCTGTCGCCACCTTGGCTCCCGCTCAGACCCCGGCGCAGGCCCGCTGCCGACCAGGCCACCGCCCGGCCCCACGCGTCTCCAGTCCGTGCCGGATCGTAGCTCGAACCGTCCCGGTTGTAGGTACAGCGCGCGTCGACCTCGTTGAACATCTCGATGGACGTTATGACCTCATCGAGCGCGAACCCGAGTCTGCTCTCCAACGCCGTCAGCCAGAGTCCAACATTCTCTGCTATGAGGCCCAGGTACTCCCGCTTGTAAGGTGAAGACACGTCGAGGCTGTCCAGGTGCCAGAGACAGCTCGGGTCACCGCCCAAGCTGTCCAGAGGGAAGTCGAACAACCCCGAGGGTGAGCTCGCTCCGACATGGTCCTCGGCCCACTGCAGCTGCGGGACGTTGTCCAGTGCGTCCGTATCACTCCAGCCCACCTGCGAGGGGCAGGTTGCATCACTCGGAGGCGTCCCGGCGAACTCGTTGTTGCCTCCGCCGTTGTGCATGAAGGTGAGGGACAGCTTCAGGCCAAGGTCCCTTGCTGCCCGCAGTGCCAGGGCGACTTCTTGCTGATTGCTCGGGGGATCCAGCGCCGCCTTCAGTGCAGCGGGGCCAAATGGCACGGGTCCTCCCACCAACTTGAGCCTGGCGTTGCCGGAAGCAGCCAGGGAGTGCCAGTAGAGGTCGCATGGGCCCGCGTGCCTGACCCGGTCGGCCCCGATCCGCACAGCATCCTCGAAGGGGTCCGCGTCGACACCTCCGCGGGAGCTACAGGGACTTGCGCCTTCCAAGGTGAGATCTACAAATGCCCTAACGTGGTTCACGCCGAAGGCCTTGCTCGGCGTCGCGGCCGGCGAGGTCAGAAGGTCCTCTCCCTCCGCAACCGGCTCCGAGCTGTTGAAGACACCGTCACTGTTGAGCGCTGACCTGCGTGAGAGCCAGGCTGACCCTGGCACGAGACCGCGCCAGGCCTCCAAGCGGGCCTCCTGTCTGCGGACTTGTGCCTTGCGCAGCGAGCGCAAAGTCGGGCCCTGGGTCTCAGCCACGCATCACTCTCCCAGGATCAGGGTCGTTCGCACCTCGAGGTCCGCTTCCTGCACATTGCTGTCTCCGGAGTCCATCTCGAGCACCAGCTCGACGCGACCGTGGAAGTCTCCACTGAGCACCCAGGACGTCGAGCCGAGGGTCGTGACGGACTGATTCGTCCCGAGCGTGCCACCCGTGTCCTCGCATCGGCCGTCTTGCCGAGGACGGGCAGATTGGTAGGCCTTCACGGTGATCTGGGTCTGGGCGCCGGTCCGCCCATGTAGGTAGGCCTGAGCCACGATCGTCTTGGCCTGTCCCAGGACGTCGGAGAGCTCCAGGGGGTGGTGAAACGCTTGGAGGCCGCCTGCCACAGTGCTGCGGTACAGCTGGCGGGGGAACACGAGCACGAGCTTCTTCATGGCACACCTGGACCGGCCACCGACTCCCGTCGAGGCTTCAGTGGTCCTGAGCATCGGACCATATGCGGCATTGGAGGCCAACCCCGGAGGTCAGACGTGACATCGCGTGACAAGGCGGGTGGTTGACTCGGATCGCTTCCGACATGGCTCTCGGGGCGGGGGTGTCTCGTGCTCGTGCTCGTGCTCGTGCTCGTGCTCGTGCTCGTGGCTCGTGGCTCGTGGCTCGTGCTCAAGGCCAGAGGCATCCCCCGGAGTTGCCGGCATCTCGTGTGCTCCTCCGGGCGGGGGGTCGGCCCAGCGAGCCCGCCCCGCGCCTGCGGCGCTTGGGTGTGGGGCGGGCTCGCTGGACCAACCCCCCGCCCTCCGGAGCACACGAGATGCCTGCAACTCCTCCTCTTCATGCCTTCGACCACGAACGACTCGACGCCTTCTGGCTCGCGGTCGGGGTCAACCACTGGTTCGCGGCGACCTCCTTCCCCTCCAAGCGCCGCCATCTCCAGGACCAGGGCCTCCGGGCAGCGGACTCCATGGTCCTCAACATCGCCGAAGGCGCCCCCCACGGCCGGGACCCAGAGGGCAAGCGCCACTACCGCATCGCCCTCCGCAGCGCGGCCGAAGCGGCCGCCGTCCTCGCCCTCCTCCCGACCCTTCCCGGCGCCGACCAGAAGCTCGTCGAGCTCCGCCGGGTCGGCGCGATGCTCGGGGCCATGACCCGGTAGGTCTCGGTCCCGGGGGCGGGCGGCCGCCCCCGGGGGTCCCCGTCAGCGGAGCTTGTGGAGCAT
>CAYFPX010000348.1:0-1437 GCA_964344945.1 uncultured Enterobacterales bacterium
CTCCCCGGTTCAGCCAACTGTGCGGGTTCATGCTGCTACGCCGAACACCGATGCGCACACGCGTGGGGCGGCCAGGATCGGCGCGACAATAGCGGTGCCACCGAGGGGTCCGTGTCTCAAAAGGTCAGGGGCCGGTGAACTATTTCGGGGGGTTGCTGCCCTTCTCGCCACCTTCCTCGCCACCCTCCTCACCACCTTCCTCGCCGCCCCCGCCGGGATCGCCCTGATCGGCCAGGGCGCTGCAGGCACAGGCCTCGAAGGCGCCGCTCAGGCTGTCGGCGTCGTCGAAGGTGAAGTCCACCTCCGTCACCACGAGGGGCCCCCCTTCGCTCAGGGAGCCCACGGTCAGGGACCCCCCGGAGGCCTGGGTCCAGTCGTCGCCCCCGCCATCGGCGCGGACCGAGACGATCGCCGCGGGATCCTCGCCGCCAGGGCCGGCCTCCGGGTCCTGGACGTCGTAGGTGCGGCCAGCCTCGACGGCCTCTCCTCGGGTGTCCAGGTTCACCATGAGCACCACCCCCTCGGCGTCTTCGGGGGCCTCCGCGTGGTCACACGCGTCGCCGTTGTCGAACCCGAACAGGATCGCGCCCACACCCGTGTCCGCCCAGGCCAGCGAGGTCAGGGTCGCGTTGGCCCCCCCGACGGTGCCGGAGAAGGTGCGCGGGTTCTCGCAGCCTTCCCCCAGGCTCGGGGTGGCGCCGTCCTGCCCCGAGGTGCTCCCGTCCTCACCGGGAGGCAGCGGCGAGCAGACCCCCAGGTTGTCCTCCGCGTAGCCCTCCTGGCACTCCGGGACGCAGGCGAACAGCGACAGGGCGAGCAGCGAGGCCATGGCGTCTCCAGAGAGGCCGATGCTACCGGTGCTCAGCCGACAATTCGAGCCTCGATCCAGTCGGCCACCCGGCCGACGGTCTCGGCGCGGTCGGTCTCGTTGAAGACCTCGTGACGAGCGCCGGGCACGAGCGCCAGGGTGACCTCGTGGAGTCCGGCGCGCTCCCAGGCGTCGACGAGCCGCTGGACCCCCTGGCCGTGCTCGCCGACCGGGTCCGCGTCGCCGCTGACCACCAACAGGGGGAGGCCTGCCGGGATGCGGGCGATGTGATCGTCGCGGTGGACCATGCGCAGGGCGTGCAGGAACTGCTTCCACGACCGGGTGGTGAGCATGAAGCCGCACAGGGGATCGGCGACGTAGGCGTCGACCTGGTCCGGATCCCGGCTGAGCCAGTCGAAGTCGGTGCGGGGGTGCTCCACGCCCTGGTTGAAGGCCCCGAAGGAGAGCTTGTCGATGAGGCGGCTCTTGCCTCGGGGGCCCAGCCGGCGCTCCTCGAGCCGCACGACCACCGCGCCGAGGTGACGCAGGGGCCCGGGATGACCGTTGGAGCCGGTCAGCACGGCGCCGGCGACGTGGCGGCCCTGCTCCATCAGGAATTGCATGGTCAG
>CAYFPX010000348.1:1467-4847 GCA_964344945.1 uncultured Enterobacterales bacterium
AAGGAGCCCATCGAGTGTCCGATGACCAGGCTGGGGAGTCCAGGCCACCGACTGCGCAGCTCGCGGCTGAGCTGCACCAGGTCCGCGACGGCACGATCCCAGCCCGCTTCGTCGGCGAAGTGACCGGGGGCCTCCCCCGGGACGATGCTCCGGCCGTGCCCGCGATGGTCCGGCGCCCAGACCACGCAGCCCCGGGCGGTCAGCGCTTCGGCCAGCTCCCCGTACCGGGCGCCGTGCTCCGCCATGCCGTGGTGGATCTGCACCAGGGCCCGCGGCTCGCCGTCGGGCTCCCAGGTGTGCACGTGCACCGCGAGGCCATCGGCCTGGCTCCGAAGGGTGAAGGACATGGGGCCGCTCCTAACCCGCATCTGTCACCAGAGTCCTGCGGCGGCGGCGGATCCAGGGCGGCGGCGGCCCGTTCTCGCTCACCTCGCTCGATGTGCGCGCTAACCGTCGCCTCTCCGGAGCCGGTACCTCACGTACTGGAGCCAGCCGTCCTCCAGGCCCCGGTAGAGCGGCGTGCCCGGCACCCCCAGCAGCACCTCGGCCGCACCTCGCAGCCCGACGGGCTGGGCGCGTGCGAAGCGCTTGCGGCGGGCGGCGTCGGCGTCGAGGCCCGCGACCACGCCTTCGGACAGCTCCTCCAGCGCCAGGATCTCGAAGCCGTGGCCCTGCATCCGGGCCTCGTCGGGACCCCAGTCCTCGCGCAGGTCCGACAGCACCAGCTGACCTCCCGGCCGCAGCAGCCTGCGGGCCTCCTGGAAGAAAGCGTCCATGTCCACGAGCCCGTGGGTGCTGTCGATGCTCACGACCAGGTCGAAGCTCTGGTGCTGGAAGGGCACTCGGGTCATGTCGGCGCACACGAACTCGAGGCCGGCCTCGCCGACGAAGCGCCGTCGGGCCTGCTGGATGTTCTCGCTCAGGTGATCGACCCCGACCACCCGCCGGGGGCCGAGGGTCCGGCGCACGTAGCCGGCGCCGCCTCCTCGCCCGCAGCCCAGCTCCACGATGTCCGCGCCGCGCACCGGCGCGTCTTCGAGCACCCGGTGGTAGAGGTGCGCCAGGGTGCGCTCCGGGTCGTCCTCGAGCTCCGCGCGCGGCAGCGTGCCGTCGGCGAACCCCCAGACCATGAAGCGGTAGCCACCGGGATCGAAGGCCGCAGCCCGCCGCTCCGTGTAGGCGAACAACCGCCGCCGCGTGGTCTTCCACGCCGCGAGCGCTTCGATGAGAGGCCAAGCCCAGGTGCCCGCCACGCCGCTCACTCCCCGGACGAGGCTACCAGCCGCGGACCGGGTGCAGCTGCTCGACCCGCCGCCCGTCCTCGACCACGTGCAGGATCGGGTGGAGCGCGGCCACGAGGCAGCTGTGGTTCGGCAGCACCCGCACCTTGTCGCCCACCTGCAGGCCCGGGTCCGGCCCCGTGACCCGGACCTTGCCGTGCTCCTGGCTGAGCCCCACGAGTGCCAGGCCCTGCAGCGGCCGACCGTCCAGATCGCAGACCCGGCCCAGGCTCGCAGGCCCCTTCAGGTGGGTCGGCCCCGGGTCCTTGGACAGTGCCAGGGCCCCGGCGTCGAGGACCACGGTGCCCCGCTGGGGGTAGACGCCGATCACCGAGCTCACCACCGACAGCGCGATGTCCTCGGCGCGGCAGGCGCCGATGCCCTCCTGGTGCAGGTCGTGGAAGACGTAGTTCCCTGGGCGGGCCTCGCTGACGCCGGTCCGGTCCACCGCCACCGACAGGGTCGGGGTGCTGCCGATGCTGACCGCCGGCACGGTCAGGCCGCGCCCGCGAAGGTCTCCGGCGAAGCCGCGGATCACCGCGACCTCCTGGGACGCCACCTGGCGGATCCCCGCCCGATCCAGGCAGTCGTAGCTGTGGCCCGCGTGGGTGAGCAGTCCCCGCCAGTCCAGCCAGGGGTGCGCGTCGAGGGCCTCCGCCACCCGCAGCGCACCGGGGTGAGCCGGGTCTACCCCAGCGCGGCCATAGCCGCAGTCGACCTTGAGCCACGCCGCCACGGTCTGCCGCCGGTCCCGGGCGGTGCGGCCCAGCGCCTCCACCACCCCGAGGTCGTCCACCAGCAGGCCGAGGTCCAGGTCCGCCGCCAGGGCCACCGCTTCGGGGATGCGGCCCGGCGCCAGGGGCACCGCCAGGGTCTGGTCAGTGAACCCCGCCGCCGCGAAGGCCCGAACCTCTGGCGCGGTCGACACCGTGATGCCCTCCCCGCCCTGGAGCCGAGCGATCGCCGGCACCTTGTGGGTCTTCACGTGGGGGCGCAGGGCGAGGCCCTGGGCTGCGACCCGCTCCCCCATGCGCTCACAGTTGCGGCGGAGCACTGCGGCGTCGACGACGGCGGCGGGGGTGGGGAGCTCGGCGAGGTGCATCGCCAGGCATCATCTCCCACGCATTACTGTCTCGGCATGGCGAACTCCGTCCTGCTCGTCGGCAACCCCACGGCCCGGTCCGGCAAGGCGCTGGCTCGCATCGAGCAGGCCCTGCAGGAGCTCACCCGCGCGGGCCTGGCCGCCGACCTGGTGCACACCGAGCCCGAGGGGCGCACGGTGGAGACCCTGCGGGCCCGCCTGGACGAGCCGGACTCGCCCATCGACCTGGTGGTCTCCCTGGGCGGCGACGGGACCTTCGCCGAGGTGGCCAAGGGCGTGCTCGCCGCGGGCCGGCTCCGCCACATGGGCATGCTGCCGTCGGGCACCGCGAACAACCAGGGAGGCTCCTTCGGGCTCTCCAGCGACCTGGCGCGCATCCCGGACAACGTCGACGTGATCGCAGCGGGCCACGTCACCTGGCTCGACGTCGGCCGGGTCGAGCGCCTGGACGAGCAGGGCCAGGTCACCCACAGCGAGCACTTCTTCGACTGCGTGGGCTGGGGTTTCTCCGCCGATGTCCTCCAACAGCGGAACCGCAGCCGCGAGGTCGTCCGGCGCATCCCCATCCTGCGGGAGATCTACCGGGATCAGGCCGTCTATGCCGGCGCCGCGCTGCGCAAGGTGGTCGAGTCCTGGATCGAGCCCACCAAGTTCGAGGCCCAGGTGGCCAGCCACGGGACGCGCCACCGGTACACGGCGCTGACGGACCTGGTGATCAACAACACCCCGCTCTACGCCGGGGAGTGGGTGCTCGATCGCGACACCGAGCCCGACGACGGCCGCATGGAGCTGGTCCCGGTCAAGGGCCGACGGGAGCTGCTGAGCATCGTCCTGCGGGACCTGCAGCAGGTGCCGATCTGGCAGGAGCACCTGGATCACCTGGGGGTCGCCCACACCCCTGGCTTCAGCGCCGACGTGTTCGAGCTGACCCTGTCCCGGCCGGGCCGCTTCGAGGTGCCGAGCCAGCTCGATGGGGAGGAGTGGGTGTCCGGCGACCG
>CAYFPX010000349.1:0-583 GCA_964344945.1 uncultured Enterobacterales bacterium
GTGGCCACCGCTCAGGGCCGCCTTCGAGACGCCCAGACCCCCGACGCCATCACCCGAGCACGGGTGAAGCTGGACCGGGCTTCGGAAGAAGTGGAGGTGTTTGAGGCCCAACATGCGCGCTCTGCCGCGGCGCTCGCGGGAACGAGTCGGTTCTCGGTGGAGCTGGTGGAACTGAGCGAGACGGTCGCCAACCACCCCCGGGTCAAGCAGCTCGTGGACGATTTCAAGGCCGGCTCGACCTCGTTGGCGTTCACCGGGTTCACCCACGACGCCCCCGAGACGGGCCCGTGGCTCGGCGCGGAAGGCTGCAAAGGGTGCCACCTCGAACAACACCTGCAGTGGAAGCGCACGCCCCACGCGTCGGCCTGGCAGACCCTTGTCGACGACCAACGCAACGGCGACTTCGACTGTTTTGGGTGCCACTCCACCGGCGTGGGGCAGTTCGGGGGGCCGAACAACCCCGAGAGCATCTACGGGTTCCACGACGTGCAGTGTGAAGCCTGCCACGGTGCCGGACGGGCCCACGCTTCGGACCCGACCGGGGTCAAGCCGGTCCGGGTACCCGAGGTGGAGACCTGTCAGG
>CAYFPX010000349.1:645-4789 GCA_964344945.1 uncultured Enterobacterales bacterium
TGGTGCGATAGACGCTGCCGGGAGGCACGACCCCGGTGAATGTTCTGGGCATCGAAACGAGCTGTGACGAGACCGCCGCCGGTGTGGTGGGCGCCGATGGCGTGTTGTCCGACGTGGTGTATTCCCAGGACATCCACGCGGCCTACGGCGGGGTCGTCCCGGAGCTCGCCGCCAGGGCCCACGTGGAAAAGGTGGCGGTGGTGGCTCGCGCCGCCCTGGATCAGGCACGGCTGACCAGGCCCGATGCCGTGGCCGCCACCGCGGGTCCGGGCTTGATCGGCGCGGTGCTCGTCGGGCTGAGCCACGCCAAGGCCCTGGCCGCCGGGTGGAAGGTGCCTTTTGTCGGCGTCAATCACCTGGAAGGCCATCTGCTCACCCCGCTCATGGACGATCCGGCCCCGTCGTGGCCCTTCGTCGCCCTGGTGGTGTCGGGGGGGCACACGACCCTGTACGAGTGCCGGTCCCTGGGCGACTACAGCGTGCTCGGCACCACAGTGGACGACGCGGTGGGGGAGTCGTTCGACAAGGTCGCCCGCATGCTGGGACTGGGGTACCCTGGCGGCCCGGTGGTCGACCGTCACGCGGCCGACGGCGATCCCGCGGCGGTGGGCTTCCCTCGGCCTCGCAGCCCCCAGGGTCCCCTCGGCTTCTCCTTCTCCGGGCTCAAGACCGCGGTGCGTCAGCACCTGCACGGGCGGGAGCCCGCCGCGCTGCCCGACGTCTGCGCCAGCTTCCAGCAGGCGGTGGTCGACGTGCTGACGGACCGCTTGCTCCGGGCCGTCAGGCAGACCGGCGTGCATCGGGTCGCCATCGCTGGCGGCGTGGCGGCCAATTCGGCGCTGCGGTCCGGGGTCCAGGCCCTGGCCGCCGCAGGCCACTTCTCGGTGACCGTGCCGCCACGCAGCCGCTGCACGGACAACGGCGCGATGATCGCGAGCGCCGGGCGGCTTCGCCTGCTCCGGGGTGACCGGGACCCGCTCTCCACCGGGGCGCGGCCCACCTGGCAGCCGGGGACCTGAGGTCATGGAGCGGGAACATCCCAGCCACGTGCTCAAGCGGCTGGAGCGTCGCGCCCGCAAGCGCTTCGGCCAGAACTTCCTGGTCGACCCGCGCATCACCGACCGCATCGCCTCGCTCGCGGGAGCCGGGGAGGGAGCCCGGGTCGTCGAGATCGGGCCGGGTCTCGGGGCCCTGAGTCGCTCGCTGCTCGCCACGGGCTGCGAGCTACGAGCGGTCGAGCTGGATCGGGACCTCGTGGCCTTCCTGGCCGAGGACCTGCCGGCGCTGCACGTGGTGCCGGGGGACGCGCTGAAGGTCGACTGGAGCGAGGTCGCTCCGGGCGAGGGCTGGGTGCTCTGCGCCAACCTGCCCTACAACGTGGGCACGGCCATCCTGACCCGGCTGGTGACGGCTGCGCCCCGGTTCGAGCGGCTCGTCGTGATGCTCCAGCGCGAGGTCGCCCGGCGGGTGGTCGCCCGGGTCGGAGACAAGGCCCGGGGGTCGCTGTCTGTGCACGTCCAGGCCTACGGCGAGCCCCGGATCGCGCTCACGGTGGAGCCGGGGTCCTTCCACCCGCGGCCCAAGGTGCGGTCCTCGGTGATCGAGGTGGCCCTGCACGACGAGCCCCGACTGGGCGGCGCGTCACCGGAGACCTTCCAGGCGGTCGTGCGGGCGGGGTTCTCCCAGCGTCGCAAGACCCTGGAGAACGCCCTCTCCAGCCGGTACGACAAGGCCCTCGTGCGGCAGCTCGTGGCGGACACCGTGGGGGAGCGCCGCCGCGCGGAGACCCTGCACCTCGCGGAGTGGGGCACCCTGGCGCAGGCTCTGGAGGGCGCGACGTGCTCCGTGAGACAATGACGGGCGGAGCGGCTTGATGAACGACCGTCGCGACGCTATCAGCGCTGGCTTCCCGACCACCCCGGAGCCTTCATGCGCCTGACCTCCTGCGGCATCACCGATGTCGGCATGAAGCGCACGAACAACGAGGACAACTACCTCATCAACGACGAGCTGAACCTGTTCGTGGTGTGCGACGGCATGGGCGGTCACGTGGGCGGCGAGTACGCCTCGGCCATCGCGGTCAACACCGTCGAGGAGGTCCTGAGCTCCATCGAGCTGGACCCGGACCTCAAGGTGGCGGACATCGACCTGGACAACCCGGTCGAGCTCCAGCGGGAGAAGATCCGCTACTCGATCCGCCTGGCCGGCAAGCGCATCTATGAGAAGGCCCTGGCCGAGCCCGAGTACAAGGGCATGGGCACCACGGCGGTCGTGATGCTGGTCGACTCCGGCAACGCCTTCCTGGCCCACGTGGGCGACTCGCGCATCTACCTGGTGCGCGAGGGCCGCATCGAGCAGCTCACCGAGGACCACTCCCTGGTGAATGAGAAGGTCCGCGCCGGTGTCCTGAGCGCCGAGGAGGCCAAGACCCATCGCCTGCGCAACATCATCACCCGCAGCCTCGGCTACACCGAGGACGTCGAGATCGACACCCAGGTCCGGGCCATCCGCCGCGGGGATCGCTTCGTGATGTGCAGCGACGGCCTCTCGAACCTCGTCCAGGCCGCCGAGATCGGCGAGCTGGTCCAGCGCAAGGGTCCCCAGGACTCCGCTCGGCAGCTCATCTCCATGGCCTGCGACCGTGGCGGCGACGACAACGTCACCGTGGTCGTGGTCAAGGTGGACGAAGCCTGACCGACAAGCGGCCGGACTCCTGGACCGTCCTGGTCGTCCCGGAGGACGGCGGCGGACCGGTCAAGCAGTGGACGGTCCGGCGAGTCCTGTTGCGCAGGGGGGTCCTGTGGGGGGCGACCTTCGCCGGCCTGGTGGCGGCCGTGGCGGTCGCGGCCCTGGCCACCTGGCCCCGGGTCGGCGCCTACGACGCCCTGCTCGAGGAGAACCTCGCCCTGCGCACCAGGCTCGACCACATCGAGCAGAAGCTCGACGAGGCCGACGCCGCCCTCCACCGCATCCGCCTCTACGACGCCCAGCTCCGGCTGGTGGGGGACTCGCCCATCCTGCCGGGCTTCGGGCCCCTGGACGACGAGGAGGTCGAGGCCCTGGGCGGCGAGCTCTTCGCCGAGGACACGCCCTGGGAGGGCCCCGGCGGACCGGACGATCTGGACGGAGAGCCCATGGAGGAGCTCGATCCCTTCGGCTACTCCGAAGAGCTCGACCCCGACGCCCTGCGGCCCGCGGAGGCCTGGGCGTCGCGGCTGGACGAGCGCCTGGACGAATTCCTCGGCCTGGCCGAAGAGGTCGAGCCGCGCCTGAACCTGCTCACCCTCGAGGCGGGGGACATGTTCAGCTACCAGGCGGCCTTTCCGAGCGTGTGGCCGGTGGACGGCCGGCTCACCTCCGGCTTCGGCTGGCGCCGCTCGCCCATCTCCCGGCGCCAGAAGATGCACTCCGGGGTGGACATCTCGGCCCCGCGGGGCACCCCGGTTCGAGCCGCGGCCTCCGGCACGATCGCCATGGCCCGCTACAACTCCGGCTACGGCCGCATGGTGACCATCGACCACGGCTACGGCATCACCACCCGGTACGCCCACAACTCTCGGCTCATGGTGCGGGAGGGCGACTGGGTCGAGGCCGGCGAGATGATCGCCACGGTGGGGTCGACCGGGCAGTCGACGGGGCCTCACCTGCACTTCGAGATGCAGGTGGACGGGAGATTCGTCGACCCGATGGACTATCTCCCCCAGTAGTAAGGGGTTACGAGCGCAGCCTTTCGTCCCAGTTGACCCAGGGAGGACCGGTGCGCACCTTGCGCCGATCCCCTGAGGAGAGCGAATGTTCGCCCCCATCGAGAACGCGCTGAAGAAGGTCTTCGGCAGCTCCACCGAGCGCCAGGTCAAGAAGGTCCAGCCCATCGTCGACGCCATCAACGCCACCGGCACGCCGAACGCGACCGAGGCCCCGGCGCCGCCGGACCCGAGCCTGGCGGCCGCGGTCGACCGCTGGCGCGATCACCTCGGCACCAGCCCGGCCCTGGCCGCGGTCGTCGCCCTGCTCGAGCGCGCGCTCGAGCAGGCGGAGATGACCCGACGTCTCCTCGACGCCCTGCGCGACCCCACCGCGCCCGAGCCCGCCGACCCGTTCCTGGCCCGCGCGGTCCGCAGCTTCCGCGGGGGCTGAGGCCGGC
>CAYFPX010000350.1:0-4278 GCA_964344945.1 uncultured Enterobacterales bacterium
GAAGACGAGGCCCACGCCTCGGCGCTGGCCTCGCTGCTCCGCGCGCTCGGACTCGAAGCCTGGAGCCTGCCGCCTCTGGAGCCCGCTGACCCCCGTGAGCGGTCCTGAGTCATGCTGCTCGCCTCCCTCGCCCTCGCCTGCATGGAGCCGGTGGTGCTCCAGGTGGGCGACTCCGGCGCGACCTCGGCCACCGCGGACTCCTCGACCGCCGACACGGCGCCGGATGACCCCGAGACGACGTGGCGGCACCGCGAGTACCCCGCCTACAAGGCGCACCGGTCCGAGACCGCCGAGGCCCTGAAGGAGGCCGCCCGCGAGGACTACGTGCGCGAGTACGTTGAGGTCGCCGGCTGGCAGTTCGTGATGCGCGACGGCTACGAGGCCGACGGCGACTGCAACGACCACGACCCGGACGTGCATCCCCTGGCCTACGACGTGTGCGACGGCGTGGACACCGACTGCAACGGCGTGATCGACGACGCCACGGACTGCCCCTGCCCGATCAACCACCACGACGGTGGCACCTACCTCTTCTGCGAGAGCGCCAGCCCGTGGGAGGAGGCTCGCGAGGTCTGCCTCTCGGTGGGCTACGACCTGGTCGCGATCGGCGGGCCCGACGAGAACGAGTGGCTCCACGACACGGCGGCTCTGTTGACCACCCGCTCCTGGTGGACCGGGCTCAACGATCGGGACGACGAGGGCACCTTCACCTGGGTCTCCGGCGAGGCGGTCGACTGGACGAATTGGGACGACGGCGAGCCCAACGACTGGGGACGGGGCGAGGACTGCATGGCCATCCACAGCGCCTCGAACGACGAGTGGAACGACCTGGACTGCGAGGACACGGAGCGGTTCATCTGCGAGGTGCGCTGACCCAGACCGGCGCCGCAAGCTCTCTCCGCACGTCGAGGTAGGCCTCGGTGAATCGGCCTTCGGCGTCCCGGATGACCAGGGGCTCCGGGTCGTGGCGCTCACCCTCCCAGCCGGCCGTGAACAGGGCGATGAGGGGTTGACGACCCGCCCGGAAGAAGACCTCCTGGCGCGCGAGCAGCGCCAGGCCCACCTCGCGGAGGGCCTGCTCCGGCCGCGGGTCGGTGGCCAGGTGCACGAAGCAGAAGCGGGACCGGGCGTCGCGCTGGAGGCTCCGGGCCGCGGCGGCCGCATAGTCGAGCACGCTGCCCCGCAGCTCGAAGCGTGCGCCGGCGCGCTGGGGGTGGGGCGACACCACGCCCTTGCCCACGGGGATGTAGGGCGGCGAGCCGGTGACCAGGTCGTGGGCGTGGGTCTCCGGCACCGCCGCGAGGTCCCGCAGGTCCCCCTGGACCACGGTGACGCGGTCCTGCAGGCCGTTGTGGGCCACGCTCCGGCGGGCCAGCTCGACACTGGCTTCCTGGGCCTCCACCGTGCGCAGCCGCGCCTCGGCGGGCAGGTGCCACAGGGTGGTCAGGCCGACCGAGCCGATGCCGCTGCCGATGTCCAGGGGCCCCACGGCGCGCGGTCGCGCCCGGATCGCGGTCCAGGCGGTCAGCAGGTCGTCGGTGCTGAACCGGTGGCCGGCCCTGAGCTGGTAGACCGACCAGGCGCCGACCAGGACGTCCAGGGTCTCTTCAGGCGGCACTGGCTCGGGCCCGGGCCACGGCCTCGGCCAGCACTCCCGGAAGGGTGGCGACCACCTGGTCCAGGGGCATCGAGAGCACGACCCCGGCAGCCTTGGCGTGACCGCCCCCCGACGCGTGCAGGGACCGCGCCACCGACGACACGTCGACCAGGCCCCGGCTGCGCAGGCTCAGCTTGACCTTGCCCGGCGCCCGCTCGACCAACAGCACCGCGACCTCGACGCCCTCCACGTAGACCAGGGCGTCCACGATGCCCTCGACGTCGGCCTCGCTGGTCTGGAGCTCGGCGTGCACGGCCAGGCTCGCCGTGCCCTGGACCACCGTGCCCTGGTGGTGGAAGGTCGCCGTGTCCATGACCCGGGCCTTGAGCTTCATGCCCGCCGGGCGGCGCTCCATCAGCACGTGGATGGCGATGGTCGCGTGGTCGATGCCCTGGTCCAGCAGCCGGGCGGCCGCTCGGAGGGTCGACGCCTTGGTGTTGGAGTACCGGAAGCCGCCGGTGTCGAAGAGCATGCCGGCGTAGAGCAGGGCGGCGCAGTCGCGGTCCGGGGGGACCTGCCAGGCGTCCATGAGCTCCAGGACCATCTCGCAGGTGCTGGCGGCGTCCCGCTCGATGATGGGCAGGTCGTAGCCGTCGGCCGAGGTGGTGCCGTGGTGGTCGATGATCGCCCGCCGGCCCGCGGACTGGAACACGGCCGTGACCCTCGGGCTCAAGCGGTGGCGATCCCCGTCGAGCACGATGGCGACGTCGTACGCGCCGGGCACGCTCTCGTCGTCGAGCATGTCCGCGGCGCCGGGCATCCAGGCGTAGCGGAAGTTGGCGTGGCCCGCGACATCGACCCGCGCACCGACGTGTTCTCGGATGGCGCGGGCGAGGGCCAGGCAGGCGCCGAGGCTGTCGCCGTCCGGATCCTCCGGGCCGGTGAGCAGCACGGCCCGGGCTCCCTGGAGCAGGGCGGAGAGCTGGGCAGCTTGGGTCGGGCTGGGCATGGGCGAGTCCCCAGGGCCGGAGGCCGGAAAAGGACGCAGATTAACGCCGTGGCTCCGGCGCTGCGAGCCAGGTCTGCCCGCCGTTGGCCTCGTGGGGCCCGCTCCGATAGTCGGGGCGCCACGATCCGGGTCGCCGACGTGAGGACGGCCCACCACAAGGCCAAGGAGCCCACAAGGTGACATCCACCGAGACCCCCCAGACCGACGCGTCCCCCACAGACGCTCCCGTCCTCGAGACCGAGGCCGCCACCGAGGCTGAGCCCGTCGAGGACATCACCGACGGCGCCCCCGCTGGAGCCACCGAAGAGACCGCAGAGGCCGCAACCACCGACACCGACACCACCGAGGAGCCCGAGGACGAGGGCCGCATCTCCGACTACAAGTCGGGCCGCAAGTTCACGGACTTCCCTCTGTCCCCCGAGGTCCTCGAGGGCCTCAAGGGCATCGGCTACGTAGAGGCCACCCAGGTCCAGGCCGAGGCCATCGAGCCGGGCCTGGCCGGCCGCGACCTGTTGGTGCGCGCCAAGACCGGCACGGGCAAGACCTGCGCCTTCGGCGTGCCCATCGTCGAGGCCCTGGAGCCCGGCGCCCGCAAGGTGCAGGGCCTGGTGCTCTCCCCCACCCGGGAGCTCGCGAACCAGATCGCCCGCGAGCTGGCCGGCATCGCCAAGTACAAGGACGTCCGCATCCTGACCATCTACGGCGGGGTCGCGATGGGTCCCCAGGAGCAGGCGCTGGCCGAAGGCGTCGAGCTGGTGGTCGGTACCCCGGGTCGGGTCCTCGACCACCTGCGACGGGGCAACCTGGACCTCTCCGAGGCCAAGGTCGCCTGCCTCGACGAGGCCGACGAGATGCTCTCGATGGGCTTCTTCCAGGACGTCACCAAGATCCTGAGCAAGCTGCCCGACGACAACCAGCTGCTGATGTTCTCCGCCACCGTCGACGCCGACGTGAAGCGCCTCATCAACCGCTTCCTCAACGACCCGGTGGACATCTACCTGTCGACCGACACCGACCACGTCGAGGGCATCACCCACATCCTCTACGAGACCGGTCCGGAGTACCACCGGGTCAAGGCCCTGCTCGCGGTCATCGACTCCGAGAAGCCCGACAACGCGATCGTCTTCTGCAACACCCGCGAGGACACCGCGACCATCGCCACCTACCTGGACAAGCAGGGAGTGCCCTGCCAGCTGCTGAGCGGCGAGCTCCCCCAGAAGAAGCGGGAGCAGGTGATGGCCAAGATGAAGGCCGGTGCCATCCGCATCCTGGCGGCGACCGACGTGGCGGCCCGGGGCATCGACATCTCCAACCTGACCCACGTCTTCAACTACAACCTGCCCCAGGACCCGGCGGTCTACATGCACCGCATCGGCCGCACCGGCCGCATCGGCAAGGAGGGCTGGGCCATCAGCCTGAGCGGTGGCCAGGACCTGGCGACCCGCATGGTGCTCGAGAAGCAGTTCAACGTGCAGTTCGTGCTCAAGGAGATGCCCACCCCCGAAGAAGCGGCGGAGCTCCGGATGCGGCAGCAGGTCGACAAGCTCAAGGAGATCGCCGGCACCACGGCCTTCGAGGGCTACCTGCCCCTGGTCCGCGCGCTGAAGGACAAGCCGGGGGGCGAGGTCCTGCTGGCCACGGCGCTGCGGGTCTGCTTCGACTTCGACCGCCA